>JBDRES010000070.1:0-21704 GCA_043819515.1 bacterium
TGATGATACCGCTTCAGCGCCCCCTCATTAATAGGGTAACGCCGCGACGATCCCATCGGCTCCTCAAAATTCACATGCACGGTAAGCTTACCGCGGGCCACATGCTGGCCCACCAGCTCGCGTAACTGAGGCTCCAAAGCCGAAAACTGACGCGGGTAGCGCACCTGGACTTCCAGAAAGCGGTTGTTGACGCTGGATATCTCCACCGCGAATCCGCCGACTTTTGTTTTTTGCTCGGCTTTGCCGAATCCGGTCATTGAGTTCATATGTCTGCCTGTCAGAAAACGGGGTCAAAATAGAGCTTCACCACCGAAAGTCAACTGAAATCATACAATTTGCGGTCCTGCAACAACTTAACGAACTCACCAAAAAGCCTAGGGAGACAGCGTCGATTTTGCAGTTGTGATCTCGGGCTTGGGGCAGCGTCAGTGAGGACCGAGCGCCAAGATAAGGCTGACGCGGGTGCCTTGACCAGTCGCACTGCTGACCGATATGCGTCCGCCGCGTTGCCGCAACAGGCGCCGCGCCAGGGTGAGACCGGTTCCGGCCCCGGGATGTTGTCGTCCACCGCGCCGGGGCACCTGGAAACCAGCGTCGAAAACTCTGGCCTGATACTCTTTTGGAATGCCCAAACCGTCGTCGGATATGTTGATCTTCAGGAAATTGTCATCCTGAACCGCTTCAATCTGGATTTCACATTGATAATTACGGCAGAATCTTAGACAATTCGACAGGCATATTTGCATCAGGCGGCGCACCAATTCTAGGTCGGCTACTACTTTGGACGGACCATTGTATTGCCACCTGACGTTGACTTCAGGATGCCAGGGGCTCAGTTCCTGCAGAATCTCCCGCGCCAGGAGGTTCATGTCCACCAGAAGGTGTTCGGCCTCCCCGGTGTCGGTGGCTATCAGGCTGAGATCATCCAGAACTCGCTTGAGTCGGTCGCTGTCCTGCCGTAGCCGGCCCAGCACCTCATCTTGCTGCTTACCAAGCTGACCGCTGACGGCATGAGATAGGTTCTGGAGCCCGGAACGCAGGCCGGTGACTTCAAGCTTTACGGTATCATACACCTCCGACCAAAACGGATCCGGGACATTGTCGTCCGGTTCCGCACACCCGGCGGAGGGTACCATAACCAGACAACTGGTCAGGTCCTGGGGCGTGTCTGACAACCGCACCAACATCATCCGGGCCATATCGCCCGAGGGTAGGTTGATTTGGCTACTCGCATCGCCGGTGACCGCCGGCGGCCGGTCCTCGATCAGGCTCAGGATCCTGAGTGCCTCGGTGTCATTGTGGTTTTGCAACAACTCGGCCATGACACCAAGACTGTCGCCCAGCTCATCGACCTGCAACATGGCCAGCAATGAGCGGTTGTATCCAACCAATGTCCCCAAGGCATCAGTCAGCGCCGCGCCGATGCCGATGTGATCGAGAAATCCTATCGTGAACTGGACGTCCAGGTCCGAACTGCTTTGGTGCGTTGTCGAACGGGACAGGAGTCTCTGCGCCAGGGCCAGAGCAAATCCGGCCCGCTCGACCGCCTCACGGGCTTGGTCGGGAGCCAGATCGGGATCAAAGGTCATGCGCAGCAGATACTGATGACCGGTAGCCAGATCCAAGCTTCGTACGAATTCATGCGGTGCCGCACCATCGGCCTCAATGGCCCGGCGCACGGCATCCTGGTCGGCAAAGGAATACTCACTACCGGTCTCCGCCACTCTCCGATGCAAATCAGTTGCCGGGGGGATGGCGGCCAGAGCAGACCCAATAGTCTCGTCCCGGCAAGCGCCGCAACGCGGCTCGATCGAACCATCCCCAATCACGTACAAGTACGCGGCCGCAGCGCCTGTGTATTCTCGAAGGGAAGCCAGCATCGGCTTCAGATCGGATGGTGTCTCCAGCGCAAGCAGATCCGACACGAGTTCTCCGATCGGCAAACGATTATCCTGGAGCGAGGGCGATTTGGTAACCGCCGCGCGTTTGTCCAGTATGATCTGGAAATTGGCCGGATTGCCGGCGATAAAATTGAGACTGACTACAGCCGAAGCGGTGATCGGCTGACCGCCGGCGCCTATGAGGGTAAATTCAGTGCTGTCGAAAAACGTCTCATAGTGATTGCGTTGTGACAACAGCTCGACAGTAAGAGCTTTGGAGTCCTGGGTTAGAAAATCGAGAATCGAGCGTCCAAAGAGGTCTTCTTTGGTATATCCCAGAAGATGCTCGACAACGTCATCAACAAAGACAAAGCGCCCTTTGAGGTCGATCTTGCAGACCGCACAACGGTGAAACCTGGTGGTGCGGTTGGTTGTGCGGGATATCATTGGCTACTGTTTTAGTCTTTTTTCAATAACTTCACTCTGGTGCGATGGTTGGTCGTTTCGACATAAACCAGGTAAACGCCCGGAGAAACCGCTCGTCCGTGCTGATTTGTACCATCCCAAGGCACCGTTATCCATCTCCCTAGTTCATCGGCAGCTTGGCCGGATTGGTTGACAGATTCCCATATTTTCTCGCCGGAGACACTAAAGATGGTGGCAGATACGAACCGGCCTGCCTGGGGACTAAGGTGAATACAAAGGGAATCGCTGAACGGATTGGGGCCGATCAGAATCGGATCATCTGACTGGCCGTAGGTTTCTATCGCGGCCTGGACAGTGTCGGCCGTGAAGCCGGCATCGGCGACAATCGCGAGATCGAGCCTGTTCGGGGCGGAGGCATCGGGCGTAACAATCAGGATCCCGGTACCGTCAGACAGATCAACCAGCTCCACCCAGTCGGGTGGATCAAGGGCGTACAACTGCGGGATAACGCTGGCACCACCCTGAGTACGTAGCCGGGTCGTATCGGGTGGACCTTCCAACTTGACCTGGATGAGTGGTACCGGCTCTAAGCGAACAAAGTCGGCGGCTTTGTAGGCATCGAAGAGTCCGTAGCCAAAGTCGTTGTCGGGAGCATCGGCCATACTGCCGGTGTTGCGAATGCGGTCGGCCAACTCGGCGGCGGTCATGTTTGGGTTCTGCTGCAAAACCAGGGCCGCTCCACCGGCCACCAGGGGCGCCGCCAACGATGTCCCGCTGGAGTAGCCGTAGCCACGATAGGGTTCGGCGGTGGCGCCGTATACGCCGGAGCCGAGCGTGGCGATGTCCGGCTTGATGCGACCATCGGCCGAGGGACCGGGCGAAGAGAAACCGGCCAGAGAAGAATCCCGGGTGACTGCCCCGACGGCGATAACGCTGTCGCCGTCGGATGGAAAAGTAATCTTGCCCCAATCGACATCGCCGCGTTCGTTGCCGGCAGAGGTAATGACCAGCATATTCTTGGCCGCCGCCATATCGGCCGCGCGCGTGATCAGCGCCGAATCGCCATTGAGATCGGCCAGGACATAGTTGTCATCGTCGTCCCACTTCCAGTAACCCAAAGAAGTGCTGACCAAATCGGCGCCCAGCGAATCGGCCCACTCGACGGCGGCAATCCAGTTGTCCTCTTCCAATCTGATTTCGGTACCGTCGCAGGTGATTTCGGTTTTCGCCAGAGCAAAGTCGGCCCCATAGGCAACACCGATAAGAGTATCCGGGACATAGCCGGCGATGACACTCCAGACAATCGTGCCATGGCTGTTTTGGCGATTTCCGTCCGGGCAGTCAAGACCGTTGACGGCGGCGGCGCCATTGATGAAATCCCAGGTCGCCACGATTCGAGAGCGGACGCTGTCGAAGGCCTGATGCTCGATGTCAAAGCCGGTGTCAAGCATGGCAATCAGAACACCCTCACCATGATGACCGGCCTCGTGAATACGCTGACTACGGATGAACTGATTTTGAGTCAGCGACAGACCGTATTGTGAGTCGTCGACGGCACGATCCGACGGCGGCGATTTGGGTTCGACCTCGAAGACACGGTCAGACGTCCGCCACTTGGCAACCGGTCTGACGGCCTTCACGTAAGACAAGCCGCGCAGCCTCGAAATCTGACCAGGTGCAGCATATACCGAAACCGCTCCCAACCATCGCGAGGCATGCCTGACGACAACCCCGGTGCCGGCAATCTCGGCGAGAACGCTTTCGGATATCGGATAGTCATATTGGTCCAGCGACAGATCGGCGCGGTGGCGGCGTTCGATGGCACGCTCAGAAAAAGCGACCGGTGTGTCGGAGCGCCCACCCTCGGAAACAAAAACCCACCAGATGGGTGGATAGTCGGTCTGGGATAAGAGACTGTTGGGAGCAAACAGAACCACCAATAGAGAAGCAACGGCCGGTATCCAGTGTATCAAAGGCGAGCGCGATTTCAGCAAAGATCACTCCTGTGATTTCATCGAGTGTTGTAAAGAGGAAACACGTTTAAGGGCGGGAAGTGCCGCCGGTGCGTCGGTACCAACTGCAAAACATTGTTGCGGCGATCCCGATCATTGTATCGATAATATGGATCTACTATCACCGTGTAGACCCTCTTGCCCGATGGCAGCGAGATGTCCACAACATCCCCCGACGACGGTATCTGATCGCAGGCGATGGTGTCAACCAGCGTATCGCCGTAACCGGTCGCATAGGCAATCTCAAGCGGCAGAGCCAGGTCACCGTGATTGTACAGACGCCAGCTCGATGGAGAGGCTGCTTCCGTCCCAAAATCGAGTGTGACCGATGCCAAAGCGGCCAGAGAAAGACTGTCGCACACGTGAGCCAGGGGTTCATTCAGCAGAGAATCCAACTTGACAGGTTGCGGGTCGCTACCCTCGGAGTCGGACATCCATGTTTTGACCGCTCTTCGGAAATCTGTGCTGCCGACGATAAAATACGCGGCATGAATGGCGCAGAGTCGATTGGCAACTTGCTGGTCTGGTACACCTCCGGTCGGCCCGTCGGTCCATTGGGGATCAATGCCGTGATACCTGGAGGAACCCGCTAGGTATTGCAGCGCGAGGTAGCGCCCAAAGACTGTTGTGACGGCAGCTTCATCGTAGGGGTGGTGCTCTGGTACGCAGCCGAGCCACAGACGGGTCAGGGCCGCTACGGCCTCCAGGACCGTAGAGTAGTCGCCGGAACCAAAGCGCCCCACCACAAGCAGGCTCGGGTCGAGTGATCGCACCATGGCGCCGCCACCCATCACAACGTGGCAACTCGGATTTTTTGGCGGCCCCAGCAATTGCAGATAGGAGTGCAGCAGTGGTTCGACTTCTTGGAGTACCTCGCGGGCTTGATCATCACCAATGTCGTGCGAGCGGAACAGGTCAAGCGTCAGTCCCTCCGCACACAAGCGGTCCTGGACCAAATTCCGACCGATGACCAGCGGTAAGCCAGTGGCGTTCAGATGGCGCACATAGTAACGCTTGTTGCCCGACGGAAAGGCTGGCCGGAATTTCAAGCCTCCCCAGAGGGTCTGGTGCGCACCGACGATATCAATTTGGATCTCTCCCGGCTCCGGAGCCCGAACCAAACCGATATGTTCTTTCTCATTTAACAACTCGCCGGCAACAACCAGGCTGTAGGCCGAGTCGATTTCGAGGGTAGCTCTGATATCGCACCGAGCCCGGTTGTCTACGGCCGCAATCGGATGGTCATGTGAAGCGTCTGAAGTGCCGCTCGATCGCAGCAATTGAGGAAACCAACTCTCCAGCACCTCATAACCTCTGGCGGATCTGGGTCCTTTTGGAAGCGGCGTTCGGAATGAAAAAAGAAAATGCGTCGTCTCCCCCGCCGGCACTATCTGAAGCGGCACGATCCGAAAAATACCCGGCGTTTCGCTGACTGCTATGGCGTCGATCGGGACACCCTGATAGAGCACACTGTCGATTCTGAGCGCCGTATCGCAGGCCATGAAAAACTCGCCGATGGTCTCCCCCGACCGGTTGTACAAAGCGGCATCAAGCATGCCGGTGACATAACCGCTGTCCGGAACGAGCTTGGCGTGAAGATCGTAACGAACGTCAACCGGTGAGTGAGCGGCGAATTTGTCTGCAACCACCGGTAACTGTTCATGATCGTGGCCCAGAGCGCAGACCCATAACCAGCAGCAGATCACAGCCAACAGCATCACAGTACCTTGGCCAGAAACTCGCGCGTCCGAGCTTGTTGAGGGTTTTCGAACATCTGCCGGGGAGGACCGATCTCCACCACTTTGCCCTCATCAAGCAGCACCACCCGGTCGGCCACTTCTCGGGCAAAGCCGATCTCGTGAGTAACGACCAGCATTGTCATGCCTTCACGGGCCAGGTCTCTCATCACTCCCAACACCTCGCCGATCATCTCCGGATCCAACGCCGAAGTGACTTCATCAAAAAGCATGATTTTGGGATTCATGGCCAGAGCCCGAGCAATGGCCACTCGCTGTTTTTGGCCTCCGGAAAGCCGAGCCGGATACACCTCTAGTTTATCCGACAAGCCAACCTTGGCCAGCAACGCTTTGGAGATCGTGGCGGCCTGATCACCGGGGCGGTGGCGCACGACCATCTGAGCCAAGTTTACGTTTTGCAGCACGTTCAAGTGCGGAAAAAGGTGGAAGTGCTGAAAGACCATGCCCACCTCCTGACGGACTTTGTGAATCATCCGGTGCCGGTGATCAACCTCGAGGCCATCGATAGTGATGCGTCCGGAATCTATACGCTCCAGAGCATTGACACACCGCAGCAACGTCGACTTGCCCGAGCCCGAGGGTCCGATGATGACCACCGTCTCCCCCTTGTCGACAGAGAGTGAGACACCGACTACGGCTTGGATGTCTCCAAATCGACAGGTAACATTATCGATATCAAGAAGAGCCACGTCTCACCCCATAACCATGAACCTTGACCCGTCTCTCGATGTACTTCACTAGGCGCGTGAGGAGCAAGGTCATGCCCAGATAAATAAGCCCGACCACCAACCAGGTGTGGAAATCCAGGAAATTCTGATTGGCGTATTCGCGTCCGGCCCGGGTCAATTCGCGCAGACCTATGATCGAAACCAGGGACGAGTCTTTGAGGCAGGCGATGAACTCGTTGGCCGCCGGCGGCACCACCATACGAATGGACTGCGGCAAAATGATGTGGCGAAGTGTCTGCCAGTAGGTCATACCTAACGACTGGGCGGCCTCATGCTGGCCATAGTCTACCGCTTGTATGGCATTGCGAAAGAGCTCGGCGGTGTAGGCACCGTAACAAATGCCGACCGCCAGCACTCCGGCCACAAAACGATCAAGGTTGATGATCTTGCCCAGGCCGAAGTAGAAAAAGAAGATCAATACCAGCAGCGGCACCCCCCGAACCACGTTGACATAGACCGAGGCCAGCCCGCGCAAGAAGCGGTTGGGACAGATCCGGGCCACTCCCAAAAGCAATCCCAACACCAGCGCTATGGCATAGGCGCTGATAGTTATCAGAATCGTCCAGTGGACAGCCTGGATAAGGTAAAAAAAGATCTCTGCGAAAGTCCCAATTTGTTTGGTCAGCCAGGTCATCGCCGTCCTTAACGCAAATTGTATAAGCTAACCCTGGGCGGTGCGTCGATCAAGCTGTCACCTCCAGATCGGACGCCACGGCCCGGTGATGGTGGCTAGTTCTTGCGCAGCTTATCGAGGAGGCCGGTTCCCTTTTCCAGCAACTTCTCACCCGCCTGCTTGCTCAAGGCGTTGTAATCCAATTCGACTTGAGGGTTGCCGATAGTCCGGGACACTTTCACCGGCAGCCGAATCCTCTCCGTCTTGGAGTCGGAAAACAGACGACCGATGACGCCGCCGACACCACCCTGAGCCATGAGCTTCTCCGACCACGCCGTCGAGAGCAGCAGGGACCCGCCGTAGTCCAGGGATCCATCAAATCCGTACGATCCGGCCAAGGTGACATCACCGAGCTCGCCCAGCGATGTCACCAGGTCGTTCAGGTGAACGCGACCGTTGATTACTTGTACCTTGGTCGATAGATTCCGGAGGGTCTGGTTTTCAGAGAAACTCTCGCCAACCTTTTCGGCCAGAGTACTGATGGCCGAGTGGACGGCCCCGGAGGTGGTCACCTGCCCCTGATTCATGAGCATGTCGCCAGAGAGAGTGAGCGATTGCAGCAGCGGCTCCGCGTCCCAGCCACTGGCATCATAGGTGCCATCAAAATTGACCTTGCCAAAGAAATAGCCACCGAACTTTGTGAAACGATCCACAAAGTCATTGGCCTCGATTTGCTGTGCCTGGAATTGGCCTTTGTAGTGTGGATTTTCGAAGTCCTCAAAGTCGATTTCGGTATTGCCGGTGACCGTACCGGTGTACACCGCGGCTCTCACCTTGTCACAGACTACACGGCGATCTCTTATCTCGACATCTCCCGCTATGTTGGTGAATTCAACCTGGCAGTAGATGAGAGTGTCGATGGCCATCGTGCCTATTCCATCGATCAGAGGCAGGACCATCGGAGGCAGGGAATCGACCGACTGCGCCGCGCGTTCATTGCCCGAGCCGGGAGCGATTTCGGGGAAAAGCCGATCAACATCGAGCCGTGTCGACTTCAGCGCAAAGGTCATGTAGGGTTTTTGGGCTGAAGTCAGATGAGCTGAGTCGGTCGGCACCAAGTATGGCCAGGGATGAATGACTTTACCGGTCATACTGAGATCACTGGAAGGAAACTGTAGGTTCAGGCTGTTAACGCGCGCAGTGTCGGCCGTAAACTCTATATCGAGTTCGAGACTTTTGATCGGCTCCGGCAATCCGGGACTGGCATAACCTCCCTCCTTCACTGTGACCCGGCCCCGAGGATCAAGCGATCGCCAATCTTTCAGGTCACCGGCTAATTCGGCTTCGATGGCGATCAGCCCCGCCAGGGCAGTCAAAGTGTCGTCGGCCAGCAGCCCGTTCAGAATGTGCATGTCGAGATTGCACGCCACTTTACCGTCTATATTCAGCGGCATGGCGGCGGCAATCCCACTGTCGGCCATCATCATCGGCACAAGATTATAGAGCCGACCGGTGAAATTCATCTGCCCGGACGGGAGCACAGCCTGGAAGCGGTCAAGACGAATCAGGTCGTTGTCGAAGATGGCTTCGATGTCGAGGGCCGTGACCGGCTCGGGAAGCAGCAAGCTCTTGTATGTGCCGGCGCTGAGATTTAGGCTTCCAGACAAACGCATCTCGTCAGGACGGTTGGCCGGCCCTGAGAATTTCACGGCCAAATCTGTCTGGCCGGTCAATTGGTGTTGGTCTTCCGGGGGCAAAAACGGCTGCACCAAAGCCAGATCAAGAGTCCCGGCCAACTCACCGTTCAACATCGGGTCGTCAAAATTGTCGATAATAAGATGGCCGCGCAGGGGTCGGCCTTCGAAAGTACCATCCTCGATGTTCAGCCGCAGGTTCTCCGGTTTGAAGTCCAGCAAAGCGCGACCGATGCGTAGCGATCCTGGTACCAGGCCGGAGGATACGACCAGATCGTTGAGAACCGCCGTGCCGCTGTAACTTAGCGGATCTTCGCGCTCAGCCTGACGTTCGACTGTCGCCTGGAAATCAAAACGACCTTCAACATTGAGATCATCCATATTGGCCAGCCGCTCCGGCGGCAGCAGAGCCAACAGATCACCGATACCGGCGTCTTGTGACTTGGCGTCCATACGGACGTTCCAGCCGTCCGGGGCCAGTTGCGCCCAACCATCCAGATTCAGGTTGAGATCGTTGATTCCGATTTCGGCACGAGTCAGGGTTACTTCTCGCGCTTCGTGATTGTACTGAGCTTCGTATTCCACCGTCAGCGCCACGGTAGTGCCGAACGACTCCGAGGTTACCTGCAGGCTGTCGATTGAGATTTCGCCCTGCGAAGTATAGCGATTGGCCCGCGAGCTTTCCAGCGTAGTTGAGAGGGAGAGCCCGGTCGCCGTGAAAGCAACTCCGGACGAGTCATCCCGATACTCCACAACCCCCTGTTTCACCTCCAGCCGATCGAAGGTGATCACGGCCATGGCGGTTTTGGTTTCGTCGGTTACCGTTTGGGCAATATCCGCCGGCAGGGAACGATCCACGGCGCGCAAAGCATAGTTGATAACGCCGTCGGGTTGCTTGTGGAGAGTAAGATACGGGTGATCGACAATCAGACGATCGACGCGGTACTCGCCGCTTATCAGCGGCCAAAGACGTAGCTTGGCATCAACAGCGTCGGCCAGAAGCATCTGCCCGCCGTCCCAGCCTTGGGGGTTGCCGACACTGACCTGATTGAGTTTGACCCCCAGCCCGCCCCACAACGACAATTCCAACTTCCCGACTTTGACTTCCCGGTTAAGCGTCTGAGTAGCTTGCTCCACCAGGAGCGTTTGCACCTTCTCCAGCGGGAAGAACAGCATCAGACCGACAACGACCAATGCCACCAGCCCGGTAGTGATGGCGGCGGTCCGCAGCAGTATCTTTTTTGTTCGTTTCACTCGCGCTTAGAATCCTCTCTTTCTAAGCTTATACCTTATATATCACGATATGATCGGGCAAATAAAAACGGCGGCTGGAGCATATCCAACCGCCGTAGTTTTTGCTCCAGGTAGCTAAAACTCGACCGTCTCTCCCGGTCTGAGAATTACCACCTCGGAGTTCTTTACCTTGGCCTGAAAATCCTCCGGTTTGCCGTCGATGACCGGCCAGGTACCGTAGTGGAACGGCACCACTTTCCTGGGACGCAGAAACTCGACCGCCTTGGCCGCGTCAGTCACCCCCATAGTGAAATTGTCCCCAATCGGCAAAAAGGCCAAATCGATGGCGTTCATTTCCCCGATCAGCTTCATGTCGTAAAACAGGCCGGTATCACCCGGGTGATAGAGGGTCTTGCCGCCGATATTGACCAGAAAGCCGACCGGCGGACCGGTGTAGCGCGAAGCATCATCGCCATGACCGCCGCCGTGATGGGCTATGGTCAGTTTCACCCAGCCAAAGTCAAAATCAAAGCGCCCGCCGATGTGCATGGGGTGGATGTTGACGCCTTCTTTGGCGCACATGCTGGCCAATTCGAAATTAGCGATGATCGTAGCGTTGTTTCGCTTGGCAATGGATATGGCATCACCGACGTGATCCCCGTGACCATGCGTAACCAACACCCAGCCGACTTCGATATCCTCCGCTTTGACCGTCGCCTGGGGATTGTTGGTCAGAAAGGGGTCGATGATCAGCTTGAAATCGCCGTCGCTTGCCGCCACACAAGAGTGACCCAGAAACTTCGCTTGTGGCATAACTATGTCCTCCTTGGAAATGTCGATTCTACTCTGACACCTCAAGTAAGCAGACTGAGATCGCTTTGTCAATGGTGACAGATGCGGGATGCCTGCTCAACGGTCGAGGTCACCCGGCCTCAGACGATTATCCCACCGCCGAGGACCAAGTCGCCGTCGTAGAAGACGGCCGACTGGCCGGGAGTGATGGCTCTCTGCGCCTGATCGAAAATAACCCGGACCGAGGTGTCCGACAATCGCTGTAGCTGAGCCGGCGCCGGTGGGTGCTGGTATCTGATTTTGACGGTGGCCTCAAGTTGACCACTATCGACCGGTCCGCTGGTCCAATTGACATTGTCCACCATCATTTCGCGCTTTAAAAGGGAGGCGTCGGAACCGACGATGACGCGGTTGTTTTCGGCGTCGATGTCAAGAACATAAAGCGGCGTGGGATGGGCGATCCCCAGTCCGCGCCTCTGACCGACGGTGTAGAACGCGGTCCCCGAATGGGTTCCGAGCACTGTGCCGTCTTCGTGGACTATCTTCCCCGGCGGTATTTCAGGCCGGTTGTGCTTTTCCCGCCAGTCGCGCAAAAACCGACCGTAGTCGTCATCGGCTACAAAACAAATCTCGCGCGACTCTTTTCGTTCGGCGGTGCGCAAACCATGCTCGCGGGCGATCCGGCGCACTTCGCTTTTGGTCATTCGCCCCAACGGCATCAGAGTGCGACTCAGCGCCTCCTGCGACAAGCCCCACAGCACGTACGACTGATCGCGAGTGTCATCGATGCCTTTGCGCAAGGTGTTCATGTCGCCGCCGGGCTCGATGATCGCATAGTGTCCGGTAGCGATATAGTCGCAGTCCAGCATGGCCGCCTTGCAAAGGAAGGCATCCCACTTGACCAGGGTGTTACAGCGTATGCAGGGATTGGGGGTACGACCGGCTTCGTATTCGGCCACAAAATCGTCGATTACGTCGACCCGAAAACGATCAGAGAGGTTGAGCGTGTAAAAGGGTGCACCGATGTCATCACACACCATCCGGCAGTCATTGATTGAATCCAACGAACAGCAGCGACCGTCGCGATAAATGTCGGCCCCTACCTCGGCGTAATCCCACAGCTTCATGTGAGCCCCGACAATTTCATAGCCCTGCTGCCTAAGCAGCAACGCCGCCACCGAGGAGTCGACCCCGCCCGACATCGCAACCAGTACCCGGGAGTCATTTGTCGTTTTTTGAGTCACTTTGGCCAGGTTACTTCGAATTGTAGGTCGGCGACATCGCCCGCAGGCGCTCGATGATCGGAGGCAGTTGCTGCATGACATAATCGAGCTGCTCGCCGGTGGTAGTGCGTCCCAACGAGAAGCGCACAGCGCCTTGGCCGTTTAGATCAGGCACCTTCATGGCCCGGAGAACATGCGAAGGTTCGGCAGCACCCGAAGTGCAGGCCGAGCCGGAGGATACGGCGATGCCCTTGAGATCCAACGACAAGACAATCGACTCCCCCTCGGCTCCCGGGAAAGACACGTTGATTGTCTGCGGCACACGACACAAGCGTGAGCCGTTAAAGAAACAATCCGGGATTTCTTTTAGCAGGCGGTCGATTAAACTGTCGGCCAGCTCGGTCAGGCGGCTGTTGTCGTTCTCCATACGTTGAGCGGCGATTTCCAGAGTCTTGGCCAGCCCTACCGCTCCGGCCACATTCTCAGTGCCGGGGCGGCGCTTCTTCTCGTGTGAGCCGCCGAAAAACAACGGCGCGATCTTGATGCCCTGACGAATGAACAGAGCGCCGGTACCCTTGGGTCCGTAGATCTTGTGGCCGGTCAGCGAGAGCATATCGACGGCCATGGCCCGCACATCGACTTTCACTTTCCCGACCGATTGCACGGCGTCGGTGTGAAAAAGGACTCCCTTCTCTCGGGCCTTGGATGCCAGTTGGTCGATATCCTGGATCGTGCCGGTTTCGTTGTTGGCGTGCATCACCGAAACGAGACAGGTATCCTCGCGCAAGAGTCCGGCCAGACGCACCGGTGAGGCAAATCCCTCGCGGTCGACATCCAGAATGTCCAGGCCGAATCCTTCGTTTTGATGCAAGTGTTCGGCCGGTTCCAGGACGGCGTGGTGCTCGGTGGAGCCAACGATAAGATGCTTCTTGCGGGAGCGATTTTGGTAGGCGGCGCCAAGAACAGCCAAATTATCCGATTCGGTTCCGCCTGAGGTGAAGTACACCTCCGAGGGTTCGCAATTGATGAAGGCCGCGACCTGCTCGCGAGCGTTCTCGAGGGCCACTTTGGCATCACGTCCAAACCCATGCACCGAACTGGCGTTGCCGAAAGTCCCGCCCAGGAACGGTTTCATAGCCTCGACTACGGCCGGGTCGACCGGCGTGGTAGCGTTGTGATCAAGATATATTGGATCCATAAACTCAATTCCTCTGCTGGTAACCAACCGCCTTCGGGACAAAAGGGGTCGCCGGCGACCTGTCAATCAGAACGCATATAAGATAGTAAAGTGCCAGTGGTAATCAAAGTCTATGTACCGGGTTTTGATCCGACGGGCATAGTCGACCCGGATGGGTCCGGCCGGCGACACGATTTGAATGCCGGCGCCGTAAGTGTAAGCCAGGCGTCGCCAGCTGGCGTCATTGATGTTCCTAAAGCCGTTGCCCATGTCAAAAAAGACCGATTGCCACAGGGGCCACGGGCCCAGGAACTCCTTGAGAAAGGGTACAAACTGGAACACCTGGATGGTCTGCCATCGGAACTCCTGGTTGAAGATAGCGATGAAATCTGACTTAAGCAGGGTCCCGTCCTCGGCTGTGGGTCCCAGAGTGTTGACAGTGAAGCCGCGAACGGTATTGGCCCCGCCGAGATAGAAGCGATCGTCAATATGGACCGCATCTGATTTTCCGAACGGTGCCGCCCAGCCCGACTTGATGCGCGTAGCCGAGATCCATCCTGGCCAAACGACCTGGTAGCTGGACCAACTAAAACCCAGCTTGTAGAAGTAATCATCCCCTCCGAGAAAGCCGCCATAATATTCAGCACTAACATCGGTCACCGAACCGCGTCGGGGAATGAAGATATGATCGCGACTGTCGCGCCTTAGGCTCAGGTACAGCTTGCGTCGCACCGAGAGGCCTTCGTCGTTCTTGATTTCCTGGATTTCATCGGCAGGCACGCCATAAATACGAACTGCTCCGTATTGCAGTCCCAGCTCGCCTCGGTATTCCTGGCCCAAACGTTTGGTAGTGGAAACGGAAATCCCGAATTTCTCGACGCGATAACTCAGCTCGGGGTCCTGCACTCCCGGCTCCCACTCTGCGGTCAGAACCAAAGGCATGCGAATCTGAAGGAACCAGGGTTCGGTGTAACGAATGCGATAGAGGTGTTCCAGCAGGGGTCGACTGCGACCCGGAGCGAACTTGAGCGAAGCCGAAACATCGTAACGGCGCGAGCCCAGAAAATTACGCTTTCCGAATCCTCCCGAAAGGTCCCATTCAACGTCGGCAATCTCACTACGTCCGATACCGGTGGTGAATGTTGTATAGGCCGGTTTGCGTTCGCGGACGCTGATAATGACGTCGGGATTGTAGCGGCGACCGCCGGTAGTATCAAGCGCGATATTCATAGTGCTGAAATACCCGGCCTCGACCAATCGCCGCCTGGTATCGATGATATCGTCACGCCGATAAATCTGAAACTCTGCTATGCGGCTTTCGCGGCGAACCGTTTTTTCTGAATAGCGCCCGATACCTGTAATTGAGACTTTTCCGAAGTGGACCAAGGAGTCGGGGCGAATCTGGAAATCGATAGGGCAATCGGTACGGCCACCGGCACTGTCCAAAACATAATCAACGGCGGCGTAGGGATAGCCATTGTTAGCCAGGACGGTCTTCATCTCAAAGACGGCATCACGCATCTGGAAGTAGTTAATGATCTTGCCCGTCTCCAGAGAAGCCGCAAACTTCTCAAACCTATGTCGAAAATATCCTTCAAAATCGCCGCTGACGCTGGTGGGGCCGTAAGTATATTGCGTGCCCTCATCGATGAGCACCCTGACGTGAGCCGACGAGTCGGGCTCGACGACTTCAATCTGTTCGTTGACACGAACCCCCAGAAAGCCGTTGGTGATATACAAGTACTTGACTTCGAGTGTATCTCGTCCGGGTGATTCCGCCTGCACTCTGGTGCGGCGATCGGCCTTAAGAGTACTCCAGAGTGATCGACGACGTGAGTACAGGCGCTTGGTGATATCCTTGTCGCTGAAGTAGTGATTGCCTTCTACGCTGATGCGGCTGATGGGAGGTTTTTGGTAGAGCCACCGGCGCCGGTAGCGGTCGGGCTCCTCAGCCCCAATGGAGCTCAAGAGAGCCAAACCCAGTATCAGGTTGTAGAAAACCAATCGTCGCATCAAAACTCCCAATGAAGCTTCAGGCTGAGGCGGTACCGTTGTTCTTCGTCGCCCTTGCCTTCCAGCAGCCAGTTGCGGTTGAAGCGATATTCAAAGCCTACCTCCTGACCGCTTTGCAACGACAGCGCCGACCGTCCGTAGACGTACAAATTGGGGGCGGTATAAAAGCCCACCGTCACCCGCGTGTTCAAGGGATCAAGTTCGCCGCCATAATAGTAGGGATCTATTTCGAATGTCTCCAGACCCAAACGCCGTGCGCCAATTTGAGAAATTTGTGAGCCGACCATATCATAGATTCGATTCTCGACCCGACCGGAAGCACTGACGGTACCGTCCTGATACTGGTTGGCTACCAAGAGGAACAGTAGTTCCTCGGTGGACATTTCGGTGTCGTCGGTCGGATTTATCTCCGGGACCTCGACGGTGCCGGTGACATGGATGCCGACCTCCAGTTGTTCCGGCACATCGGTTCCGCTGGCCAACGGATCGGCGCTGACTGCCGCCACCCGCGTACGGCCGATGATGTCCAGATGGGCGTTCAATCCTTCTTCCTCGCCAAAGATGACACGACCCTCCGGTTCGAGCCGGAAGGTCTTGTCAAACAAGAATCCACGACCGCGCATGATTTCCATTTCACCTATGAACTGATATTCCCCTGAATGCCGCTTGAGGTTAAGGTCCCCGGCAAACTCGGCATTGATATCGTCATTTTGGATCCAATAGCTGTTGGGGATATGGACATTGACGTCAAGATCCCAAGTCGATTCACCCAGCAGCGCAGCCATCAGTGGCGAACCCGTTTCCGGGCCGGCGAAATTGACGCGATACTTCATGTCGATCAGCTCCAAATCGCCTGATACTGTCGGCGGCGAGGCACCCTTGATGTGAGCGTATCCCTTCACCCGACCCTGGATGTCGTCCAGCTCATAAGTGAATGGCAATCCTTCGGGGATTTCAACGTCGATATCATAATAGAGGCTATCCAGCGTTTGCACCACTATCTCGCCGCCGGCAAAGGCATAGCGCTTCCGATTCTTCTTGTCCTTGTCCAGCACATAGGCTGCGATCCGGTTGATCTTAATGCGGTCATTCTCCATAGTCACGCCGGCCGAGTCGGTGAAGATCGGCTGGACGATGTCAAAGTATTTCAGCCGGCCGTTCTTGATGGTGGCGCCTCCCTCCAGATGAGGGTCGTTGGGCGAACCCGACAGACGGAAGGATGCCGAAAAGTCGCCGTCGAGTTGTTCGACACTGGGCAGTATCACCGAGACCAGATCAAAGCGAGTGTCCTCGGCGGTGATATCTATATCCATAGGTGAATTGGGAAAGCGTTCAATCGCTTCCGACCTGGTCAAAGCCAGGTCCACGGCCAGGAAACCTTCCGCACGATACCGCCCGCCTCGCGACAGCACCTGGATACTGTCCACCCGCAGCTGTTGATCCGCGTAAGCCAGCCCGGCCGATAGGTCGCCCAGAACCAACCCCTGGTATCTCAACGAGTCGATGCTGCCGTCGACCACGACAACCGGCCTTAGGAGCCCACCCTGGACGTGAGCATCGGCCGATACCAGACCCTCGATATCCCTGGGCGTCTCAAAGAGCCTTACCCAGGGGCCGATGGGTACCTGGCTGACATTCAGCAGCAGGTCCATGGTTTCGTCATAGTTGACCCGGCCGCTGACATTCAGCTGCGATATCTCATTGCCCAGAATGACCTGATCCAGCAGAAATCCGGCCGAGTCGATAGTGACACTCATCTCGCCACGATTTCTGAAGCGGCTGCCAAACGCCGTCACCCAGAAGGAATCGATGGAAAGGACCACGGTTGAAGCTGAGTATTGGTAATCGGCGCATCCGCGGAGATCGGCGTGCTGATTGGCAAAGGCAAAATCCTCGATGACGATGACATTGGAATCGATGGCTAGATCGGCCTGCAGACTGTCCACGGGCAGCGACCAGGCTTCGCCGCCAAAGGCACGAACCTGTACCTGGCCGCGACGACCGGTGAGAAACTCCTTCAATTGGAATTCACTCCATATCGAGTCGGCATACAGACCATAGATCCAAATTGAATCGGACACCAGCACACCATCGAGATCAGGATCGCCGGTAAGGCCGCTCAGGGTGGCCTCGGCCCGAGCACGCCCCCCCGGCTGGTCGATGAACAGTTTGCCGCGATAGCGATCGAGATTGGCCAAATCAGCCGATATCTCCAGATGCATCGAATCGCTGTACCCGACGGCGCCGCCAACACAAAAGGAGTTTTCGTAGTACGTAACCAGGAACGAATCGGCAAAGAAGATCGAATCGGTCGTGACGATAATGGTTCCTGCCGCCGACTGCAAAGGATAATCGGCGAAGCTGGATTCAAAGAGTTCGGTGGCCACATTCAAGCGCAGATCCTTGTTTTGAAAGGACTCCCCGGCCAAATCGATATGTCCGCTCAGGTCGGAGTCGAAGCTGTGCGGCACCAGGGCACGGAGGTTGAAATTGCGGATATCGGCCCTAAGCTGATATCGCTCGGGACGAGCTCCAAAGTCGACCAGCCCGGCCCCATCGACGCCGCAGGCGCCAAGGATGGTGCCATAGAGCGTATCCAACTCAAGGATCCGATCCTCGAAATGGAAACCGCCATGCAGGTTCTCCAGGGACACCATCATGAACCGGCCGCCCAGGTCTGCTTCGCCGTAAATAGCACCGTCCCCAAAGGTCACCGACCCGTTAAGATCGACGTTACCGTGCAGCTTGGCACCAAAATACTCGGCCACCTGGGCAACATCCAGATTGTCGATGGCGAAGTCGACCTGACCCTTCAGTCCGTCCTTCACACCGGCCATTCCGCTGAGGCGAATCCTGGTTCGGTCCGAGGAGAGGGCCAGATCGGAGACAAGCAGACTGTTGTTGGCGAAAGTAGCCTTGCCGCCGGCCGCGTCCAGACTCAGCCGCTCGCCGCCCAGGTCAAAGCGCAGGCGCTCCAGGTTCAGAGAGAAGGTGTCATCGATCGCCAGCAGAGCCAGCCGCGAATGCAGATGATCGACACTGACAGTGTCGTCGAGTCGTTGAATGCGGATCGAACAATCGTTGAGCGTCAGCGCCGAGACACCAAATTCCGGCCCCGATTTCTTCTGTTTGTCGGAGCCCGGGTCAGATCCGGGGAGTATCCAGCCCTGTTCGGAATTCTGAGTTATGGTGACAGCGGCCGAGTCCAAAACTAGATAATCGAATTGCCATTTGTTGTTCACCAAGTCGCGCAGTTTGTATGCCGCCGACAACCGGGCGAGTCTCAACAGGGTGTAATCGTGACCGTCGGCTCGGTAGCTGACAACTATATCCTCGACGGTAATGTCCGAGTAGAGGCTGCCGCTGATGCGACCGACGTGAGCCGAGACGCCATAGGGCTCTTCCAGATAGCGAGCAATCTGGCCGTTTACGATTCGCTCCAGGCCACCTAGATGGAAGATGTAGACGTGGGCTGCCACCAGCACCAGGACGATAGCGCCCAGCGCCCAGAGCAGAAGGCGCAACCAGCGAGGCATCAGTTGATCGCCTCTTGTGCGACAATAGCGCGGGCCGTCCGGCACAGGTCGGGAGCAATGGGATCAAGGTCGGCAATGACTTGCCTCAACAATTCCGGGGCGCAACCGACATTGAGGGCTCCCTTGAGGTGTGAGTGAAGCTGTCTGACTCGGCCGTCGACGATTAAACAGGCGACGATAGCCAGCTCCCGATCAATCGGACCGAGTCCCGGACGCGCCAGTACCTTGCCATAGCCTTCGTTGATCATCCAGCGAAAAACATCGGGCGCCAGGGCCTCTACACGTTCCTTCAAGGGTTCATAATTGTGCCGGTAGATTTGGCGACACAGGGCCACACCCCGCTCAAACCAATCGTCACCCTCGGCCGCCGAGTAGGCCGTTAACATGGTTGGCTCGGGATGATTGCCAAAGACAGCCCCAAGTACCTCGGCCGCCACCAGCATGCGCGGGAAGCCGAGGAACAGATACGATTGCAGGACGATTTCATAAAAAGAGTCGCGTCCCATTTCATGCCGTTGACCATACTGCAAAACCGCCCGCAGACACTCTTCATCAGCCACCGCCACCGCCGCCGAAAACAACGCCAGAGTTCGCGTTTGCCGTCCGCTGTCGGGAGGGAGAGCACGAAGCTGCTCTCGGAATATCTGTGATATGTCGTCGAAACTCATCGGACGTAAACTAATCGCGCCCGACCCGAAATGGCAACGCTAAACTCGGCAGTTGGTTGAGTTACTTCAGACGTTTTTCGATGGCGTCGATGGCCTGGCGCAACGTCTGGAGTTCCCGGCGTAGAGAATCCTCATTGGTCTGACCACTCCAATCGACATCGGCCGCCCCTGAGAAACGCCCCGGTGGCGCCAGTTGCCTCTGCCCCACCCTGACTTCTATGATGTAGGGACGATTCTGACGATACAAACCCAGCTCGATGGTGTTCCCGGGAATCTGGCGGCGCACCACTTCCATCAGTTCCAACGCCGAATGGATGGCGGCTCGATTCACTGAAAACAGCAAATCACCGGGCAGCAAACCGGCCTGACTAGCGAAGGAGTTGGCCACCACCTCGGTTACCACTGTAGCCCGCTCGATCAACTGGTTTTCGCTTGCGCCGGCATTGGCCAATCGGTATGGCAGATTTATCTGGAGGCCGGGAGAAACCTCAATGTCGGCGGTCGTGATGCCTATATACCCGGCCGGCCGGTTGCCGCGACTGCGCAGATAGGCAACGATCAGGGGTAGCTTGTGGGCCGGTACAGCGATGGCCGCCTGGGCCAGATCTCCCTGACCAACACCGTCAACGATCATCCCCAACAGGCGCCCCGAGAGATCGAACACGCCGCCGCCGATGCTGCCGGGAGTGATGGTCGTCGTGAAATGCATGAGTCCGTCAGGCCGGAAGCCGGCACAAAACCCCAGCGACGGGCAAGCGCGCACGCCGAGCGAGTTACCGATAGCGACCACCATCTGGCCGGCGCATCCGTGCTGGTGGGAAAGCTCGGCCGGAACGCCGGCTGGGTGGTCGGACCTGAGCAAGGCCAGTCCGGTCTGATAATCGATGGCCACCAGTCGCGCCGGTATCAGGTTGGCCAGGTAGTTTATGAAGATATGGTCGAAACCGGCCACCGACGAAGCAGCGGTAACGATGTATCCACCGGTATCCACGACGACACCGGACGAAATCAGTTGCTGGACCGACTCGCCCGCACCCGCCGAGAAAGGAACTCCCCGGACATTTCGCGAGGCCTCCACCGTGACCACCGAATTCGAGGCATCATAGATCAGGCTGCTCAGGCTGCTTTCAAGAGCGGCCAATGAGCTATCGGAAGCAGCGGCGAGGTTGGCAAAAAAGACCGCCAGAAACAATGGCGTGGTGAGTTTTCTGGCGGCAGGGAGGAGTACATTTAACAAGTTTAGTATGGCTTGCTGCCCTCCTGTCCGGGATTCGAGCGGGGAGCCACATAAGTTTTGAGCACCGGACGCATCTGATAATGTTGAATCACGTATGGGATCGGCTGCCCTGAGGCGGCCAGTCGGGCATGGAGCGGTCCCTGATGTTGCCGTCCGCCAAAGCTGCTGGCCGGGATAATCGCATTCGAAATCCGATCGGCCCGCTGAGCGTGGGCCAACTGGCGATCAAGCGACCAATCAGAATTAAGTCTGACGGTCAGGTTGGGGTTGGAATCAGGCTGCGCCGTCAGGTAGGAATCATCAAGCCCTGAACTCCTGGTAGCCAAAGACGGCGAACCGCCATCATCGCCGGGTACCAGCGAAATAAAAGCAAATACCGCCAGACAGGCCGTGATCAGGACCGGGGCCAGCCGACCCCAAGCAATCACCGGCGCCGACTTGGGCAGGTAAGCCTTGCTTCGTGTTTCGGCAAAACGCTCATGAGCGATTCGATGGAGAAGCTTGGCATTAAAATCGTCAGACAGCGGCGGCGGGGCGAGTTCGACCGAGGCCGCAGACATCTCACGATAGAATACCTCTTCCTCACGACACGAATTGCACTTCAAAAGATGCTCACTCACTGCCAGCCGTCGACGGCCGGCAAGCTCGTCATGACAGAAGGCTGATAGGTAGGAGCGTGCCTTTCGACAGCGCATTGTATTCCTCCATTCTGGGT
>JBDRES010000071.1:0-39226 GCA_043819515.1 bacterium
ACCTCAAACGACGGGTTCTCAGTTGTCGCCCCCAACAGGACCACGTCCCCGGATTCGACGTAGGGCAAAAAGGCGTCCTGCTGAGCCTTGTTGAAGCGGTGAATCTCGTCTATGAAGACGTAGGTACGCCGGCCGCTAAGACTGAAGTAATCGCCCGCTTTGGACAGAACCTCCTTCACCTGCTTGATACCGGAGGATACGGCCGAAAACGGTACGAACTGGCCTTTGGTCTGACGGGCTATCAAGCGCGCCAGCGTGGTTTTGCCGCTTCCGGGCGGACCCCAGAAGATGAGCGAGCCGACGTGGTCGTTTTCGATCGCTTTTCGCAGCGGCGTACTCGGCCCGACCAGATCATCCTGACCGACAAAATCGCTCAGGCATCGTGGTCGCATACGCTCAGCCAAAGGCGTCGCCGATGCCTTGTCGGCACTCGATTGTGGCGGTTGGTCGCCGGCAAAGAAATCCATGCCGGAATATAGAGTGAAGGAGCCCGGTGTACAATCACAATGTCCGGATCGATCTCGCGCTGGAGCCGGTTCGGACATTGGTTGTCACGATACTCGAAGGGTATCTGCTGTCTACGGCTTGACGATGATCTTGCCCTGGTAGTCCGTGCCGCGAACATACCAAAGGTAAACACCGGCGGCGATCCGATGGCCGGAGTCGTTTAGCCCGTCCCACTCCCAGTCGCCGGACACGCCATCGACCCTAATCACCGGATCTCCCGAGACCGTCTGAACGAGTAGATCGACCGGCTCATAGGGCAAGTGGAAAGTCAGCGACTCACCTCTATCGAAACTTACCGGGTTGGGTGAGGCGTACACACGAGCTTCGACAAGGAACGACGCCACCGCCGAAGGCTCATAAGCATCGGCGCGGGCACGCCAGTAATACCGGGTGCCGGTGGCTAAGGACTGCTCGACAGTCCATTGCGTGAATCCTTCACTGCCCTGTTCAACGGCCGCCGATGAAATCACTCCGGATACAAATCCGGAGTCATGGGCCAGATCGAAGTAATAGCTGTGCATCCCCGGTTCGCTGATATTGGCCACGATCAGGGTAGGCGTCCGGGCGCTCACGGTCGATCCTGACACCGGCGAGACGATGGCGGGTATTTCTTCCTCGGTCCCGGTAGCAAAGCTGAAATAGCGAAACCAGGTGGACTGACTCTGGGGGGCCCAATGGTCCTGGTCGTGTACCAGAACATGCCAGTAATAGCGCCGCAGGTTGACCGGCAGATCGCCCGAAAAAAAACTGGCGCTGGTCTGCCCGCTGCCTTCGGAGATGTTGATACGCTCGTCGATTTGGTGGGTCAGGCCCGAGTCGTCATACAGATAAAAATCGTACAGCAGCGGGTCTCCATCCGGGTCCACCGCATTGTTGACCGTCACTACTATGGGCGTATCGATTAGGGTCTCACCGTCGATGGGCAAATAGTGGGTGGGTGATGAGGGAGGATCGTTGGAGGCGATGTCCACATGAAACCAGCCGGAACTGCTGTACTGAGTAGTGTCGATCAGATCAGTGGCCCGGGTTCGCCAATAGTAGGTGCCGCCGTCGTTCAGCGACGGCGTGACGGTCCACTGCGAAGTGAAAGAAGCACCGGAAGCAACCACGGTCGTGAAGCCGCTCGAAGTAGCCACCTGAAACAAGTGGACGAGGGCGGTTCCATCGCCGTCGGTGGCCGGTGACGCTACCAAAGTCGGCTGGCGCGTGTCGACCGTGGTCCCGTTGATCGGCGTCGACGGGGCCGGGGTAGAGGGAGTAGTGTTGGGTGTATGGAACTGAAAAGGACCGGCCCAGTTGGAGTAGGCCGAGCCGTTGTAGCTCCGCGCCCGCCACCAGTACCAAAGACCCGACGCAAGAGCTGGATTGACCGTCACACAGGTTGTGCCCGGCCCCTCGGCAGCCGATATGGACGATCCTACCTGGGTTGTCAATCCGGCGTCCTCGTATACCTCAAAAACGTAGGTCTGCAGCTCGGTGCAGCCGGGTGCCGGCGTCGAGTTGCCGACGCATAGAGCGGGATTGTTGCTGCCGACTCCCGAACCCACGGCCGGAGATGAAAGCGTGGGCGTCCCGGGAGGGGTGTCGCAGGCATCGGCCGAGATCACCCAAAATTGCACCATCGCCGACCAATCGGAATAGGCCGAGCCGTCAAAACACCGAACGCGCCAACGATAGTTGGCGTTGACCGCCAGCGTCAGCGGGACGGCCCAGGTCGTAGTAGTTGTTCCTTCGGGGATATTGGTGGCCTGGGCCATCAAACTAGTCCCGGTGCCGTCGTAGATCTGGAAGCTATAAGTCAGCGGATCACTGTCGGGATCACTGCCGTTTTCGACGCTCAAGGTCGGCGAGGTTACCGTCGTAGTGTCACCGTCGGCGGGCGTCATCATCATCGAAAGGGAAGGCGGATGATTGCTGCCCACGGCAATTGTCATAGAGCGTGTTGAGCACCAACCGGAGTAAGCGATACCGTCAAAGCAACGGGCCCGCCAGTAATACGTGCCGTTGCTCAAAGGGGATGACACCGTCCAACTCGGCTGATCGATGGTGACTCCGGAATTCTCCAAATCAATGAATGAGCTGTTGAGGGCAACCTGAAAGTGGTAAGCCAACGACGTCCCGTCGGGATCCGAGGCGGCGCTCACAGTCAGCGTCGGCTGCGAGGTGCTAACTTGGCTGCCGTCGCCGGGCGAGACGGGGGCCGGCGTTGATGGGGCCGTGTTGGGCGTTGAGAACAGATAGGGACCGCTCCATGCCGAATACACGGTGCCGTTATATGCCCGGGCGCGCCACCAATAGTAACGGCCCGAGGACAGCGGCGATGAAGGCGTAAGGCAGGTCTGGCCGGACCCCTGGCTGCTGGTCACCGGGCCTACCACCCGGTTGGTGAGATCAACGTCGGAGTAGATTTCAAACTGGTAAGTCTGGGGCTGAGAGCAGCCTGGAGTGGGCGTGGCGTTGGTAACGCACAAACTCGGTTGCAGGCTGCCCACGGCGGAGCCGTCGGCCGGCGAGGCCAGGCCGGGCGTTCCCGGTGGTGTGGAGCACTCACCGGATGCCGCGCGATAAATACCGCCCCGGCCGTTTTCCAGAGTCTCAGTGGTGATCGGTGAGCCCCAACTACCGTCGTGACTCATCTTCTCCCAAGGACCGTCTTGCAGCGCGAAGGCCGGCGAGTGGGAGCCGGCAAATTGTTCCTGCCATTGGCCCGGTGTACGCAACAGGACCATATAGTCATGTCCGTCGTCACCGCTCCAGCGACGGCGGAACACTACCCAGTTCTGATTGTCGTTGTCTTTGCCCTGACCATCGGTGATGACGCAGCTTGGGCAGTCGACCGAAGCGGCATACCAATCGACAACGTCGTTATCCCAGCCGTCGTCCCAGCCGTCACGACCTACGCGGACACCCAGGGCGTCAATCCAATAGCAACTGTCGCCGGTCTGCCCGGCGTGGACACAAAGCCCGCCCGAGGCCCCGCCGTCGAGCCAGTTGAGTACCCCCAGCCGATACTCAGGCACATTGGCCAGGGAGATGAAAGTTGACTTGGCTCGAAACAGATAATACATGGCCAGGCAGTCGTAATAATAGTCGCGGAAACTGTACTCCAGATAGCCGTGGCCGGGATTGAACCAGTTTTCGACTCCCTGCTGCGAGCAATCAACTTGACCCTGGTAGATGGTGACCGGACTGTAGTCGGCCGCCACTACCGCCGGATCGATTGAGGTCGCGGAGTTGGTCGGCCCGGGATAGAGCAATTGCTCGTTGTGGTCGTGCGGTGAAAGGCCGAACTCGAATTCACGGTGCACCGGCTTCACCAACTCGCCTATAAAATATTCCGGCTGATAGCCGGCAGCGTAGCTGTCTTTGTCGCCATAGGCCCAGGCCAGAGCATTGATACACACCTTGAGTCCCAGCCGGTTTTGAAGGCTGTCCCCTAGAACGGCCATATACTTGATTAGGACCGTGTCCCTAAAGGCCTGCTGCCAATCCGATATTGTCCAGGCGCCATACTGCACAGACGGACCGCCCAGTTTGGCTTCGTGAATATGCCGTCCGGAAGTGCCGGTACCGACGCCGACCGTCGCCGGAATGCTCATATTGTCGAACCAGAGCCCGGCTATGTTATAGTTGCGACCGGAGTGTCGGCCGCTGATTTCGGCTGCGTAGTCGACGAAATGGTGAATGAAATTGAGGTTGGTGTTATTGACCAGAGCGCGAGTGCCGTTGTATGTCAGCAAACGCGAACCGAATTCGCTGGTGGCGTAGGCCTCGTAATGCCCAAAATCGGTGCTGGTGTAATCTTCCGAATGCCAGTACATCTGAGTACTGTCCTGGCCATCAGCGGCCATGCGTGCCCCGACCCATTCGTTGACCGGCGGTAGCCCGGCCGAACTGTAATAGGGGTCGTTGAAGTTGTGATAAACGTAGAACTCCATGTTGGGGTCATAAGCCACGAGGTCGTTGTACTTGGACACATAGGCCGTGCCATAGGAACCGTCGGCCACCAGAACTTCGTACCGACCGGCTATGATGGAGTCCAGCGTGGAATTAACCGCCATTGATCCGTAATCGAAGTTGAAGTAATTGACGCTCGGGGTCAGGTCCTGGGCGCCGTTCGCCAGAGGTGCGACGGCTATCAACACCGCCAGATACATGATTACAAGCAATGGTCTTGGCGCCGACTTACGGCTAATATTTGGCATCTGTTCTTACTCCCTCGAAACTGGTGACACGAGTTGCGGTGTCACGGCTGTAGGACTGCTTGACTGGTCTATGACCTGCTCTCTTGGCCGTTTTATACCGCATTTGACGTTATTTGACAACAAAAACCGTACCATCCACAAGGCCCGGCAGCGCCTGTCGCAACCGCCTTCTAATAGGTTGTCCCACTTGAGGTTAATGGGCGCGTCCGATTTGCCGTAATGGTCTCAGGGGCAGCCTATTGTGCTCGTTTGAGTCAGGCAAGTTCAGATTATCCGCTAATGGTTAATGCCACACAGAATTACACCACTGGGCAGAAACCTACCAGGATCAGATCCTGAACAGGCTGACCGCCACATATCCACCGGCTATTTTCTCACAAGGGCCCTATACAGCCCTTCCACTTGTCCTAATACCGCCTGAAATGAATAACGTTCCGCCACGGATCGACGGGCCGCGCGACCGATTGCTGCCGCCCGAGCGGGGTCTTCCATCAGCGAGGCCAGAGCTTGTCGGAAGCAATCGATGTCGTCCGGCGGATAGACCATACCGACTTCAGGGCTGTCAAGCACCTCGGCATTGCCTCCAACATCGGATGCAACAGCCGGCCGTTCGGCGGCGCAATACTCCATCAGCGAATTAGACAGGCTTTCTCCTTTGGAGCAAAGCACGGCGATGTCGAATGAATATAGATCCTGAGCCACTGTGCTTGATTTGCCTGGTAACAAGAAAACGCCCGTCAGATCGTGCCGGGCTATCAACTTCTCGAGCTCGGGCCGCTGTGGTCCCTCGCCCAAAACCACAAAGCGGAGGTTACTATGAGACGGACACATTTGCGACGCAACCCGTATCAAGAACGTCAGGTTTTTGACAGGGCGGAGGTTGGCCACCGCTCCGACGACGACATGTTCCGGTCCGAGTCCCCAGCGACGGCGTGTTCCGGCCAGCTCATCGTCTGTCGGACGCCCGAAGCGGTCAATGTCCAGGCCGTTCGGAATCACCCTCACGCGATGGGGGTCGGCCTTCTCGACCATAATCGCTTCGTCGGCCGCCGCCCGCGAATTAGCAATCCACTGGGTCGTGAAGAGCCTTAGAAAACGCAATATGGCGACCTCCTTCCGGTTGTGCCAATAGCCGGTTCCGATATTGCGGCGGCTGGCTATGATTACCGGAACACCGGCCATCCTGCCCCAAAGCGTACCGGCAAGATTGGAGTCGCGGAAAAACGACTGGATAATGTCGATCCGTCGAGTCCGGCAATAGCCCACGAACCGACGCTGCTCCCGGAACGTCTGCAGGCTCAGAAAGGATCGCAGATTGAGTACTTCGACATCACACGGAAGACTCGTCTGAGCGAGCCAATCGCTCGGTCGCAGGCAGATCAGGTGGGGGGTGAAGTGTGAGCGATCCAAGCGCCGAATTGTCTCCAGTAGCTGATGTTCGGTCCCGGCGTTGGGGGAGTCAACGGTATCTATGACATAGGCGATATTGATCATGCCAAGACCCGCCTGTAGATATCAGTGAGTTGCTCGTTTTGGTGGTCAAACGAAAAGCGGCTGGCCACCACCTCCTTAGCCTGGTCGGCCAACTTCTGGCGTAGTTGTCCGTCAGTGATCAACTCCGCGATAGCTGCCTCCATCCGAGCCGAATTGCCATACGGGACCAAGAGACCTGATCGATTGTGCTCCACCAATTCCGGCACACCACCGACCGACGTTGCCACCACCGGCAAACCGACCGCCATTGCCTCCAGAACGATATTGGGCAGTCCCTCCGACTGCGAGGGGTTTACCAGCATATCGGCCCCTTTGAGGGCGCCGATCAGATCGCTCTCGAAGCCGGGGCAGAGGATGCGATCGCTCAAACGCCATTTTTGCACTTTGCTGCGGATTGTTTCTAGATCGGGGCCATCACCAAAGAGAACAAAACGGGTCTGGTCGAACCGACCGGTAATCGACCGGGCTACCTCGATTAGGAAGCGCTGGCCTTTCTCGCGGCTGAAGCGACCGGCAGTGACAATCACGCAGGCATCAGCAGGAAATCCAAAGCGCTCTTTGAGGTTGATCGGCGGGACCGATCGGAAGCGGATCGGATCGATGGCATTGGTCACGACGGAAATCTTGCGGGCCGGTATCAGCAGACGACGCAAACGTGCTCGCTGAGAATCCGAGACGGCCACGATATGATCGGCAAACCGGATCATCATCTTGTCCAGGGCGTGGTACAGCCTGATCTTGAAGTCTTCCTCTGTCCACCCACGGGAACAGGCTATCCACCTGGCCTTAGTCCCTCTGCGAGCGATCATGCCAACAATGTGGGCGCGGTATTCATGCGTGCAGAGAATGTCGATACGTTGCTGCCTGAGGTAGTCTCTGACCAGGGATGCCGCCCTGCGATCATAGGAGCCCCTGGTTTGGAAACAGTGAACAGCGATATCATCGTCGGCGATCACATCGAGAAACTCAGGGCGGTTGCCGCTTTCGGCGAAGCTGGCTATCGTTAGGTGGCAGTCCGAGCCTTTTGCGCGCAAGGCGTGATGATGCAATTGGCGTTCCGGTCCCCCGTAGAGATTGCCTGATCGCAAATGCAATACTCGCATTTCAGACATCGGTTTTCCTTTGTGTGCGCTGCCAGTCGTCCCGACGAAAACCAAGCAGAGACCTAAGCTGGATCCCCAAAAACCAGAGACCGTAGGCCGGGATATGGGCCAAAGCACGGATCGCTCGACCCTTGTCCTTCGTCAGCAGAATACCCAGTAGAAGGTAAACTACAACAAAAACGGCAATGGCGGCATTGGCCGCTACGATTAACCGGCCGAGTGTCCCGGACACCAACAATCCCAGCAGCATCAGGACGCCACTGCCAAATACCAGCAGCGGACGACTCACCAACAGCAGCGAGAAAGCAAGTTCAATCAATCCCGGGCGGCCCCTGAGGCCGGTCCCTATCAGCGGAATGAAATGGTCGGCAATCAAGGCGAAGGTTCCTGATGCCCATCGCGATTTCTGGGTAGTTGCCTGCTGATAGTTGACCGTGGCGGCGCTGAAGACGGTGCTGGCCGAGGTGTACTGGACACGGTGACCCAGCTTCGACAGCCTGATGGAGAAATCGACATCCTCCGTAATCGAACTGGAGTCGAAGGGGTGTTCAGCCAGAATCTCAGACCGGACCGCCATGCCGCTTCCGCGCAGAATGCTGGGGAATCCCAGGATGGCTCGCGGCTTGTAAAACAGATGGTTCTCAACGAGGCTGGCGATGTACTGCAGTTGTGATGTTGAGGATTCATCGGACGGTGTGAACTGATAGCAAGTCTGTACGGCATCGGCGCCGTACTGCAGACCTGCAGCCATGGCTTCAAGCATGTTGGGCATCACAATAGTATCGGCGTCGACAACCGCCACGGCATCGTAACTATCCAGCCCAATCTCCGTGATGGCCCACCGTAGGGCGTGCCCCTTGCCGCGACGATCCGGGTCGGTCCTTTCCAGTACGACAACGCCGGCCTGTCGGGCGACTTCGGCGGTGGTGTCGGTGCAGTTGTCGGCGATTACGCCCAGTTCGACGGAGTGTTTTGTGACCAACCCCTTCAGACTATTCAGGGTGGGCAGCAACCCTTCGCCCTCGTTATGGGCCGGAACCAAAACGAGAAAACGCATGGTGTCGGTTGATGCCCCAGACTTCCCGGCGAGTCGAGCCAAAAAGCCGATCAGCGCCAGCAGGTATAGATACACCATGCCCGCCGCCAGCAGACCGGTCAGCACCACCAATATCCAGCCGAGAATACTCACGAAGACGCCTCCGGCCGGGGGATTTTGCAGATCGAAAACTGGTATTTCCCGCGCGGTGTTCGCGATAGCGCCTCAACATACTCAACATCGTAGTTCATCCCGGATCCAAAAAACTTGGGTATCTCCTGGGCCAAGCGCCTCAGACTGTGTTCGCCGAACTGATCGGTCCGCACGATTCGGAAAAGCAGATGGTCGAGTCTGTCCTGAACTACCTGAACCTGCCAGATTCCGGGAATCTCGATCGCCAGGTTGACCATGATCGATATGCCCGACAGACTGCGGCCGTCGGGGGTATAGAGGAAGTCGGTATGACGGCCGAAAATTGTCTTCAGGCGCGGCAGCGTTCGTCCGCACGAGCAGCGGCCGCCAAGCGGCAGGGCCATGTCTTCGGTCTTGTAGCGTATGAGAGGCATACCGTCGTTCACCAGATCGGTGATAATCAAATCACCCGGCTCCTGCTCGCCGGAGCCCTCAAGTTCGATGTACAGTCCTTCCGAGTGCACGTGCAACCCCTCGTGGGCTTCACACTCGGATGCAATGACACTCAACTCCTCGCAGCCATAGCGGTCGAAAAGTGGAACCCCAAACGCTCTTTCGATTTGCTGGCGCTCCTTGGGGGTCAATACTTCCGCCGTGGAGAGAATACTGCGTGTCGGCAGATCGGTGATACCGTTTTGGTCGACGTATTGGGCCAGCACATACAGTGAATGAGCGTGACCGAACAAGAACGGCGCGCCGTACTTTCTCAGCCGCGTAAGAAAGGCACCGGTGGTGGCGTCGGACATCTGGAGAGTGTCCAGAGCGATGCGGCGCAGTGTCAGGAAATTGTAGAGCTTGAAGCGCCAGGTGTCGTCACCCGGTTCCGCTCCCCAGAGCATGGCCAGTTTTTCGCCGGGACGATAACCGGTCCAGGCATCATGGCGAAGCGTGGCTGCCTTTTTGTGGGCAGTAGCGCCGCGACTCCAATAGAGCTTCAGTGGCACCCCGGTGGAGCCGCCGGTCTTTTTGGGAATCATGGTTCCGGGATCGTATTTCTTCGAAACCATGCGATCGTGATGATCACGGATATCTTGCTTGGTGAGCACGGGAATCTTGCGAAAGTCCGTTTCGTTATTGATGTCACCAGGACGAATGCCTTCGCGATCAAACAGCTCGGAATAGTACGGTACGTTCACGTAAGCATCAGAAAGTAGTGTCTTCAATCGCCGCCACTGGAGATCATGCATCTCATCTTCAGAAAAGTACTGTGACTTCTCCAACTCCCGCCAGCGCGGCATGATATCAAACCCCTCGCGATAGTAGGAGAAAGGGAGGGAAACTCGCTGAGCTAAGATCTTGATCAGGTCCATTACAATCCGTCCTCAGCTTCTTCTGGCATGCTCACCCCGCGAGATACCTGACCGACTCCGCGGCGACAAATCTGTACGCCAAGCGAATCATAAACGAGGAAGTAGTTCTCTCGCCCAGCCAGGGATCGAACACTCGCAACTCCGTAGAATTCCAACTCCTTGGTTCCGCCGTATAGGTAAATCACACGATCACTCACGCCCGGTGACTCACCTGATGGCGCCGAGAACCAAGTGTCGACTTCTCTCGTTCGCGCCAACGCCGCTTCGCCACCAACGCCCCACAGGGCGGCCAGCATATAAGTGCCGACATATACCGGTCTCTCGGCGATGGCCGGGATGGGGTTGATGTCGTAGAGGTACTCTCCGTGATAACCTGGCATTCCCTGAACAACGGCGATGGGCGGGGTATTATTCTTGATCCATTCCAAGGCGACCATGTCGGCGTGGGCAATTCGGTTTTCCAATCCGCGGCTTCCAAAAAAACCGCCAAAGGCTTGGACATCCAAGGCCAGCGTCGGCAGGGCGACAAGTATGGCAATGACGGCGTACTTCAGGAGCTTGCGGCGATGCTGAAACATCCAGTCAATGGCCCAACCGGCGCCAACCAGCAAAACCAACTGCAGCGGCTTGCCCGATTTCCTGAGAAGAATATCGTATTCGATTTCGTGTCGCAAGAGCAGTCCCAGTCCCAGCGCTATCAGCGCCATGATCCAGAGCAGCCGGTACTCGTGGGCGGCCTCTCCTGTTTCGCGTCGCCAAAGCAGCACCCAGCCGAGCAGGCCCAGCAGAAAGATTGGTCCGTAATCGAGTGTCAGGTAAAATGGCAAGGTCGCCATCACCCCGACCAGAGGTGCCAGCGAGAGCATCCCGCTCTGACCACCGATCATGTTGAAGCCCAGAACGTATCCAATACCCAACACCGCTATAACACCGATACCGCCAACGAATTGCCACTGACCTCGATCTGAGAACTTGGCGTGAGCCAATTTGATAGCCGTCATAGTCCCAATCCACAGAGCCAGGATAAAACCCAAAAACGAATCGCAGCCGAAAGCGCAGAGAACAAAAGACCCGACCATCAAGCCCTTAGCGAGGCCGGGCATCTTCTTTGTCTTACTCAAGTATAGTGCTGTGGCTGCAAACACAAATACCATGGAAGCGACACCGTGGGGCTCGACCCAGAAGTCACGGATATAGGAGTGCGACAGCCCGGAGAATCCTTCGAGCTTGGCCCACACGGGAACCAGCGCCGGTAGTAGTCTCGTGATACCAATCAGATTGCCGAATTCCCGGCCCAATACAAACACATCGATGTAGCTGTATCCGATCAGGACCAAGCACAGAGCCACGATCGCTCCCCGACGCGACACGCCGGATTCCTTCAGGACCACGCTCAGGGCCAAAAAGAAGGCGACGATATTGACCATGTCGATCGTCAGCAGCAAATGCCTGATGTTGGTCTGCAGACCGACCAGCCTGTGAAACATGGCCGGCACCGAATGGAAGAACCAATAGTAGTGAGCGGTGGGGCCATGATAGTAAATATTGGTCGGCGGCACGTTTTTGGCCAGCTCGGCGGTTACCGCCATGTGATTGAAGTAGTCGTTGACAAAGAGAGTGGTGAAGACGTGGTACTCGCCGTCGACGCGTCCAACCCGCAGGATTACGAGCATAGTTAGGGCGATGGCGATCCCCGCCAACAACCACACCCACTTGTGGTCACTCAGGAACGCCAACCCAAGGCTGCTTCGATCCTGGTTCTCTCGGTTAGTCCGCCAAATGAGCAGCGCAAGCAATACCGATACAATGGGCAGCGACCAGACCGGAATCTCCCGGCTCATGAAAAGGATACCGGTCAGGATCTCCCAGGCGTAACCGAGCGCGTAGCCTGTCACCAATGTGTTTCCCGGTCCGGCCAACCAGCCGCGTTTGCTTAACGCAGTCGCCGCAGCTATCCCCGGCAAAACATTGACCAGGTGAAAGACCAGGAAGCCGAAGGTCAAAAACAGATCAGTCATGTTCACCGCCGTCAACTCCTACCGGCAACTCGGGTCTGCTGCCGGCGTCTTCCTTGGTCGCGGCCACTGGAGGCGGTTCATCCTGCAGTTCAACCATGTGCAACATCGCCGTCAGGACAGCGCCAAAAAAGAACCAATTGTATCGGTAGAGATTGTGCCCGGCCAGACCCATCAAAAACAACAGCCAGTATGAAACTAGAATTCCCTCGGTCAGACCAATCATCAGTTGTCTCTCGGGCTGCGCCTGCTGCGTACGTAGCCGCCGACGCAATTGACGAATGGTGAAGAATATCGCCCAGACGAAAACGCCGAATGCCGACATCCCGACGACACCTGACTCGGCCATCAGTTCGGCCAGCATGTTGTGCGATGAAAAGTAGACTCCGAATTCCACTCCGCGGGCAATAGCAAAACAGCCGGCTCCGACGCCGGTAATCGGACTTATCAAAAACAGCTTGAAGCCGTGTTCCAGACCCTCGATCCGTCCGCGCGCCGATTCGGCTGAGGAACTCTCGGAAGTTATGTCGGCGGTCGATTCGAAGCGCTGCTTGTATTGCTCGGGCATCGCGAACGCAATCGCCACCAGCAGGATCGCCGCCAGCAGACCGTAAACAAACTTCCGTTGCGAGCGCGCAATGACGGCAGCGACCAGGACCAGCACGCCCACCATCGCCGTTCGGGATCCGGTGAGCACGATATTCCAGCACCCCACGGCGCTGATAGCCACCAGAGCTATTCGCTCGATCCCTTTGGCCCAGTGTTTCATGGAATAGAACAGCACCGGCAAGGCATAGATGATCGTAGCGGCGTGAGAGTTGGGGTCGGCGTAACTCATGCCGTGACCAATCGCCCGCGCGATGCCCATCCGGTATTGAAAGACGCCGTTGTAGTAATTTACGACGGAGAGAACAGCCATTACACCCACGGCAAGAAAATACAAGCGCATCACCGCCTTCAGCTTGGCCGGAGTGTCGACAATGTTGACGACCAGAACGTAGACCACCAGCAGTCTGAGGACTTCCGTCACGGTGTCCTTGACCTCGGTCAGATAGTAGGCACTGAAGGCGCTCAGGGTATAGGCGACCAACAGCCCCAGGAAAGCCAATCCGATCCGCCCCATGTGGAAGTCGGTGCGCCGGCGGGCCAGCATCGACAGCGCCAGCGATCCCATCGCCATAAAGCCGATAATCCTCTCCGTAAAACCGGGCAAGTACTGGAAGTACGGCGCCCACTCCTGTGGCCAGGCCAAAAAGAACACCAAATAGGTCAGCAGCGCCGCAATCGGGCTGTAGATCATGAGCACCAGCGCCATCAAGGCCAGTACGGCGGCCAGGGGATAGATGTGCGGGGGAAAGATGACGCCGATACCGCCGGCTATGCACACAAAGGCCAGGCCCAACAAGAAGATGGTCCGATTACCAATGTACTCTCGGGCGGCCATTTTCATGAGCGATTTTCTCCCTGGGGGCCGGACGAGCGCCGGATTAGTCGGGACAGAAGGCGCTCGCGATCGGCAGGATCAACTATCAAGGCCAGAAACCCGGTCAGCATTACCGCTCCGGCGACGGCACAGTCGACAATGAGGGCCGACCACGTCTCGGGCGTCCAGAGATACCGCATGAGTAAAGCGACCGGAGCCAACAGACCGGCCGCGATTATCATGGATCGAGCCGCGCTTTTGTAAAATTGCGACACTTTGACGGCCATCACCCGATAGAAAACCACGGGATAAATCACCAGGTAAATTACTAATTGCGGGATGGCCGTGCCCAGCGCGACACCAATCAGTCCCATACTTTGCACCAATATCACCGACAGGACTATGTTTGATACACCTTCGCCGGCCAATATGTAAAACAGGACCTTGTGACGGGACACGCCAAACAGAATCGAATTTGCGATCATCTGAGGCAGATAGATACAGGCCGGGATGATCAACAGGTGCAGGATGGTGACCGACGTCTCAAAATCCGGCCCGACCCAGAGCAATATGAACGGTCGTCCATAGACCAAAATCATGACACCGATGAAGCCGCTCAGGAAATATAGGTATCGCGTCGAGCGGTCGTAGATCTGCATGATCTTGGACTCGTCCTTTTCGGCCTCGATATGGCTGATAGTCGGGACCAGCGGCGTAGCGATAGAACTGATCGAGTTGCGCAGTTGGGAGACTATGGCGGCCGGTACGGCAAACAAGGCAATGGCCTCCATCGATATGAAGCGACCGATGACAATGTTGTCGGTCTGGAAAATCACAATCCAGGCCGCCACAATCAACAATGACGTGGATCCGTACGAAAGCAGTTGCTTGGTTTTCTCGCGATCGATTGCAGACCGACTGAACTTAACCTGGGGGAACATGCGACGACGAATGCCATAGCGGATGACATGCGATACAATGGTCAGCACCAGTACGACCAGCGACATCGCCACCAGTCCCTGACCGAGTTTGAGCAAAACTACGATGGCCGCGGTCTGCAGAAGCAATTGCGACATTTCAAAGTAGTTGACGATATCGGTGCGGTGAAACGGCACCAGTGCCGCGAAGGGGATAAACATGTAGGTGACGGCCTGGTTCAGACCAATCACAATCAACGTAATCCTGGCAATTCGCAAGGACTCCGGCTCTATCTGGAAGTAGTGCAGAAGACCAACAGCTATTCCAGCCGACGCGGCTACTATGACCAGCGAGATGACGACATATATACGTGCCGCTGAGCTGACGACCTGATTCAGTTGGATCCAATCCTGCAGGGCGAAATGCTTTGAACAGAAGCGGGTGATGGCCTGATTCATGCCGGCGTCGGCCAAACGCATGTACGCTACCAGTGAGAACACCAGCGACCATATGCCATATTGGCCTTTTCCGAGTTGATCGATCAGAAAAGGCGTAAAAAAGAAAGTCACCACGAGCGTGACGACCATGCCCATCCAGCTCGTGAAGACGTTTCTTAGTAGATGTCCAATTACCGATATCATAAGCTAAGTCATTCTATGTACCGTACTTATCGGCAGAACCCCGTGCCGGAATACCTGTTAGACAGCATACGCAATGACAAGGGCCGTTGTCAGGTTGAATTTTGAGGAGAGTAGGGCCGATCGACCCAAAGCGATTCTACGCCTCCCGCAAGCGTTCTCAATAACTCGCCCAGAGCATGTCGGCCATTACTGATCAGATTCGGAAGGGTTGCTTTCGAGTCGTTCCCTGAGCAACGCCAACCGTGGGTCCTGAATCCCGTCGGGCACACTATCGAGCCATATTCCGGCGCTATCCGGCTGCCCGTTCTGATTGTACAAGATCGCCAGGTTGATCATTGTCTGCGGCAACGGCGAGATGTTGACCGCCCGATGATAAAGCTCTTTGGCCAAGGCGAGCCTCCCCGAGGTGTGCAGACAATAAGCGTAGTTGTTAAGCACCTGCAAATGATTAGGATGTATACGGTAGGCCGCCTCAAACCACGGCAGCGCCGAATCGCAATTCTGCTGGGCAAGATACGATACCCCATGATACAGAGCCAGGGGATTGGTGGCCGGATCGATTTGCGCCGACCAGGACAATGCCAGGGCCGTCTCATCACGCACCGTCGACCACTCCTGCCTGGCCTGGGCTGCGATCGCTTTTGTTACGTGGCGCTCCGACTTCCATCGCTCCCATCCCATGATACCGGCCGCCACCAGGCCGACGGTCACCAGTACCCACCCCAGACGCAAGAGGTTCGTTGGGATGCCGCGGCCCTGATGGTCCGATTTATGGTAACCGAGAGTCGTTACGGCCAGCATGAACCCTACCAGCATCGGATGTACCGTTCGTTCCTCCGGAAAACTGAACCCGGCAACAACCATATAACCGACCAGGCCGGTGAGCATCAGAAGGGCGATGAGCCCCTCGGTTGCGGATTTTGTTCTGGCCATAGTGCGTATCCCATAGTACAAGGCCAGGCCCAAAATAGCCAGGTAGCACGCCAGCGTGATCGGTCCCGATTCTGACAGCACCATCAGGTATTCGTTATGGGGCCGCAAGAAGTACAGGTCCCCCGAGGCCGAGGGCAGGCCCTGTGTCCCGTAGGCCGGAACGGTCAGTTTCCAGTTGCCCGGTCCGCAACCGAGCAGCGGGTGATAGCGGGCGATGGCCAGCGACTTGTCCCACAAGAGCAGCCGTTGCTTCAGGGACGAAGTGCTCATGTTGACAGGAAGCTTTGAGTCCGGACGTTGGGTGTTGGGTGCGGCGCTCAGCATCGCAAAGCCGATCATCAGAGCGACGGCCGTGACAGCCACCAGAGAAAAAACAGTCCGCCGAGCAGTGACCACCCTTGACCAAGGCATTCGGCGTCGGTGACCCCAATACACCAGCACCAGAGCAAAACAGGCGGCCACCGCCAGGGCCAACCAGGTCGCCCTGGCATGCGCCAGGACGATGGCCACTGTGTCTACACCCAGGACGGCCAGCGAGACCGGTTGCCAGATGCCTCTGTCAGTCAGCCAGGTGGCGGCCACCAGCGGCAGCATCAGAAGCAGCGCGGAGGCCAGCAGGTTCTTGTTGGCCATTGTGGCGAACGGCAGGTGGTTGCCCGGAAGGCTTAAGAAGGCCACGCCCAGGTACTGCAGCGTTGCTATGGCTGCCAAGGCCAGACTACCAACGACCACGGCTCGGCAGATCCATAGCAGCAGGCGATCGTCTTCATCCAGGTAAAACAACAGAATAAAAAACAGACTGACCTTGACCAGGGTTTTGGCGACGGCGAATATCGCTTCGGTGTGGTTGATGGTCGACACCCCGGCCACCGTTTGCATTACCAAGAAGGCCAGTGACACCCCGACAATCCAGTGTCTGAACACACCCCCGCCCGGACCGCTCTTGTGGCCGAAGCTCTGCAGCAGCGTAACCGCGGTGATCAGCACCAAACAGCCCGCCAAGATAGAAAAGCGCAGATGTAAGACCGGATCCATGGTCGAACGCGTAAACACGAGCGGCAGGATCAGATAGAGTAGCGGCAGCAATCGTTGAATCGGATATTGTCGCACACCCAATGATCAGTGGCGCTGATCATCGACGCAAGTAAGAACCTGCCGGCGCGCCGCCGCTCTCGGAGTTGCTATTTCTTCAGCGCAGGGCAGAAGCCCTGCGCTCCTGCTGTCGTCCTGACGCAGTCAGTGTCATGGCGGAAGCACCCTCCGACGTCCCTCAGGGCAGGTATGGCATCGGCCCTACCGAGACTGGGTGCGTTGCGGCTTGTAGTTCAAGATTTCGTTGACGTCACAAATGGAAAACCGCTCTGGATCGAAGGAGCCACCTATCCATTCCTTGCGCTCGTCATGTTCAGGATGTTTTGGGTCGGCCATCACGGACAGGAACTCCTCGTAACCCCAAGGACCACCGACATCTTCAGGCGGGCAGGCACGCTTCCCGGCCAGACACGCCGGGTACCGCTCGTTTGGGTCAGGCACGAGTACTTTCTCCACCAGAATTGCGTGTTCCCACCCGTCACCGAAATCATAGTCATATCGAAATTTCATGCCCGGCAGCGGAGCGATTGTGGATAGCGAAAACAGCCTTTCATCCAAGCCCCGCTCGAAATCGTCCGGGTGAGGAATTGAATAGCAACAGCCCCTGATGAAGAATTGGTGGAGGTGGTAATCAGACCACCCCATCGCTACTTGAATGGTCTTGTGCAGTTCCACAAGCGTCGTGTCGCTGGAGACCGCCAGGCGACGCCACACTGGAGGCTTCACGTCCTTCAACGTGACTTTCAGCACGTGGATTTGTGTGACTGGAGTTGTTTTTCGTTTGGTCATTTTCTTCGCACCCCAGTAAACGCAAGTTCGGGCCCCTCGCAATTGCGATACGGATCCAGAATGACAATCGTCTCAACCTTGAGATTTTGTGCCATTGTCGAATAATCACGTCGACGGGGCTTCGTCCCCATACGCCAATCAGTCGAATAGTCAAATAACCAACTAATCCATGACACAGTGAATTGAAAACCCAGGCGTCTAAATTCCACGGCCGCAGCCAATTTCTGAGTTATTGAATGCTATGCTCCAATCCCAAGAATAGTGACCACGGTCCTCGTAGTCAACTGCACTCTGGACAGATTCGTCGGCATTGGCCGGCAGTATCGGAACATTGCCAGTGAGATACTCCACAGTCACCAGATCATTGGTGCCATCGCCGTTAAAATCAATCGAGAAGACAGAACAAGAGCCATCTCCGGCGGCATCATAGCTAACCGCAGGGCCAAACACATCTTGAGCAGAGAGACTGTTCACGGAAAACGGTATCAATGCTGTGGTCAACAAGCAGAACCTGTTAGCACCGATTTTCTTAGCCCTGTTGGGCAAGTTCGTTAGCACCCCGGCAATATAGGGAGGAACCCCCACTTCCGCAACGCCTTCTCCCGCCTTGACAACTGTTTGATACGTAGTATCTTGCGGTAGATGGTGGGGGACTGAACGATTCGGCCGGCCGGTACGTCTAAGAACCAGTCCACCCACTACCATCTTAATGAGTCGCAGTCGACTCATGAAGGGAAACTGTATGCCGTTTCTGAGACGATACTTGATATTCATTGCTTTGCTGGTCACAGCCTCATACCCAACTGCGTCGGCCGTGACCGGCTACAATGGACCGAGCGGACCTGTCCCAGGCCGCTTTGTCGTTAAGCTCAAGGCCGGAATACGTCCGCACCAATTGCCCAAATCGCTGGGGCAGGGCAACACTCTGCAGCGGGCCAGCGCTCTGACTGTAAAACAAAGCCTGCCCGGTGCCGAGCAGTGGCAACGGCTGCATGTTTTTGTCAGCGATGACAAGTCGCTGTCGGCGTCGGATGTGTCCCGATTGATCGGCCCGGACAAGATCGAATATATCGAACCGGAGTACTGGCTTGAATTCTTCGCTATGCCGCAGGACGAGTACTTTCCGGACCAGTGGTATTTGCGCAACGTCGGCCAGGAGTATCTTGGTATTTTGCGGGTCTATGGTTACTACAATGATCAGCTGATAACCAAGAGCGGCGATCCCGGCGATGATATCAATGTCGATCCATTCTACACCAGCCCGCCCGCCGAAACCACGGCCGTGGTCGTGGCCATCGTTGACAGCGGGGCCGACCTTTTGCACCCGGAATTGATCGGCCGCTTCTGGCGCAATCCGGATGAAATCGCCGGCAACGGTATCGACGATGACCACAATGGATTTGTCGACGACACCCTCGGCTATGATGTTTCCGGTGACAGCCTCTCCTTTTTTGACCCAATCGGCGACAATGACCCGACCGATGAGCACGGCCACGGCACCCACCTGGCCGGGATTGTGGCGGCCAACGCCAATACCGCCGGGGTGATCGGGATAGCGCCTCACGCTATGATCATGCCGATCAAGATTCGCCCCAACGCTACCACCGCTGTCGGCGCCGCCGGGATTTTTTATGCCGTCAACGCCGGGGCGCAGGTCATCAACATCAGTTGGGGAACGCCATTTCAGTCGGCCATTCTGCGTGAAGCGGTAAACTTCGCTCGGACCAACGGCGTCCTGGTGACGGTAGCTCCCGGCAACACCGGCGACAACACTCGGTATTATCCGGCGGCCTATGATTCCGTATTTGTTGTTGCGGCCGGAAATTCGCGCGGATACGAAACCGATTTTTCGACTTACGGCGCCCATGTTGATATCGTGGCGCCCGGATTGGATATCCTGTCGCTGCGCGCCGTCGGCACGGATATGTACGAGGAAGCGGGCGAGCCGGGGGTTCGGATCATTGGTCAGGACAGCCTGTATTATCTGTCGGACGGGACCTCAATGGCGGCGCCGGTCGCGGCCGGGGCGGCGGCGCTGTTGCTCTCATTCCGACCCGATCTGACTCTCCCAGAACTCGAAGAAATACTCTTGTTGGGCGCCGATGACCTGATCGATCCGCGCAACCAGGGCGACTCTCTGCCGGGGCCGGATACTCTCTCGGGCTACGGGTATATCAACGTCCAGGCCTCACTGAATCTGCTTCAGGAGGGTGGACTGCATTTGGTATCCCCGGTTTCCAAACGGCGCTATACCGATGATGTTGTCATTAAGGCTGCCGCCAGTGCCGGATACACCGGTAGCTGGCTATTGGAGTATGCCGTCGGCCCGGACGCACTGGATTATATATACTTGGCAGCAGGCAATAGCCTGCCGCCGGATTCCATTCTGGCCGTTTTTGACGATACCGAAGCTGAGGGGTTAATCAAGTTTCGGATCACCGACAAATTCGGCTCCCAATCGACTGTCACCTGCCGCTATGTGCGCGCGCGGAAGTTGGAAATCACCTCGCCCCAGGGAGATTCCGAGGCCCGTTACAATATTCCGATAATCGGTAACGCCTACGGACCCGACTTTGATTCCGTGGCCGTGCGCTACCGCAAAGCGGGCCAGTCCGTGCGGGATCTGATGTCCTCGACCGGTGAGTACTACGATTCGCTCTTATGCCATTGGAGTGTCTCGGGGTCCGACACCGGCCAATTCACTATCTATGTGTTCGGCTATTTCAATGCCGGCGACGAACTGGTTGATTCGGTGCAGGTCGATGTCCGCTCCGCTTTCGCCGTCGGTTGGCCGCAGAAGCTTGCCGGTCTAACGCCGATAACGCCGGTATGCGATGATTTGGACAAGGACGGCCAACGCGAGCTCATCGTTACCAGCAGCAACGGTCTTTACGTTTTTGATGCCTACGGCAATATCCGTGGCGGTTTTCCCGCCCTGCCCCAGAAGAATGTGCGCTGTGTCCCGGCCCTGTACGATGTGGATCGCGACGGTGAGGACGAGATTATCTTCACTGATGAAGACGGTATTCATGTTGTCAACCACGACGGGACTTATGCTCAGGGATGGCCGCAGGCATGCGTCACGGGCCGAATACCGTACGGCTACGGTTTCCCCAATCCAACCGTGACCCGCCTGGGCATGGACGAAGACTCGGCCATTGTGATTATCAACCGGGATGGCAATATTCTGGCCTACGAGTTTAGCGGTGATTCATATTTCTTCAGCATGGAGGGGCTGTTTGCTACCTTCGACCCCAGGATTTCCGACTCGTACTGGCATGGCGGATTCACCTCTCCTTTCGTGACCGGGGCCGATGTAACCGGCGACGGCGTCAATGAAGTAATCGCTATGTATTCCGCTCCGGAGCCGCACACGGGTCTGGCTATCTTCGACGGCCGGACCGGGCAGCCGGCCTTTGATCGCGAGGAAGCCCTGGTTCAGATGTGCGTTGACGTTCACGGATCGGCCCTGGCCGACCTCAATGGCGACCTGGTGCCGGAGATCATTATGATGGGCAAAGGGGGCGGCGGCGTCCCGACCATTTGGGTCAAAACCAACGGCCTGGACGACCTTGACGGCTGGCCCATTTTCCTGAATGACGTCCAGGGCTGGATCGGTTCCTATCCGATCGTGGCTGATCTGGATCTTGACGGCAGTCCCGAGATTCTCTGCACCTATTTTGAGTACGATATAGCGTCGCTGTTTGCCTTCCGCGCCGACGGCTCCCCCTATGTATCGCATAGCGGGCGCCCATCCGGAGAGTTGTTTCATCAGTCGGCGACTTTCGGTACTCCCATGGTGGCCAACCTAACCGGTGATGCGTTTCCCGAGATCATCGTTCGCTCCGGATATGTATTGCCGTCAACCGGTGATGAACTGATTCATATTCTGGATTACGAGGGCAACCCCATTCCGGGTTGGCCGGTGCCGACGCCGGCCCGCCCGAGTGAAGTCTTCTCCTCGCGCTACGCGCCTTTGGTGGATGATCTGGATGGTGACGGCCTGTTAGAGTTGATTATGGTTGGTGATGGTTCTTATGTGATGGCCTGGGATTTTGATGCCGCTTATGAGAACGGCGACAACAACACCCGGTTTTTGGCCGACAATATCAACTCCGGCCATTGGCAGGGCTTTGACGGTTCTCCGACGAGCGTTGAACCGGTCGACGGCGTTTCGCTACCAACCGAATTCGCCCTCGACCAGAACTATCCCAACCCGTTCAACCCTAGTACCGTCATTGAATTCGAGTTGTCGCGCCGCTCCCACGTTACTTTGGAGATATTGAACATACTGGGTCAGTCGGTCGCCACGTTGGTAAACGAAATCCGACCGGCCGGACGCCATCAAGTGAACTGGGCTCCGACCCAGATCGCCTCGGGCGTTTACTTCTACCGTCTAAAGACGGATGATCAAACCGTGACCCGCAAAATGGCCCTGATTCGCTAGGCATGATGATGAGGAATCTGATCTACCTTGTCGCCTTCATTTGCTGCCTGACGGGTACCGTCCGGGCCGAGATCGGCCGGAACCCTGATCATACCCTGCTCTGCAATACTTTCCGGGCCGTTCGCACTGTCGGTGACCACGCCGTCGCCATCAACAACGACGGAGTCGCCGTGCTCCAGTGGGATTCAGGACACCAGCAGTATGGTCTTCTGGACTGCATGCTTCTGGATGACGTCCCGCGCCAGATGCGACTTTTCGACCAGACTCTGATTGTAAAGACTCTGCATGACAGCTTGATACTGATCGACCTTCGCAAACTGCCCAAGCTGGAGCGAATCGGCGCCCTTCATCCCGGGACCGAATTCGCCGATTACGCCTTTGCCAACGGTGATGTCTACATCACGGTATGGTTTGATGGCGTCCGGCGGTTCACTTCCAAGGGGGGAGGCAGCTACAGTTTTGCCGATTCCTCGATGAAACCGATTTTGGTCACCAAGCTTGAGGCCAAAGCAGATACCCTCTTCGTTTTGGACGAGTACAACGGCCTGGCTCGCTTCGATATCAGCGGACCCGGGTTTGGGGTCTTCCTCGATTATCTATGGGTGCCCTTTCGGACCTATAGCGTAAAGCCGATAAGTGACCGCTTTCTATTTGCCGGACTTCCCGACGGCGTATTTGTTGGTGAGTATGGCCGAGTCGGATCGGGCATTGTCGATACCGTCGGTCTCATGCCCGGGCCGCAGTACATACATGTCACTGACAGCCTGATAGTCTTGGTCAACAATCGCATGGCGCTGATCCGACACCGCCAGAGCTTTGACTCACTGGGAGCCGTGCCGCTGGGGGAGAATGGAATTGATGGTGACATCGCCCTGCTCGACGGTGACCATCGCTTGCTGCTTCCCGGCGCCGATGGCGGTTTGGTGCTGTATAGCCTGGATCATCTGGCCGACCCTCAAGTAGTCTATAACCGGCCGGGGCCGATTACCGGCCTGCTGTTGCTTGACGGTCGTTTTGTCACCGCCGGAGCCGGTAATCCTATCGATGTCTATTCGCTACGGGCAACCGCTGCGCCCCAACTCGACTACACTCTTTTCGGCACACTGGCCAACGTGCAGGGGATGGATCGTAACGGCGATACCCTGATCGTACTCTATGGCGGGATCAACAAGCTGACGTTCGTTACCCGGGCTACCGACCCCGACTCCAGCTATATCGAAAGCTCGATCTTCGTGGATCCGTTGGAGGCCAAACGCGTCGAGTACGTGCCGGATTGGCTCGGCGATCTGACCGGTGTCCTGATCATCGGCAAACATCGCTTGGGGGCCTATACCATCAGTGAGTCGTCGGCCGTCGAGTTCGGCGCCACCTGGAATGCTGTCGGCGAAATTGATGACGCCGTGGTCAAGGACTCCCTGCTGTTTGTGGCCAGCGACAAAAGGCAGATTATGATCTACCGGATTGCCGACGACCTATCTTTGCAATACCTGTCGAGCAAGGTGTTGGCCTCGGCCGTCACTGAAATGAAGATTATAGGGGACAGGCTGGTGTACTTCGCCGGAGATAGTGTGACCTGGCTTGATTTCTCCGATCCGTATTTTCCTCAAGTCGACACCACCATCGCTTTGGCCTTGCCGGTCAAGCAAGCCGCAGTGCGTGGCTCCACAATGTACACCGTTGGTTTGGACGGGGCGGCAATTTATGACTTCTCCGAGGGTTATCCTATCCTTGTCGATTACGGTGGTCGCGGCGGATCAATGATCACGGCCGACAGCGACTATGTCGTGACCTCGACCGGCAACTCCATCTATGTCTATGTCGTGAGTCGACCGGTTAATCCCACGAGTCCGGTCCCGGCTGTCTTCACTCTCTCCCAGAACTACCCCAACCCGTTCAACGCCGTTACTACTATTGAATTCACTCTGCCCCGACCGGCTTTGGTCTCCATTGTTGTGGTTAATATTCTTGGTCAACGGGTAGTCAGTTTGCTGGATGAATACCGCGTAGCCGGGCAGCACTTTGTCCAGTGGGACGGAGTTAGTGGCGATGGTTCAGCAGTGGCCAGCGGGGTGTATTTCTATCGTCTTGAATCGGGCGAAATGCGGTCCACCCGCAAAATGCTTCTAATCAAGTAGATCTACGGGCCCAAAAGCAGGGAGTCAGCGGCGTTCCGTTTGGAATTCATCCGAACGAGAGGGGCGGCTCTGGTCCTTTTCGTAACGCATGTCCACTTCGTAGTAGATTTGCGGGCCGTTTGGATTCATTGGATCAGTCACGCGTATGGAACGCGCTGCGGGGTAGCCGGTGGGGTCGGCCACGATCTTGCTCACGAATCCATAGTGGGTGGGGATAAATGTGGCTCGCAGAACATGGTCCCAGGTACGCGCCTGTGCCGGCGGTGGCGAAGAGGCCCGGCCCTCCATGCGGAAAGTATACTGACCGGCATCTTTGTAGTATATGCGGGTAACGTGGATTGGGAAGAAATTCTCGCCGCTGTCGACATACCCGTTCAGCCCGGCCAAAGTGTAATATGGGAATTGACTGGTGCCACCCTCCTCTTCATCAATTTGCACCAAGGCGACATTAGGGCCGGTGGTGCCTTCCAGCACCACGTAGCACTTTCCATCTAGGACAATGTAGCCATCCGCGGGCGTCTCTATTTCGATAACCGCCAAATCGCTCATGACGCTCTCGATCAGAGGTACCGACAGAACGTTGGTCGAGAGGGTAAAGCCCGGCTCGTCGAGGATCTCGTCGGCATTGATAGACGAGTCCGGCAGAACGACCGACGAATCTCCATAGTATCCGCTGTGCAACACGACGGCGCTATCACCGTTCGGACGAGACAGGCGAATTTCGCCTCCGTCCGTACCATTGGCACTTAGTACCACGCGGCCGCTGTCGTCGTGCACTTCCAGGTTGGCCGCCATCTGGGCGTAGGCCGCTGAGGCCAGCCGCGTGCGCGGCCAGACGGCACTACCGCCGATCAGGAGTTGCAGCCAGATCGCCTCGTTGTTTGTCCAGATATCCGAACCAAGGGGTGTCGACGAGCCCAACAGGTGCGTAAACAAGCCATTCCGGGTGGTGACCGAAGCTGCCTCCGCCCAGAGGGGCGAGCCGACCAGCGAATCAGGATACATGGCGAACGTGATGTCATAAGTGCCGTCGGCGACCGGGATGTCGGCGGCGTTGGTCAGGCGTCCCTGGTAGCTGATCAAGGACGGCACCGACCCCATGACCGCGGCCGAAGCCAAGCCAATGACCAATACCATGATGACGCATTTGCCGGTTTTCAACTAAAGCAGACCTTTCTTTGTGTGCCGCGACAGCGAGTTCGTAGAGGACCGTTGTGATAATCTAATATCTCGAATATTCCCTCTATTGGCAACCACTAATCGGCGGTCCTATAAGATGTTATCGGATCCGACGCGGCATCACATGAGTGTCGAGTTGCCCCGCCGTACAGCGACCCTCGTCGATATTCCCTTGCCCGCGCTAAACGAAGACAATGGGGCTCTCGATATGCCAAGCAACTCCATATCTAAGTTCTGTGCAGGTCGATACCGTCATGGGCTTCGAAATCCCCCGTCACTGAATCACCGACGGCACAACGTCATTACCAGAATCACTTTGATAGCCGCGCCCGACCTCAGCCGCTCAGGAATGCGGCCCTCTGGCCAAGTATACTCGGTAGCGGCGACCCATGTGCAGCGTCAGCACTTCTGAAAACACCTTGCGCAGAGCCTCGGCGTAGGGCAGGAAGGTGTTGCTGACTATTTGCAGGCTGCCACCAGGTTCCAGATGAGCAGCCGCCTGTTCGATCATCTGGTAGGGGGTCACATGGTCGCTCTCGTGGCCGGAGTGAAAGGGGGGATTGGAGACAATGAGGTCAAAACGACCGCTGACCTGGCCAAAAAGATCTGACGGCAGTATCTCGACGTTCCGGATGTCATTGGCCGCCACCGTCCGGCGGGCGGATTCAAGCGCGGCCGCATGATTGTCAATCATGACTACCGACGCCTGGGGATACATCGCTGCTAGGGTAGCTCCCAGAACGCCCGAGCCACAACCCACGTCCAGGATACGTCGGGGGGCTTGGGGCTGCCAATGAGCCATAAGCAGATCCGAGCCGTCGTCAGGCGCCCCATGACTGAAAACACCCGGCAGAGAGACGATTGTCAGACCCGGCCGAACACCCTCGGTACGGTATGTGCGAGTCCACTCATCGACGAGCACTGCCGGAGATTCCTTAGAGCCCATGACCGAACCAAGCATCTGGCAGTGACGAGCCGTGTCGATCTTTCTGACAGCACCGAACTGCTCCTTCATCAGGTTTGGAGCGCCCTTGATCCCGGTCCGATTACCACCCACCACATAAACCTCGGTTCCCGGCCGGGCCTGGCTTGCGATGGAGGCCAGCGTAAGCCGGAGCAGCTCCCTGCCCTTCGGCACAAAGACCAGCGCCGTGTCATATTCGGCGTTGTCATTCACCAGAAGGGAGAACGATCGCCCGCTTGGGCTGCTTTCGGTTTGCCCCAAAGCCATATAGAGGCCGTAGTCCCTGGTCAGAATCTGTCTGATCTCCAGACTTCGCGCCATTTGGAAGACGGCCCCGATCGACGGCGGGTCCACAACCAGCAGCTTCCGCCCTTCGAACCGAGTTTGATTACGCAGTACCAATTGAGTAGGATCGGAGTGTGACTTCATATCGGCTCAGTTTCTGCCTGGTCTGGGGTTGCAGTCGCTTTTTTCTATTGTAATGCCCGGTCTCCTAAACAACAAGTGTCGACGCCTTTTAGTCGCAATTAGTACGTCGGACGAAACGTCCCGGTCCTGCCGGCGTACTAAAGGCATCGGCGGGACTCGTCGTACAGGGAGATTATTACCCAAATGAGGCAACAGCTGCAAAACGTATTTCAGGAACACCGGGCCTCAATCCTCGGCGAGGCCGGTGCCGCCTTCGGCATACCAACCGAAGGCTTCAAGCCTCTGGGCTCGTTTGAGTCGGCAGTTTTTGAATTCCAGCGGTCCGACCAGGCATATATTCTCAAGATCACTCATCAGAGCCATCGGACGGCTGATCAAATCGCGGCTGAGCTTCACTGGACCGGCTTTTTGGCGCAGGCTGGTATGCCGGTTCCGAGGCCGGAGAAGACTGTCACCGGGGATGTCATATGCGAGATACAGGCGGCCGAGACCAGATTCTATGCTTATGCCTTCACCAAAGCGCCGGGACGGTACCTGAATCAAGGTGAGTTTTCGGATGACATTATTCAGGCATGGGGCGCGACTCTCGGCCGGATGCACCGATTGACCAAGGAATACCGGCCTGAGCAAAATGTCGACTGTCGCCCGCACTGGCATGAGGAAGATAGCCTGGACTTTCGCAGGTTCGTTTCGTTGGAACAGGTTGTTATCCATGCCCGTGCCCAGACCCATCTGGATTACCTTCGCACCCTGCCTGTCGACAGGGAATCATATGGCCTGTGTCATTGCGATCTGCACCAAGGCAATTTCTACGTTGATTCCGGTCAGATCTACCCGTTCGACTTTGATGACGCCGGGTATCACTGGTTTGCCTTTGATATTACCATCCCCCTCTTTTATGCCATGCGAAGCAACAAGATAGGCGACGGATCCCGTCAGTTTGCGGCCAGATTCATAGGCAATTTCCTCGAGGGTTACACTCGTGAAAATTACCTGCAGCCGGGCTGGCTGCTCCGTCTGCCTGGCTTTCTAAAGCTACGTGAGTTGCAGCTTTACTGTTTGCTCAGCGCCGAGCCTGCGGAGCGCTTTAGTCCGTGGGCCGCCGACTTTATGGATGGTCGCCGGGAGCGAATAGAGCAGGATTTGCCGGTGACAGACTTGGATTTTTCGCGATTAGTATGATCCCTGATATCACCCATACCGCCCCGAATCCGGTCATGCCACGGGACGATCATGTGTAGTCCCTAGTTCCGGGGAGAGTCGACGGCTTCACCGGGCTTGGCCAGTCGTTTGACCGACAAAGTGTAGCGACTTCGCGATATATTGTCTGCCTCGAAAGTGAACGATTTCTCGAAAATGCTCTTGGTTCCCAGATCCGTCAAGTAGACAGCCCCCCCGGCGGTCTGGCCGGCTTCAATGATGGTCGGTAGTTCCACCCGGAACAGATCGGCGTAAGTGTCTGTCAATTGGATGGATATGTTCTCAGACGAAAGATTTGTGAGGGTCAGCGGCGCTACCAGGCGTGGCTTCTCAGTCAAAGGCGTCAAGTCGACTTCAAAAGAGGGCAGATGCAAGGGAAAGGCCGAGTCTCCCTGGGGCAGGATGTAGGCCTCGATGCGCAGATTGTAAAATTCGGTCGGGCTGTTGGTTTGGAGGCGGGTGCGTTTGGTAGTGTTGTTACGATATTTGCCTGTCGAGAAGACAATCTCCAGATGGGTCGAGTCGCCCGGCTCAATCTTGTCGCGCCCTAATGGTGCTTCCGTACAGCCACATCCAGGGGTCACCTTTAGTATCTGTAATTCTGTGTCTCCAATGGATTTAAGCCAAAACACGTGACTGACCTTCGCATTCGGGCCGGCATATCCAAAGTTAAACGAGGATTCCGGAACATATATCTGGGGTTGAGCCATCGCCGCGGAAAACGAGGCCAGGATACAGATTGTCACCAGGATTGCGTATGTCGATGCATTCTCTCTGGACATATTCCGTTATACTCTATAGACCCCGGTCTGGTTCGCTGTCAGATGTTGCTCATGCTCACCTAACACATTTAATCCCAAGCCCTTACTCGCCCGCCGCCGATCCTCCCGAGCCGAGCATGACGGCCCATGCCTTTGTTGCCGGGTGGCTATCCAGGCCGATCAGGACTGTCATTGTCAACGGCACTGACAAAAACATCCCGGCCGGTCCCAAGACCCAACCCCAGAAAACCAAGGATACGAACACCACCAGGGTTGAGAGTCCCAGTCCGCGCCCAAGTAACTTCGGCTCCAGGACATTGCCGACAACGTTATTGACAACCAGATAGCCTCCGGCGGCCAACAGTGCTGTCAGCGGTCCCAATTGGATCAGGGCCAGCAAGACGGCCGGTATGGCGGCAATTATCGACCCAATATTCGGCACATAATTAAGCAAGAACGCCAGCATACCCCACAAGACAGGGAAATCAACATCCAAAACCGTGAGCCACAGCGCCACAACCACCCCGGTGGCTATACTTGTGACAGTTTTGAGCGCCATATAGCGCTGCACTTTCCTCATGATGATGTCGATTTGCCGCGCTTTGCGCGAAGCACCCCCGTAGGCCTGTTGGAGTCGCGTTCGCAGCTGGGAAGCTTCGGCCAAAATGAAAATGACAGTCAGAACCAACATCAGGCTATTGGTCAGAACCAGTCCCAGACTGGACAAAGTGGAGCCGACCATGCCCATAACGGCCCCCATGTCAACGTACTCCGAAAGAACATCGGCCGGCCGGCCGATACTTCGCTCTTGCAGCCAGGCTCGCAGTGCGCTCGACTGTGAGTTTAGGCGAGTCTGGTAATAGGGCAGGTTTTTGGTAAAATCATTGATCGAGCCACCTATCACGGCCAGCACCAAACTTCCCAGGACGGCGATCCCGACGATCACAATCAGCAAAGCGAGCCAGTTGGGGACTTTATGCCGGCGTAACCAGGCCAGAGGGGAGGCGCAAACGACGGATACGAACACAGCCAGGAGGAAAGGCACTATTAGCGATGAGGCCGCCTTCATGCCGGCAATGACAATCACCATGGCCGCAGCCACAATAATGGCTCGACCAGGCGCGATAAAAGTTGTCGACTCAGGATGACTACTCATCTGTCTCCATTGGACACTTAGCCTTCATTAGTTGCCACAGGCTCCTGTGATGTCAGAACCCATGGCCTGTGACCATCACAGTTTTCCCCAGGAATCGCCCCACGGGCAAGATAAAACTGCCCTGCCGTGCTGCTGGGGCCTGTTGAAAACAACAAACGTTGATGGGCGCATCCTGACAGATCCCCGCGCAGACGACTCACGAGGAAGTGCAAAATTCCTCCGGACAATGACTTGTGCCCCCTGCGGGTTTCTGCTGCCGGCCGTTGTTGGTGTAGTATTTGCGCTTGCCAAACCAATGCTGACATCGTCGCCACCGGCGTCGCGGCCGATTGAGGAGGAATCTATATTGAGGGGGTCCTTTTTTCGGTGGATAATCGCCAAAATAAGCGACGTTTTTAATTTGACATGTTTCCCCCTTTAGTCTGAAATTAGAGACAGTAGACTGCGAAACAGTGAACCTACATGGACGTGGGCAGCAAGACAAGGAGGTGGCGCCGATCGGAGCATCGCTAAGTACTAGCGCAACTATTAGTCACAGGGGAAAATTAGTTTCAGGTTAGGAGAATCAAGATATGAGATTAAAACTAATCCCATTCATCACGGTGCTGCTGTTGCTTTTGGGGAGCACCGCGTTTGGGTCGGTGGTCGGTAAGATTACGGGACAGGTCACCGACAAAGAGACACTCGATCCCATCGTCGGCGCAACGGTTACCGTCCAGGGCACTACCATGGGCGCCGTAGCCGATGCGGAGGGTATGTATACTATCCTCAATGTTCAGGTCGGTACTTACACTCTAGTGGTCAGTGCCGTTGGCTATGCAACTCTGGAAATCGCCAACGTCCATGTTAGCGCCGACTTGGCCAGCTATCAGGATCCGATGATGACGACACAGGCTGCCGATATCGGCACCGTGATCAAAGTCACCGCGGAAGCTCCCATGGTGATCCCGGACAAGGTTGCCTCGGTGCAGATCATAACAGCCGAGGAAATTCAGGCGATGCCGACGCGTGGTTTTGAGGACGTGGTTGGCATCCAGTCCGGTGTGGTTGCCGCGATTCAGTCATTCCGAGGAGGGCGCTCCAACCGCGATCAAACGAACTCGCCGGAGCTCTACTTGCGTGGCGGTCGACCGTCTGAAGTTGCCTATTACGTCGACGGCTTTTCGCAGCAGGATCCACTAACCGGAACTTCTACCGGCAACGTTGGCAACAACGCCATTAAGGAAGTCAGCGTTGTGGCCGGTGGATTCCCGGTGGAATATGGCCATGTCACCTCAGGCATCGTCAATGTAGTGACGCAGTCCGGTAGCGATGACCTGGAGGGGACGGTTGAAGTTGTGACCGATCAGAAGTATGATAGGAACTGGTACTCCGCACAGCTTGGCGGACCGGTGCCGGGACTGGATAAGGGCCACTTTTTTGGTTCGGTAGAACGTCGCTGGCAACGTGATCGCGGGCCATCATCACATAACGATTTCCTGCCCGATAGTCCCGATCGCCTGCCGAGCAACTGGCTGAGCGGCTGGTCTTACACAGGTAAGCTGGATTATGACTTCACTGACAAGATGAAGCTGGCCCTGAGTATAAACGGCTCGCGCGATGAGTGGCAGAGATTCCAACTGACGCGCCTGTTCGCGCCCGAACATATGCAGTATTTCAAGGACCAGAACCTTGGGCTGAATGCCAAGCTCAATCATACTATCAGCGACAAGACGTTCTTCAATCTAAGTGTCTCGCACTTTGTTACTGAGCGCTTTTCAGGCGATGGCGTGTACCGCGATGACATCATGGCTTACGGTCGCCCGGGAGGAAACCCCACTAATGATCGTGAGGCACTCTTCCGTAGTTGGGACAACCCCAACACGCCGATCGAATATGCCTATGATACTATCTACACTATCATCCCGGATTCGCTAGCCGACATAGACTCATCTCATACGCCGTGGGATACACTCTGGGTCCAGACTCCGGATACGACCAATATCGAATATGTGACCAACCGCTGGGTGCGTACGGATTCTGTCATAGTCGACAGTATGATTGGTGGCCAGGTGGTGCTGGATGATCTTGGCCGTCCCGTACAGGTCATTCACTACACCGATAGTGTGTCTTACAATTTCGTTGAGGGAGGCGACGAAGCCCAGGTCTACAACCGTTACGTCAAGCGTAAGTCGTCGTACTACGGTTTCAAGGGAGACATCACCAGTGAGTTGAGCAAAAACCATACGGTCAAGGCCGGATTTGAGTTCAATCGCCACACCCTGCGTTTTTATGACCATCGAGATGTGATTCAAGTATGGCAGGGAGTTGGCCCGGGAACGCGTGATGCCAACCGTTACGGTTATGATGAGTGGGGTAATGAGTCTGATGACGAAGGCTGGATGAACGAGGCCAAGCATCCTTTCGATCTAGCGTTTTATCTCCAGGATCGGATAGAGATGCAGGGACTGATTGTTACAGCCGGTCTGCGCTTTGACATATTCGATTATTCCGGAAAACGTCTTCGCAATCCGGATAATCCGCTTAATCCGGACTCTCTCGGAATGGGCAGTCACGCGGCCGACGACGGGACCAGCCAGACTTTGGAGGAAGCTGATCTGATGGACAGCGAAACTTTCACCAGGCTGTCCCCCCGCCTTGGCGTAGCCTTCCCTGTCAGCGATCGCACACAAATGCGCGTCAGCTACGGGCAGTTCTACCAACGCCCGGATCTGCAGAATCTGTATGTAGGCTTTGATTTCCTCAAGCTCCAAATTCGTCCCGGCTCCGGATACTACACTGAGGTCGGCAACCCGAATCTGGAGCCCCCCAAAACTACGGCCTATGAAGTCGGCATCTCTCATCAGTTGGGGGATAATACTTCATTTGACGTAAACATGTTCTATCGTGACGTGTCCGGGCTGGTCCAGGCGGTTCGGAATGGTCCGGTCGGGTTCTTTGTCAACCAGGACTACGGAACCATCAAGGGCATGGAGTTCAATCTTAAGATGCGCCGTACGCAGAACATGATGTTTGATCTTAAGTACACTCTATCATATGCCAGCGGCACCGGATCGTTTAACACCGAGAGCCGCAACGTCTCCTGGCAAGCTTCGACGGCTCCCAAGCAAACCGCGCCGCTTGAGTACGATCAGCGCCATGCCATCGCGGCCATCTATGATTATCGCTTGGGGCCGAAGCAGGGACCGAAAATCGGTGACACTTACATCCTGGAGAATTTCGGGATAAACTTCATTGCCCAGGCACAGAGTGGATTGCCCTACACGCCGATGAGGATCGACAACGAGTTGACCCTCGGCGCCTTTGCACCGACAGCGGTCGACTCGCGAAATTCAGCCAACCGGCCCTGGACACTATATGTTGACTTCAAGTTGGAGCGTAAGTTCAAGGTTTACGGTTATGAACTGGCGCCGTACGTGTGGGTCAAAAACGCGTTTGATCGCAAGAACGCCATCAATGCCTGGGAGGGTAGCGGAAAGGCCAACACCACAGAATGGTTGTCGACCGATGCCGGCCAGGCGTTCCTAAACACCTACGCCGTCTCAGGAGCAAATGACTCCTCCGGCCTAAATGGCGAGCAAAAGTACAAAATCCGCGAGAACGATCCGGCCAACTACGGTCCGCCTCGGCAAATCATGGTCGGAATGAGAGTGTCATTCTAAGGGCTAAATGTGAGGATACGACAAATGAAATACAAAATTGTAGCAGGGTTTCTAATCCTATTGTTGGCGACTGCGGCCCTGGGTGTCGAGTCGTCTGGCAATAAGGGTTTCAGACCCGGACTGGCCAGCAACATCGACTACGAAACATGGATCAAAGCCAATAAATTGGCCATGTTCGTGACGAACACAGGGTCCTTCGCCTACGATAACGATAACCTTCTGGGTGGCGGGTATGGATCCTGGTACCCGTTTATCGACAGTGCGAAGTGTGCCCAAGGTGTGACGAATAGTCCGATATATGCAGGAAGTATATGGGCCGGCGGCAAAGATCATGCCACCGGTGAACTTCTGATCACTCCGGGTCAGCACGATACTGACTGGGGTCCCGGTCCCCTTGTCAATGGAAGTCCGGTCTCTGGTGCATCGTCGAATCCCCGGTACCGGGTCTACCAGCTGTACAGCGACAGCCTCGAAGACAACCCGAACCAGGACTATTTGGATTGGCCGGTAGATGACGGAGCTCCGGTCGATGAAGACGGCAAGCCGGTTATGCTGGGCGACGAAATGCTGTGGTCGGTTTACAACGACATGGATCCCGAGCGTCATGTAGGCACCATGGGAACCGTTGGCCGCGGCTTGGGTCTCGAAGTGAAGCAAACGTTTTTTGCTTTCGATCGGGTCGGAGCGCTGTCCAATGTTGTTTTTGCCCGTTTCCAGATCTACAACAAGGGTGGCAAGGATCTCGATTCGGTTATGATCTCCGTCTGGAGTGATCCAGACTTGGGTGATGCCAGTGATGACTTTGTGGGCTGTGATACCAGTCTTTCACTGGGATTCTGTTACAACGAAGGAGAAGACAGCGAATATGGCATTGCCCCTCCGGCAGTGGGCTACGATTTCTTCCAGGGTCCGCTGGTCGAAACCGGTGACGATGCCGATACGGCCAAAATGTGGGGTGTTGATTGGGTCGGCTATAAGAACATGGGCATGACCTCTTTCAACAAGTATATCAATGGCACCGACCCTGATACTCCTGCAAAAACGTGGGCGTACATGAACGGCCTGGATGCATCGCAGGATCCGATAGGTCCGGTCATCGACCCGATCACCGGCTTGCCGACGAAGTTCTACGGAACCGGTGATCCGGTTGCCGGCACCGGCTTCCTGGACGCTAACTCGGATGACCGTCGATGGATGCAGACCACCGGTCCGTTTGATCTTGGTCCGGGCGACTCGACCGAGATTTTGGTTGCCATTTTGTGTGGACAGGGTACAAGCGAACTGACCTCCATCACTGAACTTAAGGCTGTCGACGACTTCGCTCAGCGCGTCTATGACAACGACTTTGTGCTGCCTGCGCCGCCGGCCAACCCGAATGTACACATAACCGAACTGGATCGTGAAATCATCTTGACCTGGGGCGACACTTCGGAAGTTGATCAGGGCGATTACACCTTTGAGGGCTATGCCCTTGTGCAAGGTGAATCCAAGGCCGGTCCTTGGACCGATACTCTGGGCTGGTATGATGTGGTCAATGACTTCGCGGCCATCATCGACTATCAATTCAATGCCGTTGCTGGTCAGGATATGCCCTTTGTTGCCAAGCCTGGGAAGAATGACGGCCTGCAGCACTACTACCGAACCAAACGCGATGTAACCGGCGGCGGCAACCTGGTCAATAATCGCCCCTATTATTACAAGCTGGAAGCCTACTCAGTCGATACATTGCAACCAAATGGTGAGAAGACCCTGACTTCCCAGACTATTGTGGAGGTCTGGCCACACAAGCCTGCGGTCGGAGTCACGACCGCAGCTGACTACTTGGATACGCTCGAGGTGACTCATGGTACCGTTGGCGGAGCACCTCCGTCACCAGGAACGGCCAAAGCCTACATCGTCGACCCATTGGCTGTTACTGGCCACGATTACAAAGTGGTCTTCGAGACCGATCCGGAATTAGGTCCGGTTTGGCATGTTATCGATGAAACCACTGGAGATACCGTTGTTCAGGATTGGGCCAATCAATCAGATCTGCTGGGTGAGAACAACTGGCCGATATTCGACGGTGTCGTCGTTGAGGTTGCGGGACCGCCCTTCTCCTTTACATCGTTCCAGGTCGTGGCCAATGCTGACGGTCCCATAGATCCTCCGGAAGCTGGTGCCGCACCCTGGTATGATTTCCCGGTGCCCACCGATGTCGATCCTGATGGCTATCCTACCGACGGCCAGCAGGTTGGCGAGGGCCTTTGGCTGTTCCATACCGCCGACAACGGCGGCACCAGTGCCGGTGGAACCCGCGGTGGCTACGATGCATTCCTGGGCCGGGTGACTCGTGACGGCGGCAACAACAGTCTCATCGGATCCTTTGACTACGAAATGCGCTTCACCGGCGACAACGCCAACCCAGGTGTTGGCGGAGGCTACGCGGCCGAGGCGTTTAACGACGATAACGTCTTTTGGGTGCCGTTCGAATTGTGGCGGATCGGAGCCAGCACTCCCGATGATCCTAGTGATGACGTGAGATTAGTGCCGCTCATAATCGATGACGCCGGTCCAGATTTTGAGGGTGACGACATGTACGCCCTGGAGTCGTGGGGTACGGAAGGTAACGGCGGTGGTGACTGGGAGCATTCGGTCTCCGGTGGCGATAACGATCCGTACACCGATTGGGTCTACTGGTACACACCGACGGATATGTCTCCGGGTGATGCCGGGTATCTTGCCAATGAAGCAGATATGCTTGACGGCGAGTACTCTTATGAATTTGTAGGAGACGAGCTCATGGCCCGTACTGTCCTGGTAAACTGGAACGGTGGCAGTGAGCCGCCCTTCAATCAGGACTGCCCCGAGCAAGGAACGGTTTTCCGCATTATCACCGCCAAACAGAATAGTTCTACCGACGAGTTCACTTTCAGTACGGCCGGATATGAGAAGTCAGTGGTGACCAGCGGAGACGAATATTGGCTCGACAACATCCGGGCGGTGCCCAATCCCTACTATCTGTCATCCGGTTACGATGCCGGACCGGAAAACAGGGTTCTCAAGTTCACCAACCTGCCTGCCGAATGTACGATTACGATCTACAACTTGGCGGGTGATCTGGTGAAGACTATTAACAAAACCGATCCTACTGCAGTAGAGGCCTATTGGGACGTCGAGAACGAAGCTGGTGTTCCGGTCGGTTCGGGGATATACATCTATGTTGTGGATGCCCCGGCGTTTGGCCAGAAGATTGGCAAGATGGCTGTCTTCACTGAAGTAGAGGTTCTGGACCAGTTCTAAGCGGAAGGATTGGATATGATGAGATACAAAATACTTATTCTGGTGATCGCGATCCTTGCGTTGGGGCTGAGTTCAGCCTACGCGGGGAACGAGAATAGAATCGGCACGGCTGGAGCCCAGGAGCTGCGCATCCCGGTGGGATCGCGCGGTGTAGCTATGGGCGGTTCGGTCGTGGCCAATTCTGAAGGCGTAGAGGCTATCTATTGGAATCCGGCCGGTCTGGCACGGTTGGTGGATGGCACGGAAGTGATGTTCACGCACCAGCCCTACTGGGCGGACATCGACATTGAATACTTCGCGGTTGGTCACGATATTGAAGATTTTGGTACCATTGGTGCCGCGATCAAGGTCATCAATATCGGGGACATCGAGGAGACGACATACGATGAGCCTGACGGAACAGGTGCGATCTTCAGTCCCACTTTTGTAACGATGGGGCTGACCTACGCCCGGGCTGTTACTGCCGACGTCAACTTCGGTGTCACGGCCAACGTTGTGCACGAGAGCATCGGGGGTGTTACAGCTTCCGGTCTGGCCTTTGACTTTGGCTTCACTTATCGGACGAGGCTGGACGGCCTGATGTTGGGCTTCGCCATGAAGAACTACGGCCCGGATATTAAGTTCAGCGGTAACGGGTTCAATCTGAAGCTCGAAGACAGCAAGTATCCGGTCCAGTCAGAGAACGCTTCCAGCGAGTTGCCGACTTCCATCAACCTGGGAGCAGCCTACAATTTCCTTAACGATGGTAAGAACTCAGTCACGGCCTGCGGTAATTTCCGGGCTAACAACCAGACCAACGATGCCGTCGTAGGCGGTGTGGAGTATGGCTACGACAATACGTACTTCTTGCGAGCGGGGTACACGCACTCGCGACAGGATTCGTATCTGTACGGCGCCTCCCTGGGTGCTGGTGTCGCATTTTCGGTCGGTGGCGCGGAGTTTTCCTTAGAATACACGTGGACACAGGTTGATGTTTTTGATGACAATCAGTATTTCACGTTGAAGGCTAGATTGTAAAACTAGTCTCAGATTCGCAGTGACAAGCCGGGCGCTTTGAGCGCCCGGCTTTTTTCATGGCCGTGGAGTCGGCAACTCACAAATCGTGCGAAAGACGGTAATCAAGTTCCCACAGCGCATTGCGATGACTATCCCACCGCAGGAACAGCCGGGCATCGTCATAGGTACACCAGCGATGCTCGGTGTGCTCCGAAGATATGACGATTTGCCGACCGGCCGCATCAACCGCAAAGCAGTACTGGGGGATCACGAGGACCTCACGGCCCCAGATGAAATCACCAAAGGCATCGGCCGGTACGGTCGACGTCGAATCCAACCTGCGATAGCCCAAGTCGATTGACAGGCCTGCCTCTTCGTGTGCTTCACGCCGAGCCGCCTCGAGTGGCGTTTCCCTGTCTTCGCCCCCGCCAGTCATAAATTCCCAGTACCCGGCGTCTCGGCGCTTGAGAATACAATACTCCGGTTGACCGCCAGGTTGTCGCTTGTATGGCAGGACCATGACTTGAAAGGGTGCACGCACAGGACAGGACCTTATCATATTACACTAAAAAAATACCCCCGGCAGGACTCGAACCTGCTACCCTCTGCTTAGAAGGCAGATGCTCTATCCAGATGAGCTACGGGGGCAAATTTACTGCCTGACCGGTCAGGACGGCCGGTACGCCCATATTTATCGCAGATTTAATCCCCGCTGTCAAGAGGCTTCACGATAGGCGTCACAATAGCAATAAAGTACTTTACCTTGCGGCCGGTACGGCTAAATTTGTACCAGCGGCATTTGAGCATGGGTGGATCAAACCGCCGACAGCCAAATGATAGTATCTGACCCACGTAATGGTGGATTAACGGAGAATGGCGTTCCAGGAGTCCTACAATGAGTCCCTTTGATCAGCAGGCGTTTAATGAGTTTGTGGTTCACAACAAGGTTTACGGTTTCTTCGATGAGCCTATCACTCTCAAGAGCGGGCGTCAGTCGCACTTTTATGTCAATTGGCGCACTATCGTCGAGGATGTTCGTCTGACCGAGATCCTGATTGAGCATGTGCTGGCCTTTGTCGGCGATCGTCCGATCGAGGTCGATACGTTCTACGGTGTGCCGGAAGGCGCCACCAAGCTGGGGGTGCTGACTCAGTACACCTTTGCCCGTCGCCAGGACAATTACCTGGTCGGCTCGCATGTGCTGTCCATGGGGCGAGCCAAACCAAAAGACCACGGGGCTCCTCGGGACCGGTTTTTTGTCGGGGCGCCGAAGGGGAAGGTGGTGGTGATTGAGGATGTCACTACTACCGGCGGCTCGTTGATAACGACTCTGGAGTTCCTGCGCGAAACCGGGATT
>JBDRES010000072.1:0-33594 GCA_043819515.1 bacterium
GGCTGTTGACTAAGTCGAACAGCCTCCCGTTTAAACTCCGCATCAAACTGACGACGACTTCGATCTCTTGACATTCGGACACCTCCTGATACCAATATAACATGGCTTCTTCATGTGTCCACCAAACCGGGGGAAGGTCAAGAACTAACATAGCAGTAATATGTGAACTCACCCTTATCATCGTGAAGCGGCCCATATAGTCCAGGAATCTTGCCTGTAATGCTTTCTACCTTGACAAGTCTATTGGCAGCGCACAGTGCAACAGCATGGAATTGCGATGACTTTGCTCTCAGCCTGATGTGTGTAAGGCAGAAGGGCCATTGCTTGATCAAAGTGTCCTCAATAACCGCCGAGCCAACCATATGGTCATCATAGACATCCAGAAGATCGAAGTGATCGCTTTCATCCTGGACAGTTATGTTCGGCGCCCCGCCACCTCGCACAAAGTACCACAGACAATGCTCGAAAAGCGCACTCGCAATGGCGGCGGTAGTCCTTTTTGAAGCCTCGCGGTATTTCCTCACGAACCCGTCGAGATGCACTGTTGTTTGTCTTGAAATGTTGTGGGCGACATCACTTACCTTGTCATCACCAACGCCTCCGGCCTCGCTGAAAGTAAAGGATCTCGATTGGTTCTTCCCTTTCTCATTCCTAAAAACGCTGCAGACATTTGCCCGCTCGAACGCCTTCAACCATGCTAGCCTCCCAACTCCGCGCGCCCCTTTGCTGGCCTTGTAATCGCTGTCGAGAGTGCTAAAGGACTTCATGTTGGCCTCGTTAAAACCAATGCCATTGTCGGTCACTTTGAACCCTATGATGTCCTCGCAAGCCTCTGGACCAGGCTTTCTAGGAGTGACATTCAGAGGTAGGGACTGCTGCGTGTCTCGCAATATCTGTACGGTGATCTTTCCGTCACGGGCGGATAGATTTGCTTCTTCGATGGCGTGAATCGAATTAACAACCGCCTCAAACAGCGGTAACAGGCCGTGGCTGGCTGGCAGATTTGTGTTTCGTAACCGGCCGCTTAAGTTGGTTTCCATACTCATTTTGCTACCGCACTTCTTGACGGGCGACTGACGGATTCTGGCCTTAAACTAAACCTGCGCGCATCCGATGGCAATCGCTTTTGTGCCCCCCAAATAAAAACGGCGAAGCGTTGGCTCCGCCGTTCGGCGTGGTGTGAAGGGTATGCCAGCAGGAACCCGCGATGCGGCTGCAGACTCGCTGCTATCCGATCGCGTTCCTGCGAGGTTTTTCGGAAAGACTATCTACGACGAATATCTCCTGATCCCGAGACGCGGGTACGCACGTCTTCCGGCTTGCCGTAATATGTTATGTCGCCCGAGCCCGAGATGCGGCCGTCGAACGACTCCTCGGCGTACAACTGGACATCCCCCGAACCGCTGATCGTGACCGACACCTGCTTGGCGATCAAGTCGCGGCTGTCGATATCACCCGAACCGGAAATCCGCAGCTCCAGGTTCTCGGCACTGCCTACCAAGACGCCGTCGCCCGACCCTGAGATCTTGACGCCCAATTCGTCGGCGTGTCCCCCAAGATAAAAATCACCCGAGCCGCTGAGGCTGAGTTCAAATACTTCGCTGTCCAGGCGCTCGACGCGGATATCGCCGGAGCCGGCGGAATATACCTCGGCCAGATTCGGAAGGGTGATCTCAACCCAACTGCTCTTGCGCGTGGAGAAACTCTCCTCAGCGAAAATCTCCAGCGTTTTCCCGCGGACTTCGGTCTCAATAAGATCGATAATATTGTCCTCAAAATGCAGAATCACTTGCTGCGACGACCCCACCGTGACTACAATATCCCAGGAGCCGTTAGTTTCGATACGGTCAAAAGGTTTGAGATCCCGCTCCTGCTCGGTCATGTTGCCCGAACCGCGGACGCCGTCAAAAAGCCCAAACAGATTACCGGCGGCGGTGGTTGGGGCGACGCCGAAGACCGTCACCGATAATATGCATGCTATAGCCTGAAAGAACCTGCGCAAATGAACCTCCATTCTTTCCACAATCAATCTACCGATGGTAATATTACGGCTGGCCGTGATAGAGGTTGCAGACTAATTGTCGGGGCGGGCAGGATCTTGGCGGTGCACGGCCGCGATGGCCTCAAGCACTGAGTCCAAACCATCGGTTTCGCCCGGCTTTATGGTTGGTACGCCAAGTCGCGCAAAATGGTTGAAGCCGTCTCCGTATCCTTCGGGCTCTTGGGGTTCCAGTAGGAAGAGCGGGCGTTGTCTGGCCCGCGCGATCCGGCCCATGGCGAAGGTGCCGCCGGTCAGGCCGGGCTGGGCCAGAATGACCGCATCGGCCAGGTCGCAAATAGTGTAATTGCGACGCATGGCCCGGTAGGCAGTCCAATTCTGGTGAGGCAGGAACTCCGAGAGGATCAGCAGATTGTCGGAATCGGCCAGGGGCGTCAGTTCTCCCGGATTTTGAAGATGTAAGATGCCGCTGGCCAGAACGGCGATAGTAGCGCCTCGGGCCTGCAGGGCGGCCGCATGAGCCGCCAGGTCAACTCCCGGCGCCAGACCGCTGATTATGGCCACTCCAGCCCGGGCCGGATTTGCCGCCACGTCATCTACGCCTTCAAGCGTAGTGGGCAAAGCGCGTCGCGAGCCACTAAAAGCCACCGTCGGTCGCCGCAACAATGACCGGTCGCCGAGGGAGAACAGCACCGGCGGAAAATCGACGGGAAACTCCACCGAGGCAGACGGCAGGTCCTCGGCCGTCACCCGAGTCATTGCGATATTGTGCGCGTCGAGGAGCTCGGCCAGATCGCGAGCTTCCCGGGGCGTATCACCAACAGTCTCGGCGATACCGGGACGGAGGCCATAGCGTGAGATCAGCTCCTCGACCGGCTGCTTCACCAATTGCTCGATCGACTCTCCCTCGCTCTGAGCGATATGCAGGAGCTTGGTCAGGGTCTTGGCCCCCAGACCGGGCACCAGCATCAACTGCAGTATGGCCAGCAACTCACCTGTCATAGATTGTCCGTGTTACTTAGAGACTTTACGGCCGCCAACCCGATCACCTCGAGGGCTCCCCGGGACTTGAGATAGCTCGCCACCGAACCGAGCGTGATCCCGGATTGATAGAGATCGTCTACGACATAAACGGTTTGTCCGCGGACCGATCCCGACATGGCCAGGGCGTCGGCTTCCAGCAGCCGTGTCCAGAGCTTCCTTTTGCCCGCCATCGAGAGTGACTTGGCCTCCGACTTACGAGCCGCGATGACAACCTCCACCGTGGACAGTGGGGTCGGCAACAAGTTCCACTCGTTGGCCAGGGAGGTGATTCTCGTAGCCAGTTCGGCCGCCAGCTGGAAAGTCCGGCGTCGCCTGCTGGGAACACCCGCGATGCTGGTAGGAACTTCGGGGAATCGTCGCGGCAGCAGCGGCAGGCTGCGGGCCATATGTTCGCCCAGGATGGCCCGGGCCTGGGGCGATTGCTGGTATTTGGCCCGATATTCCAGTTGTCCCAGGCCGGTCCTGCGGCCGCCGGAGTGGTAGTTGAAATCGAGAGCAGCAGCCTGGTCGAGGCCACAGGCAAGCGGATCTTCGCGGGGCACTTTGGGATCGATTATCACCAGTCGGTGCAATGCTTCCAGCAGGCCATTGACAGCCGCCGCCAAGCCATCATCTAAACTGTGCCAGAGCCATCGTCGCTCGCCCGAGCCGGGCTCGACCTCGTCCACAGCCGCCGCCGCGACCAGGGTGGGATAATGAACTGAAAAAACCCAGGCGTAATAGGCCGGCAAAAGCAAAGACCAGTCCCCAGAGCCGATTTGCTCCAAGCGTTGCCCTCCCAGGCGATTGGTGTTTGCCGGCGGCCTCGGTGCCATAAACTCAGATCCCACAGCCCGTCCCTCGTCTCGCAGTCGGTCAGCCTGTACCGCTAATCTATGGGGTTGACGCCAAGCGTCAATAACATTCTGCGCCGGCGCCGGCAACGTGATTGAGGCATGACATGAACGGGCCGCGCGCTGAAAATCGGGCGAAGGGTCTCAGGAGAGGACGACGGTTTCCGAGGCAGGTTCGGATGCCCGAACCGAGCGGTCGGCACCAAGGTCGGGGGCTTCCCGGTCCAGGGCACTGCGCACAGCTCGCGCCAGAACCGTAGAGGCATACGGCTTTCTGATGTACTCGGCAGCGCCCAGAGCCAGTACCTCGGTGACTCTATCGGTCTGCGAAAAGCCGCTGGCTACGACAGCCTTTTGCTCCGGGTTGATTCTTAGAATCTCCCGGTAGGTTGCCAGGCCGTCAAAGTCGGGCTCCATGATCATGTCCAACACAATCAGGTCGGCCCGGTGCAGGCGCAGATGTTCGATGGTCTCATGGCCGTTGGCGACACTTTGGACCTGATAACCGAGTTCGGACAAGATATCGGTCGCCAGTTGGCGCTGTTCGGCGACGTCATCTACAACCAGGATGGACTCCGTGCCACCTACGGCAACCTCTTCAGGCGGCGGTATCGACGGGGTGACATTGGTCACTGGGAAATACAAACGGAACTCGGTTCCCCGGCCCGGGGTGGTGACAATGTCGTAGTAACCGCAGTGGTCCTTGACGATGCCATACACGACCGCCAGGCCCAGGCCGCTGCCGCTGGCGCCGAGATGCTTTTTGGAATAGTACGGCTCGAAAATTCGGTCGACATCCTCCTCAGCGATGCCGGAACCGGTGTCCTTGGCGCTTACCACCACATACTCGCCCGGCTCGATCGGATAATTACTGATGGGCAGCCTGTGGACTTGTTGCTGTCTGGTGGTGATTCTCAAAGACCCGCCTTGCGGCATGGCATCAAGGGCGTTCACGAAGAGATTCATTATCACTTTAGCCAGATGCGGCGCCGAGCCCATGATAAGGTCGGCGTTGTTGTCGAGATCTACCGCCAGACTGACGTCGCCTTGTTCATCAAGGCGCTTGGTGGCACTGGGTGAATCGAGGAAGCGGCGGATGACTTCGTTAAGGCAAGTCGGTTCCATCTCGTAGCGACCTCGGCGAGCCAGCGTAAGCAAGTCCTGGATTACATCGGCGGCATCCTTGGCTGAACGGCCGATGCGCTCGATTTGGCGTCGGGAAGGATGCTCGTCAGGGAGTTTGCGCAGCACCAGTTCCGGGTAGCCGACAAGGGGACCGAGCATATTATTCAAGTCGTGGGCGACGCCGCCGGCTAGAATTCCTATTGACTTCATCTTCTCGGCTTTGTTTAGCTGCTCTTGTAGTTCAGCCTGCTGCTTCTCGGATTCCATCCGCTCGGTAATGTCCCGGAATGACCACACCCGGCCGGTCACCTCGTTCTCCAACATCAGAGGACAGGAGTAACGTTCAAAAACGCGGCCGTCCTTAAAACGCAAGATGTCGAGATCCTCCCGCGTCGTTCCGTACAGCTCCCGCACTTTGTTCAGAAAGACATCCGGGCTCTCAAGTTGGTCAAGCACAAAGGACAACAACTGGTCGTCGTCGCCCTGGCGGGCGAGCTCTTGGGGTATTCTCCAGAGCTGCAAAAAACGGTCGTTACTCAGAATCACCTTGCCGTGGGCATCAACGACGAGGATGCCGTCGGCGGTGGACTCCAATGTGGCTTGCAACAGCGCCTCTCGAGAGCGCAGAGCATCTTCCGCCTGCTTACTCAAGGTCATGTCGCGGACGATGCCCAGGACCAGGTGGTTGCCTGAGGAACTGGCCTGTGACAAGGCCAATTCCATGGGAAAGGTAGTGCCGTCGCTACGACAGCCGACTAGTTCGTGAGTCCGGCCAAGCACACCCCGATCGTTACCATGGGCGAAATACTCGGCGACATACCTGGCGTGCCTGTCCCGGATCTCCGGTGGGAGCAGTCGTTCCAGCGGACTGCCGATCATTTCGGAAGCACTCCAGCCGAACATACGTTCGGCAGCAGCATTAAAGATGACGATATTGCCGGTGGCGTCGACCGCTATCATGCCATCCAGGCCGGCAGCGACTATCGTCTGAAGTCGGTTCTCACTCTGTTGAAGAGCGGCTTTGGAGCCGGCGATTTTGGCCGCACGTTGTCCCATGTTCCGTGCAAACAGGCCGAGGACGATGGGAGCCGAGTCGATTATCCATAGCAGCGGATTGGTCTTGTGCAGCCAGACCAGATTGGCTGAAGAAAAGGGAACCTCGCGCAAGAAGAAGTCCAGGATTGTGGCTCCGATTGGAAAGCAAAGCCCGAACAGAACTCCAAACAAGGTGAAACGGCAGGTGATACTGCGGGATCGTGCATTTAGCCAGGCAAACTGCAAATCGCCGATTCTTTCTCTTTGGTGCGCCCTACCATTTGGGACGTGTTGAAAAAGTCAAGATCGCCCGGTGGCGCCTGCACTTCGAAGTTATTCACCTGCGAAGCAGAGGACTTTTTCAATATGCCCTTTGTCAGGGGGCCTTGGTGTCCGGCTAAGATGCTTTTTGTGGTCCCCTCCGGTCTTTTTAAGATCGGTCAGATGCCCCGATATCTGAACCCACTATAAGTTCATGACCAACCCGGCCGTGGTGGTCCTATGGTTCGTATTCCACATGGGTCATGGCTCTGAGTTTTTTGCGATTCGGGTGCCGGTGGGAGGGAATGCAGAAATCGCGGCCCTCGCGTCGACGCATCCGAATAGTGTAATCCTGGCAAGCCTGACAGCGACGGATACGACCCAGCGCCTGGCGTTCTATTCGCCTCCGGCGCTTGTGGTTAGGAGCAAATACCGGTCGCTCAACGATCCGGTAACCCTTGGTGGGGTCATCGTCGTTGTAAAACTTCACGCCGGCGATTACTTCGTTGCTCTCGGGAGCATACAAGGTCGCCCCTGGGCATTCGATGAAGACATGCTCCGACTCGCCCTCGTCGCGCAGAAAAAGCTGCGCCTGCGTAATCTCCGCGGTGTTACAGCGCGAGCAAAGACTAACGCCGTTTTGGATTACCAGCGGCCTGCGGCAATTGATACATTTGTCGTCCGGCATATGCTGCCTCGGAAATGGTCGGGAGCTAACCCTTGAAGAGCAAGATCAGCGAGCACACGGTGACGGTTACCGGGAGTAATCCCAGGAATGAATAGGCGGTCATCATGCTCACCACGAAGGCCAGAGCCAGCGAAGGGATTATCAGGTACTTTATGGTAGAGAAAGTGATTTTGGTGAGTCGGGAGACGACTACTAAAACCAGCACGGCCAGCACAACATAGCTGGCATACAGGCCGTTTTGGCCGAAATGCTCCACTATCGTGGCCTTCAGCGAGCCGATCAGACCACCGTAATCGTCGGCGGCGCTTTGAGCCTGGGCCGTGACCTCGCCAAGGCGACTGAGCATGGTGGCTTGATCAGGCATCGGCATCTTCCAGAGGTTCGATAGTCAGCGATGACTCGCCCACACGCTCCAGGCCGACCATCCGCTGCGTCAGGAAGTTCTGCGAGCTAATCCATTCATGCGAGAGCCGCAGGATATCCTCGTGCTCCATCTCGCATTGCCAATCCAGAATGACCTGGTCAATACAACGCTCGTCAATGGTCAGATCATCCATCGTCAGTACGAACTTGACCTTCATGCTACCCTTGCCTGCTACAGGGTTTGTTTGACTGTTTCACCGGGTGAAACGCAAGGGGAATGCCACTGGCGAGGACAGCCTTCATGGCGCATGTAAGTTCTTAATTAGCAATAACATAGTATCTGTTTTGGAGGTCGCGGTGGGCTGGCCTGAGGCCGCCCGAAGATCGGAAGGCCGCCACGGTAGCGGATTGGGCCTATACTTTTTGGGAGCAGGTACAAAAGAACCCGGAGGCGGCGTGGTGCCTCCGGGCAGGTCGTATCACGGATCTTTTAGGGCGTTGTCGGCGAAGATTTTGCGGTTCTCCGGAAGCGGCATCGGCCGCTGGTCCGTTGACGTTGAGCGTGTGCGGGACCGTCGACGGCCTCGCCTCTTGAACCCTCCCTGTTCGAGATCAGGCGGCAGCTAACGGTTAGGCGCTATTCTTCACCCAGGTCAGCGTTACGTTTTTCCAGAATACTTATGGTGTCTCCCGACCGCGAGATCCGCAGCATCGGCTGGGGAGACGGTGGTTCATACGCACTTCCTCCATGCTTAGTGTGTTTTCGACCAGGCGGTCGAATCGGCAGCGCTTACGATAGAACCACAGGCACACCAATCCGATGGAAGTGCCTTGACATTATGGAACTGTGGTGGGGTGCGGGACAGCAGTCCCTGAGTCCATTTATATGATATAGTCCGCAGGCGGCCCAGTCAAACCAAAAATCGTGTAACTAACGGCAACGCAACTGCTTGACTGTGTGATGGTGGTGTCGTGTAAGGGCTTACGTCGTTTTTGCGCAAGGGCGTATAATGTGCGCCGGTTGTGGATGGTGCTTGGTCGGGAGCTATTGCGGACGTGAGCGTTTTGTAGTATGATACCCGCGTGCCCATCTTACGGTAGATCTGGCCGGGAGATATGGTATGATGAATCCAGCGATGGGTGGGCTACCCCGGCCGGGAACTCCGCATTTCATGTGGGGCAATCTGATGATTACCGCCAAAGGACATTCGACATGACTGTCGACGAGCAAATTGCACAAATGACCGATCCACAGGAGTTCACGAGACTGTGCAATATCATCTTAACAGAATTACATGGACCCGACTACCAGGTCATTGACGGTACTAGGGCAGATGGAGGAAATGATGGCTACATCATTTCCGAGAAACGCATTATCGCAATGTACTGTCCCATTAAGCCAGAGCGCAAAACTGATGCAGATTATCTGAGAAAAATCAAGAGTGACATAGACAAAGCTCAATCGTTACGGGATTCTGAGAAGTACGTGATAGAAAACTGGACATTTCTCAGTCCGCGAAAATTGAGCAACAATGTGGTTGTTGAAATGATGGCATACGCTAAGTCAAGAGGCTTTAGTGCTATACATCAAGAATCAACGTTCCTGTCATGTGCGTTGTTGCGTCACAAGCACTTGGTCGAGTCATTCCCGAGTCTTCACATTAATGATGTCGATGCGAAACTAGAAGAGATACGAGTGCTACTAAAGACGCCTAATCTGCAAGAACAAAAAGCAGATGAGCAGTTGAACTCTGAGGGTATTTACACGGGTGCAGCCGATGACATTGAAGGAATGGATCGTGTACTGGAAATACGAGTAGCACAAAAGACCGTTCACACTAAACCAACGTTAAGATCCATTTACTACCAGACTGCAGATTCTGCAGTTCAGCTAAACGCCCTGTTGGGCCTCTTGGATTTCTATGATCCGGTCGAGGATACCGTTGAGGATATAGTTCAGCTGTGTAACGAAGGCACGGCGATTGCCGAACAGCTTGGAGCATCATCGGTAAAAGCCCATATTCTTGCACAAAAAGGATATGTCATTTCGTTCTCCTACTCAACTCTCGATATGCGAACAGCCTTTCAAATGATGGCAGATAACGCAATTGGGTTTCAGACAATTACTGAAGAGTACAGACAGGGAGTCATTGTCCGGTTGAAGGATCTCGAAACGCAGTTTGACGCAGCCTTCGGGGAAGCTCTCCGTCTTACCAAGGATCGAAATGATTACTCCGCCATGGCTGGAGTGCTTGTATTCATAGGGAATGCTGCGGGGCTGCGTGCGATGTATATGCAGGCCCTGAATGTTCCTGACCGCGCAGCATCAGAGAGGGCTGCCTGTCGGCGGGCGCTTCTTACCGCAAAAAGGGTGAGCAATGCCATTGGTGATGACATAGGAGCGGCAAATGCGCTTTTCAATCTAGCGAACCAGATTCGATTCTTTGGTGAAACTGCCGAAGCCATGGGACTTGTGAAGAGTGCTATAGAGGCTGCAACGAGGTTCAATAACCAAAGGTTATTGCAGAAAGCGAATGTGCTATTACATACGATAGAGACGGGCAGGATACCTGACTATATGGCTGGCGAGCGGCGCTATCAGTGAGATTCGCACTGGCAAACGCTCCGAGAAGTGCCGCCTAACTCTGCACTCGTTCTTTGCTCCGTCCATTCCTTTGTGTCAGGACTTGATTGCCACAGGCGGATTGTGACCTGCAACCTAGGCCGGTGACGAGCGACGGCGGCAGGTCACACCAATCCGCCGGCGCGGATTCGCAAGACCCGCCGCAACACGAATCAGTGATTACGCCAATCAGCCTACATCGGACAGGCCGGCGGTGGAGGGCCGCCGTTGAACATGTAATTGACCAGACTGACCAGGTCGGCAATGTCAGGTCCGGAATCATCGCCGTTGATGTCGGCCTCGCGCATGCATGGCGGATTGGGGCCGCCGTTAAACATGTAGTTGACCAGGTGAACCAGATCCGCGATATCCGGCCCGGTGCCGTCGTGATTGATGTCGCCGCGAGTGTGACAGCAATCGATCACCGTGAAGCAATGGGGGCCGTCCCAATCGGGAATACTCGGTCCGGTAATCTCACTGCCGTCCGACCACAGCCAGGGACCGCAGGGCAGGTCCTTGGCGATATCGAGACAGATCTTGGTCCGGGCAACGTCATCCGCGATCGGCCCGATCGTAATCACTAACGATACTTCCGAAAACCCCGGTGGCAGACCCATTTTCTGGTAACCGTCCGAGGCCACATAGCCAACCGTGTCGGCCAGGATGCCGTCGGTGCTCCAAGCGACCGTGTCGACGATGAAATCAAAGCAGTTCGACAGCGCCGAAGTGACGGCGATAGTAGTCGTGCCCCAGGCGGCTCCGGTGGTGGAGAATACGCTGAAGGCGTTGGCCACACCAACAACATGGGTGGGACGGTTGTTGCTGAAACGCAGTTGAAAACTGACAGTGCTGCCGGTCTCGATAGTGCTGTCGGAGTACATACCCTCGATACTATCGAGTGTCACCAACCCCCAGACCGGCGTGGGGCAATCTGAGCACCCGGAGTTGGCGTGACAGACCTGCGGAAACGGTCCGACCAGATGACTGGTCCAGTAGGCCAGGTCATGGATGTTCAAACCGCCGCAACCTCCGGTGTTGGCCGCTTCGGCAATCTCCGGAACCGCGCCGCCATAAATCAGATAATCGACCATAGCATCCAGATCAGCCTGATCCGGCCCGGAGCCGTCATGGTTGACATCCCCGCACAGGCAATCGCAGGCATCGCCGATGCCGTCGGAATTGGAGTCGGCCTGATCGGGATTAAAATCAAACGGGCAGTTGTCACTGGCATCCACGATGCCGTCACCATCGAAGTCTCAGTCGGCTGCCGCTTGTGACAACGGCATCAGCAGTAGTAGCAGCAGGGCTGCGAGTGTTCGCGCCATAGAACATTCTCCAAACGGTCGACCCGTAAGTTCGGGCCGGTTGACAAACCCGACGTCTCGGGTGGCGTCATGCGACCTCGCGTGATGCCTGCCCTGTAACCAGATGGCTGTCGGGCCGAGACGCCCGACAGCACCTGCGCGATCTTGTTGCGGCGGGCCTTGCGAATCCGCGCCGGCGGATTAGTGTGACCTGCCGTCGTCGCCTCTCATGGCCTTACGTATCAGGTCACAATTCGCCCAAGGCAAATCACGATCTGACACAACGCCACTCAAGGTTGATCAGGCAGCCCGAGGCCGTGGGGCGCTGGACCGGTCGATCACGGACATGCCACCGGCGCCGGGCCGCCGTTAAACATGTAGTTCACCAAATATACCAAATCGCCGATATCCGGTCCGACCGCATCGCCGTTGACATCGGCCTCAAGATAGTAGGGCGTGTTGCAGGGTGGCTCGGGACCACCGTTGAACATGTAGTTGACCAGGTAGACCAGATCGGCAATGTCCGGTCCGACGCCATCATGATTGATGTCGGCCCGGAGGTCACAGCAGTCGCCGCCACTACCACCAAACGGTTGCCAGTAGCCGTGGCCGACACCATAATTTGTCGAACTGCCACTGCCAACGGCGGTCTGTCCGGCGGTACCGGAAACTCGATAGTTAGTGGAGGCGCCTTCGATGCCACCCGACGATATAACCTGCCAGTTGATCTGTTCTCCAGACTTGCTGTCGGCCGGCTCCGTCTGATTACCGTCGGCCGCCAGGGTTGCGGTCGCGATCAATAACAACAGGAGTATCCCGAATCGGGCCGGTTTGAACATGGCCTTGCCTCTATTGACAACCATCATTAATATCCTCTTTCAATATACACAGAATCGACGTCTTTCATACAGCAATTATCGGCCGGGTCGATGACCATCCGATTGCCGTTATGACGTTCCATATTACAACTAGGCTATCTTTTCTCGAGTAGTTCCAATCTTTGTTTAAGCTCTTTGTTTTCGGCCCGTAGCTCTTTGATCGCCTCGACCAAGAGCGGCGTCAGGCGACCGTAATCGACCGATAACGTTCCGTCGGCATGCTCCTGGACAATCTCCGGCACTACCTCCTGCACCTCTTGAGCGATGAACCCGACATGCTCGGCATCGTCAAAGCGCTTGTCCGGATACTGCTGTGTGTTCCAGCGGTAATTGACGCCGCGCAGATGCTCTACCTTATCCAGCGCGTCGTCGAGATTCTCGACATCCTGTTTGTAACGTCCGTCGGAGCAGGCGCCGATAGTGCCGGTGTAGCAGATGTTGCCTTCGACATGCAGCGCTTCGGTCGGAGTCAGGGTGCCGATCCCCATTTTGGCCTCAGTGCTGCTGGCCAGCATAGCGACGGCTGGTCCCGGAGCGGGTCCTGCCATGCCCTGTATGTAAAAAGTAGCGCTGTCGTCACCGCAATGTAGCTCACCTTTGGCCATCCAATCGCTGACGTCGGATCCGACTTTGACTCGTCCCGGTGTCAGCTTGGTCTGGATGTCGGTATCGCTGTCGGTCAGTTCGAGAGTGACTTCGTCACCTTTGCCGCTGAAGTTGGTTTCGACGTGAAACACTGCGCCGGGGGGTTCCGGTTGCGGATTAAACATAACCCAACTGGCGCCGCCGAAGTCGTTAGTCGACACCTCCCAAACCGGATTGGCGGGTGGCTCCGGCTGCGGGTTGAACATTTTAATGCTGCCTTTGAAGGGACTGGGCTCGACCCCGAGTTTGATGACCGGCAGGTTGGCTACGTTGGGAGACATCAAGGTGAAGTCCGATTGCCACTCGCCGGTGGAGTCATGCACCCGCATTTGCAGCAGGTCCGGCACGGCCGTCATTTGCGGCTTCATCATGCGGAGACTGACCTCATGAAATGGCGAAGGATCAAATCCCATCCGCATCAGCGGCCGGTCGGTAATTCCCGAAGAGGCGTCGTGGAATTCGAGATAGGCCCCGACAAACGGGGATGGCTCCACCCCCATTCTCAAATACGGATCATGCGGGAATGAACCGCTGGGATCGAAGAAATTCAGCGACGCCCGAAACGGCGTGGGATCGATTCCCATTCGGATGCAGGGCTCGGGCGGCACATCGCCGGACGGATAGAACTCCAACTGGGCCCCTTCCGGCTCTGATTGCAGGCGGACAAGTTGCTGGCCCTCAAACCCGGGATCCGGGTTGTACATGGTCATATATCCGGGTCCGCCTCGACCCACGGTGCCGATCGTGACGGCGGTGCTGCCGTCGGAATCTTTGAAATGGGTGTAGCCGGGCCCGGTCTGGATATCGCCATCGACCCGGTCACTCACCGCTGCCTTGGGTACCGAACCCAGCCGTGTGCGGGGCTGGATCGGGTAGTCGGCCCCAACCTGAATCTGCAGAAACAGGTCGGCTGGTGCCAACACAGAGGCTTCCAGCGGGGTGACACTGCCGAGCATGAGTTTGAACATGCCGCCCGAGGCGTACACATTCGAATGGGTCTCGTTCCAGTACGGGGTCCCGCCGGTAGAATCGCTGTAGATGCCGAAGGTGATCTGATAGGTCCCGTCGGGCACCGGATTGCCATCCGGCCCGGTCAAATAACCCTGGTAACTGATCAATTGGTCCTGGGCCTGTTGGGCCTGAATTGTCCCGGCCGCAATCATGATCAGAGCCGTCACGCACACTAGAAAACGTCGCATGAGTATCCTCCTGAGACAACTGTATCTGTTAGCCTTGTTGTCGCAATATTGTTATGGACCATGAGCTCCGCTGACCGCCCGGTACAGCACACCAAGAGACTCGCAGACGTCGTTTGGTTCAGCTCGCAGCGCCCCGGATCAAAGTCACCTCTCATAGTATAATCGACAAATTTGTCCATTCGTTCGCACACATATATAGGGTTGTTCGCACCGGTGCCGAAGACTGATCAGCGGACTTGGTTGACGGATTCCAGTATGAGCACATTGGATCCACCTGAGTGTAAAGCGAATGCAGGAATGTCGATCCCACTCGGGCTGGAAATCATCAGAATATACACCCGGTCGCTCAAAAAGTCAACGCGGGCAACGCGAGTACAGTCCAGACTCGGCGCCCAGCGACGCTACGCAAGGCAGACCGGAACCACGGCGACCCGCACCAAGCAGGTCGTCACCTTTGGATGTATCGGGCCGGCTGTTGCCAACAGGGCACGGGCGCCGGGTCACCGTTTGACAGGTCGGTTTCGCGGTCGACTTGATGACTTGTGACGCCTTACCGTGTCATGCGTGTGGAATACGTGGGGTGAGTGTCATCATCGACGGTCTTGTCAAAAATAGCTAGTGCTTCTCGCCGTTGCCGATCATCGATTCCGGGTCCAACAGATGATCCAGATCCTCCCGGCTCAACAGCGAACGCTCCAGCACCAACTCGTAAACCCCCCGCCCTTCCTGCAGCGCTGCGCGCGCCAGCACCGTGCAGGTCTCATAACCCAATATCGGCACCAGGGCGGTGATGATTCCGATGCTCTTCTTCACGTGGCGACGACAGACCGCCTCATTGGCGGTGATACCGTCGATACAGCGGTACTTGAAGGTCTTCATGCCGTTGATGAGCATTTGCGTCGATTCAAAGATACTCTGGGCGATGACCGGTTCCATGACGTTTAGTTCCAGTTGTCCGGCCTCAGCCGCCAGCGTCACGGTCAGGTCGTTGCCGATCACTTTGAAGGCGATCTGGTTGACCACTTCTGGGATGACCGGGTTGACTTTGCCCGGCATAATCGACGATCCCGGCTGCATCGCCGGCAGGTTGATCTCATTGAACCCGGCCCGAGGTCCGCTGGAGAGCAGGCGCAGATCGTTGGCGATCTTGGAGAGCTTGACGGCCAGTCGTTTGATGGCCGACGAGTACATGACAAAGGCGCCGGTGTCCTGGGTTTCTTCGACCAGGTTGGAAGATAGACAAACGTTAAGTTTGGTGATCTCCTGCAAATGCCCAATAACCAACTTGGCGTACCGAGGATCGGCATTAATGCCGGTACCGATGGCCGTGCCACCCATATTCAACTCCAAAAAGAGTTCGGCGTTGGCCTCCAGACGCCTGATTTCCTCGGACAACGTCACCGCATAAGCTTCAAACTCCTGGCCCATAGTCATAGGGACCGCATCCTGCAACTGGGTCCGCCCCATCTTGATAATGCGAGCGAACTCGTTGGCCTTGACCTGAAACGACTCAGCCAACAGGGCCAGGGATTCGACCAGCTCGGCGTTGCTGAAGATAAAGGCTATCTTCAAGGCCGAGGGGTAGGCATCGTTGGTCGATTGCGACATATTGACATGACTGTTGGGATGGCAGAAGCGGTACTGACCCCGCTCATGACCCATGATCTCCAGAGCGCGATTGGCAATTACTTCGTTGGTGTTCATGTTCGTCGAGGTTCCGGCGCCACCCTGAATGAGATCGACTACAAACTGCGGATGGTGCTTACCGTTGATGATCTCAATGCAGGCCTGTTCAATCGCAGCCGCCACCGGAGCATCGAGCAGATTCAACTCGCGATTGGTCCGAGCAGCGGCCAGCTTGACCATGGCCAATGCCCTGACCAGGGCCGGAAAACGGGATAGCGGAATCCCCGAGATATCAAAATTCTCCAGCGCCCGCAGAGTCTGGATACCGTAGTAGTTTTCATAGGGTACTTCCCGGCTGCCCAATAGATCGTGCTCATCACGCGTCCGGCCGGAGAAATACTGCGCTGTAACATCGACGGCACGGGTGCTGGCTTGCTGCATGCGTCCCGATATGACCCTCGAAAGCGAAGCCAGCAGTTTCATGGCTACCGCAGGGTGCTCGGCGCTGATCGTTTCAAAAACCTCACGCCGCATGACCAACGTCGTGGCCCTAATCAGCGGCCGGGCCGAGGTCGAGTGCGGCGAGTCATCCAGAAGGGCACCCTCGGCCAGAAAGTCACCCCGACCAAAGTACGACAGCCGCTCTTCCTGCCCAAAGGTGGTGCGCTTGACCAGCTCGACATCCCCTTTGGTGATCAGATACAGGCATTCGCGAGGGCTGTTTTCTTCAAACAGGTATTGCTCCGGCTCAAAAACAACCTGTTCCATTTGCTCGGCAAACAGACTTCGCTCCTCATCGTTCAGGCTCGCGAATAGCTCCACCTGCTGCAGAAAATCGTTGATGGCCTTTAGATCCAAGCGGGTCTCCTTTTATTGGTCAATCGCGTTGCTACAATATAGCTATCGGAGGAAGGCTGACAACCTTTGAGGAAGCGCCCGGGCTATGACCCGAAAGCACCTAGCGGACAATAACCAGCTTGCCTATTTGGGTGGCCCCGTAGGGCGATTCAACCGTCCAGTAGTAAAGGCCGCTGACAGCCAGCTGGTGGTTGCGGGTGATCAAATCCCAGGTATCGTGAGCCCCGCTGTTATGCTCGATCTGCCTGACCAGGTCGCCGTCGAGAGTATGGATACCGATAGTGCACTGCGGGGGCAGGTTGGCGAAATTGACCAGTCGGTTGCGATCGACAGGGCGATCGGTCTCGACTCGCCCTTCAAAACCGCGCTGGTTGTAATCGCCATCGAGGCGGTAAGGATTGGGATAAACGTAAACCTTGAGTCCCTGCTCCTGGATCTTGCCCCACTCGGGCAGGGCATAAACCTCTTGAGCGCCATCGGTGACCGAGGTCTCCAATGCGCCCAACTCCGATTCCGGAGAGCCAAAGTCGAAGGCGGTGACATTTACCCAATACGGCACGGTCGGCAGCAGATCATCTATGATAAGCTCGTATTCAAAATACTTGAGGTAGCCGTCGTCGGTCAACTCCGACCGGTCGGCCTCGTCCGGATCCAGGCTTGAGGGATAAGCCTGGTCAGGATAGCGTTTGCGAAGGGGAGTATCAATCCCCAGGCGGGAGACATTGTGCCCCTGGGCTCTGAAGTAAATGATCGAATCAGGAAAACCGCTCGGAGAAAACGGTTGGTGACGAGTGTACCGGCTCGGATCGAACTGATCGTCGTCGCAGGGATCAACCCCGGTACCGTACAGACAACGCAGCTGCTGCAAAGTGAAAGGGTAGTCCCGCAAGATCCACTCGATCCGCCCTCCCGGTCGAATCACCTGAACATATTTGTCGTAGTTGGCCCGATCATATGAGGCCACCAGGCTGAAACTCTCCGAGCGTTGGTCGCGACCGAGATATACACGGTATCCCTCAAAGTCCACGATGCGCGAAAACACATCGGCGGTTGTCTCCGAACGCAAGCCGTTGAAACGGACCACCAGCCGATGGACATCACCGGACACCCAGAATTTGGGGGCGGGTGGCGGCGAAGCACCCCGGAAATCCGGCACGCCATCACCCCGGATCCAGCAAGTATCGACCAGTGAATAAACGACGCGGGTGATAGTGGTGTCGCGGCCGTCGATAGTAGTGTCAATCGAAAGCAGCGTCGATTCGGCCGGGCAGGCTACAAAGGTCCCGTAGAACCCGTCACCATCGGTGTCATAGCCGGGATTATCATAGATCCAATCAGCCCAGCGGGCATTCCGGGCCAGATCCGAGAAGTCGAGGTTGCTCATATAGATCTCGGGGTCGTCGGGCAGGTTGCGATTATTGTTGGCCACGCGATGAATCGAATCGCCGGCCAGATAGGCAAATGAAATCGGCAGCGTTTGACCGGGATGGATCTCAAAAGGCCCGAAGGAAAGCAAGTAGCGGGTATCGTAGCCGACGGCAAAGGTATCGGCCAGGTTTTGATCGGGATACATCCATAACGAATCGACGGGGCTGATCACGCCGGTGAAGACTTGATTGTAGTCGAACTCGCGATTGGACATAACATAGTATTTGTTGGCGTCACCTTCGGGAGTGCCCAGACCACCGGTTCCAAAATCGCGGAAGGGCTCCTTCCTTCGGCCGACATTCGGTCGTTCGCGAGGGGAAAAATCGAGGGCCGGGTTGCCATTGCCGATCCACCAATTAAAACTGACATCAAGCGAATCCTGGGGTGTCCTGATAATACGGGTGGCGGTAGCGGCCGGCGTCGGATGGGTGCGACCGTCGTTATAAACCAAATCACGATCGCCGTCATCATCGGCCGCCCAGGCCGCAAAGACGGTGTCTTCGTATTCGCAGTCGCCGCACACGGCAGGATAGGTGTGCAGAAAGCCGCTGTGGTCGTCCTGGAAACCCCACATGTCACCCAAACAGTCAAAACAGACCATGCAATCGACATAAATGGCCATGTAGACTTCATGCAGGGGTCGATCGCCGATGTTCTTGATCTGATAGTCGAACAGGACAAAATCCTCCGCATAATCGTAAGACCAGGCGTATGAGGCCTGGGTTACTTCGATGTTGAGCGGCTGGTGCGACCGGCCAAAGAAATCGGCCGGGACCCCTTCGGTGAGAGTGTCGGTGTACACCGCCACATAGTCTTCTTCGGAGATAGCCCCGGCGAATTCCGGTTCTCCGGGATCGCTGTTCGAGCGATAGATCATCTCTCCAAAAGGGGCGATATCGGGATACATTTCGTACGCGCGCTGCCAACCGTCGGCGCCGACCGATACCAGGGTATCGCGGCCGACTATGGCGCCGACCCAAAAGGCACCGCCAAACAAGTAGGAAACATTCGAGTTTTTCGGGTACTGGCAGGAATGGAGGATTTCCTCGTTGGTGAACCAATCGATCGAAGCGCCGGGATGGTATTCGCGACCGAAGGTGCCGTTGTTGGCTACGGCCAGTTCGATGCGGCCAACCCGGTGCGCAACCAAACAATGGGCCGGGGTGCTGGTCGCTTTGGGTGGCGTCGCTGCGAGAGTGTTATGATCAGGCATACTCATTCTGGCCCGGGCCACAGAGAACTGCACCAGGATAAGCAGCAGCGTAGCGATCTGGATCTTTCGAGCACTCACACCGTTAAGATGGTTTGCGAACGCGACAATATCAAGCCCGAACCGCTACCGGCGGCCCGGCGACACAAAAAAACGGGCGAAGGCATTATGCCTCGCCCGTAACTCTTTGCAGATCCGGCGGCCGGTTACCGGCACGGGAACAATTCGTCGCCGCCGGAGAACATGTAGTTGACCAGGTACACCAAATCAGCAATGTCCGGTCCGGAGGCATCGCCATTAACGTTGGTCTCCGGATAAATATCGGCCTCCTGGCACGGTGGTTCGGGTCCACCCGAGAACATGTAGTTGACCAGAAAGACCAGATCGGCAATATCCGGTCCGGTACCGTCGTGATTGGCATCACCAACGATTTCACAACAACCTTCGCAGGCGTCGCCGGTCCCGTTGGAATCGGCATCCTCCTGACCCGGATTGAAAACCTCGGGGCAGTTGTCCACGTCGGCGCAGTAGCCGTCATTGTCGGCATCGTTTAGCGAATCAAACGGGCACGGGTCGCAGCCGTTACCGAGACCGTCGTCATCCGCATCAAGCTGCGAGGCGTTAAAGACTTCGGGGCAGTTATCGCAGGAGTCGGGTACCCCGTCGAAATCTCCATCGTCCGAATCGGAGAAACCGTCACATTCATCACAACCGTCGGGCGTACCGTCGGCGTCGCCGTCAATGGCGTCATCGTATCCCTGGCACAAATCACAGGCGTCGCCGTGGCCATCCCCATCGGCATCGGCCTGTGACGGATTGTAGGCGTATGGACAATTATCGACCGAGCAGGTGTTATCCGGAAATCCCGGATCGCCGTAGCCGTCGCCATCGGAGTCGATACACTCATCGCATATATCGCCGATCCCGTCGTTATCGTAATCGACCTGGGCCGGGTTCTCATCATCAGGGCAATTGTCGCAGATGTCGCCGACGCCATCACCGTCGCCGTCCAGTTGGTCAGGATTGAATTGGTCCGGGCAGTTATCGGTCAGGCAGGTATCGCCGGCCATGCCGGGATCGCCGTATCCATCGCCGTCGGTGTCGGTACAGTGATCGCAAGAGTCGCCCAGACCGTCGCCATCGTAGTCGGTCTGATCCGGATTGTAGGTCGTCAGGCAGTTATCGCAAGCGTCACCCACAGCGTCGCTATCGGAATCGTCCTGAACCGGGTTGACATCGTCGGGGCAGTTGTCGCAGACGTCACCGACGTCGTCGCCATCACTATCCGCCTGGGCCTGGTTGGCCACGGTCGGGCAGTTGTCACAGGCGTCACCGAACGTATCTTCGTCGGCGTCGTTCTGGTCCTGATTGGCGACCTCGACGCAATTGTCGCAGAGGTTGCCGATCAGGTCGTTGTCGTTGTCGGCCTGGTCCGGGTTGGCCAGTGACGGACAATTGTCTTCGGGGCATTGATTGGCCGGGAAACCGGGATCACCGTAGCCGTCATCGTCGGTGTCGGTGCAGGTATCGCAGCTGTCACCGACTCCATCCAGATCGGTGTCTTCCTGATCAGAATTAGCTACCGTAGGGCAGTTGTCACACAAATCACCCAACTGGTCGCTATCGGCGTCGGCCTGATCTTCGTTGGCGACGGCGACGCAGTTGTCGCACACATCGCCGACACCGTCTAGATCACCATCGGTCTGGGGTATGTTCTCAACGGTCGGGCAATTGTCGCAGGCGTCACCAGGGTAGTCGGTATCGGAGTTGGACTGATCGGGGTTGTAGGTCTCGGGGCAATTGTCGCAGATATTACCGACACTGTCGGCGTCATTATCTTCCTGATTAGGATTGATCAGGTTGGGACAGTTGTCGCAGCCGTCAGGCAGACCGTCGTGGTCCCGATCGACCAGGTCATTATGGCCCGGGCAGATGTCGCAGTCATCGGGAACCGAATCACCGTCGGTATCAAGCGAATCGGGATAGCCGGGACACTTGTAGCAGCCGTCGGGCACGCCGTCGTTATCATCGTCCAAAGCATCATCGTGGCCGGGGCAACGATCACAGGCATCGCCAAAGCCGTCGGCATCCTGATCGGTTTGCGCCGAGTTGGTATCCTGGGGACAATTGTCGCAAAGATCACCGACGCCATCGCTGTCGGCATCGTCCTGGTCGGGATTATCAAGTTCGGGGCAATTGTCGCACTCATCGCCATATTCGTCGGTATCCGAGTTGGTTTGCTCGTCGTTGAAATCGGACGGGCAATTGTCGCAGACATCACCCCAGCCGTCGGCGTCGCCATCTTCCTGAAGCGGGTTGGCGATCTGAGGGCAGTTATCGCAGGCGTCTCCGAAGTTGTCGCTGTCGCCGTCTTCCTGGCCGACGTTGGCAATCCCGGGGCAGTTATCGCAACTGTCGGGCTGGCCGTCCTTATCGGCATCCTGCAGGTCGTCGTGTCCGGCGCAGACATCGCAGCCGTCGGGCACCGAGTCGCCGTCGGTGTCGATGGAATCATCATAGCCAGGACAGGCATCGCAACCGTCCGGTACACCGTCCCCGTCGCTGTCGATATTATCATCAGCGCCGGGACAAATATCACAAACGTCGCCGTGCCCGTCGCCGTCGGCGTCGGCCTGGCCGGAATTGGCGTCATGAGGACAGTTGTCGCAGACATCGCCGAGGCCGTCATAATCGGTGTCGTCCTGATCGGGGTTGAATATTCCGGGACAGTTGTCCTCCGGGCAGGTCGTGGCCGGGAAGCCCGGATCACCATAGCCGTCGCCATCGAGATCGGTGCAAGTATCGCAGCTGTCGCCGACACCGTCGGCATCGGCATCCGCCTGATCCGGATTGAAAGTGTCGGGGCAATTATCACAACTATCACCACGGCCGTCGGCGTCAGGATCCTCCTGGGCCGGATTGACCGCCGTCAAGCAATTGTCGCAGGCGTCGCCCACATTGTCACCGTCGCTGTCATCCTGATCGAGATTGGCGGTATGGGGGCAATTGTCGCAGGAGTCGCCCAGAGCATCAAAGTCGCTGTCCTGCTGATCCGGGTTGTAGTAGTCGGGGCAGTTGTCGCAGGCGTCTCCAATCTGATCACCGTCGGAGTCGGTCTGGTCAGGGTTGTAGACAGTCGGGCAATTGTCAACGGTGCAGGTATTGACCGGGAAGCCAGGATTGCCATAGCCATCACCATCGCTGTCGGTACAACTGTCGCAGCTGTCGCCAAGGCCATCGTAGTCGGCGTCTGACTGGTCAGGGTTGATTATTGACGGACAATTGTCGGTCGGGCAGTCATTTTCCGGATAGCCGGGATCGCCAAAGCCGTCGCCGTCACTGTCGACACAAACCGAGTCGCCCACCCGGAACAGAATGGCATCGACCGTCCCGGCGTACAGGGGTTGGAAAGGGTTGGTGGTGGTGAAGTCCGATGATTCCGTCCAACCGGCCACATAAACATCGTTGTCGGTCTCCAAAGCCAGTGCCCAGCCCCAGTCACCCTGGGAGCCGCCGAGGTAGGTGCTGTAATCAAGGCTTGAGCCATCGGCACTCAGGCGAGAGAGAACCACGTCGGTAACGCCGGCCATGCTTTCTTGCAGCGCCGAGACCGTCGGGAAATCGACGGAACGGCTGTACCCGGCCACAAAGGCCTCATCGTTGCTATTGACGGCGATGTCATAACCGTAATCTTCCGAGCCGCCGCCGAGATAGGTGCTGTAGTCGAGGCTGTCGCCACCAACCAAGCGGAATACCAGGGCATCAAAACTCCCCGCCCGCGTGGATTGGTAAGCGCTCTGAGTCGGGAAATCATCGCTCCAAGTATTGCCGGTTACCAGCACCCGATTGCTGCCGTCAATGGCCAGGCCATAACCGTAGTCCTGGCCGTTGCCACCGATGAAGGTGCTGAAGGCCGGGCCGGTACCGTTTGCGAATAGCCCCGTGACAAAGACATCGGAGCTGCCCTGGTGGAGTTGATAGGGCGTGACCACGGGGAAATTGGATGAGAAAGTATAGCCGCCGATTACCGGTCGATTGTTGCTGTCGACACCAACCGCGGTGGCCACATCGGCGTCGCTGCCACCCAGATAACTGGCGTAGACCAAGCTGGTCCCGGAGGCTGTCAGCTTGGCGACGAAAGCATCGGTCGAGCCGTTATAGGTGGCGTCAAAAGCGTTCTGCGTCGGCATGTCATCCGATTCGGTTTCGCCTGCAAAAACGATCGCGCCGGTGCCGTCCAGAGCTACCGAGTGCGCCTTTTCATTGCCGCCGCCACCAAAGTAGGTGCTGAAATCGAGGCTGGCGCCGTCGGCCGCCAGGCGGCAAACGAAAGCATCGTACATGCCGGCCTTGGCCGGCTGGACCGCATTGACGACGGGAAAACCATCCGACCAGGTCTGGCCTGAAATCACGATGCGTTCGGAATCGTCAATGACGATATCCAAAGCCCGATCAAGAGCGTCGCCACCGATATATGTCGAAAAGACCAGGTTTGATCCGGTGCTGTCGAACTTGGATACAAAAACATCGCGATTACCGACCGGCGTCGTCTGGTACGGCAGATAGACCGGGAAATCATCCGAGAGGGTTTCGCCGGCTACAATCGCCTGACCGCCGGCGGTCACTCCCACTGCCTTGGCGGCATCGGTATCGCCGCCGCCGAGGTAGGTTGAGTAGCGCAGGACCGGGTCGATCACCAGCGGCTGCGTAGTATCGTAATCGCCCAAAATCTCAAAGCCAAAACTATGGTCCGAGCGCAGTTCAAAAGCAACTGCTACCGGTGCGGCGCGACCGGCAATATCCTGAAAAGCAACTGGACTCTGCTCGACCAAAACACCCCAGGCAGTGGTGACCATCAGATGGCCTTCGGCATCCACTGTTAGCTGTTCGACGCCGTCGTAGGCTATTTCGATTTGCCCGGGATCGGCGCCGGGAGCCAGGACCAGATCGTATTCAACCGTTCTGTCCGTCTGATAGTATCGCAGATCAACACCGGGGTAGACCCCTCGCGCCACAATGCCGGCGTAGCTGGGCACGTTGGTGATCCAGTCCCCTTCATTCTTGCCCAGCAGGTAGTGGCTACGGTAGGCCAATTCCCGCTCGCCTTCAAAGCTAACCACCCCCTCGGCGCCCACCAGGGCCGTCCGAATCGTTAGAACCTCGGCTGTATCGGGCAACGCCTGTGGCAGCGGCGATTCATCGGCCGCGCCCGGTCTGGGGACCAGTCGCGCCAGACGGCAGTAAATGCCGTCGCCTGCAAACCACAGGCTGGCGCCATCAAGTTGCAGACGGAATTGAGCCCTTTGGTCCCACTGACCGTGGTTGGCGGTAAAGGCCAACGGCTGGATATTGGGGTTGGTGATGTCTGGGTTATTTTCCGAAACAGCCGCGCCGACCGACAGCAAGCACAATACCACCGTCGTCAGCGCGCAAGCTCGGATAGACGAAAAATCTGTAAGACCAAAATGCATAGAAATACGCTACTCCTCCGGAATTACCTATCAGCCACAGGCGGCCCGTCCTCAAGTCGCCCGCTATTTGCCGAGTCGATCGGAATCGACTACGACAATGTAATATAGTGGATTACGGCGATTTTGGGGCATTTTTCGGCATCTACGGCGCATTTTTTGTTGAATCGCAGGATTTGCTTTTTTTGGGCGGTCCCGTAGACTATCGCTGCCCGTCCTTGAGTTGCCTTCGCCCATTGACCATCGCCGGGCGGGCTGTTAAATTGGGTCTATGGACATATCTATCAAGCCGGTCACCGACGCCGAACGGACCTGGGTCCTTGAAATTGCCCGTGGCTGGGGCGCCGATTTTGTGGTTACCCGCGGGCGAATGGTCTATCCCCACAAAATTGAAGGCTACTATGCCGAGGACAAATCAGGCGAGAAAATGGGTCTGGTGACGTTTGAGATCGTCGGCGATCAGTGTGGGGTAGTCACCCTGGATGCCTTCCGTAAGTGGAACGGTATCGGCACCGCCCTGCTATTGAAAGCACGCTCCGAGGCAAAAAAAAGTGGCTGCCGCCGCTTGTGGCTGATCACTACCAACGACAATATCGAGGCGATCAAATTCTACCAGCGGCGGGACATGACCATCGCGGCAGTCCATGTAAATGCCATGGAGCACTCGCGTAAGCTCAAGCCGTCTATTCCCGAAATCGGCAAACACAATATCCCCCTCCGTGACGAGATTGAGTTTGAGGTGTTGTTGTAGTCAAGTGTCGAAACTTCGCTTAGCGACCTCTGCCCTTCAGGAAATGGGCTCTTGCCTCTTCGTTGGAAAGGTCAAGCAATCGCTTCATTAGTCCACAGGAGTCCACAGGCGTCTTCATGACGCAGAACAATGGTTAAGCGGTTTCTACATTCCTCATACAACACGGCATCTACAGTGTCTGATGTTGATCACGGCGATAAGGTAACGTCGCCTGCTGTTGCGGTCAAGTGTCGAAACCTCGCTGCGCGACCCCTTCGGGGCAGGGGTTTCGACCTACCTTGGATTCGGGGCAGGGGTCTGAGCCACGTTGACTCGCTCAATCCCCGAACCGCTCTTGGCCCAGCGGCGATTCGTGGAGGCGGTCGTAGACCGGACCCTGCGGGGTCAGGGTTGACTTAAACAGGACAATCTTATCCAGCATAACCACGGGTGCCGCGGATATCACAGGTGCCGCAGGTGCCACAGGCACTTTTTTCGGCTCGGGCGATTGGAGTTTCTCTGCAAGATCGCCCAACTGCCGATGATCACGCACCCGGCCCAACGTCAAGTGGGCTTTGAAGCCCTTCTTCTCCGGCTCAAAGTGTAATTCGCGCAGGCCGAGTTCGATTTGATCAGCCATCTTTGATAAAGTCTCTACCCCGCCCTCGAGACCGACCCATATCACCCGTGGCCGCCGCAAGTTGGGAAAACCACCAACACGGCCAAGTTTGGAGGTAACTACCGGAAAATCTGAGGCCACCAGATCAATGAGCTTGGTAATCTTTGGAACCATCGCTTGGTCGGTCTCACCCAAAAAGCGCAGAGTCAGATGGATGTTTTTTGATTTGACCCACTTCACACCGGCGCCGTGCGGCCGTAGTTGCTCGATGAGTTCACCCAGGTAACGTTCGACGTCGGATGATAGTGGGGTGGCGATAAAGAGACGCATCACTTGATATCCAGGATCTCGCGGCGTAACATTTCCAAAGCGGCATAGGCGGCCCGTGCCCGGTTGATGGCTCTGGTTTTGCCGAAATTGAAAAGCCGGGCCGTGTCCGTATGGGCCGAGGCCAGACCGATCCAGGTGGTGCCGACCGGTTTGTCATCGCTGCCGCCGGTCGGGCCGGCGATGCCGGTGACCGAAAGTGCATAGTCGCTGCCGAACACCTGGCGGCAACCCTGCGCCATGGCCAGCGCGCATTCTTCTGAGACGGCGCCGTGTTTGTCGATGATTTCAGTGGGGATGGCCAGCTTGTCGATCTTGACCTGGTTGGCATAAGCGATCATACCGCCGAGGAAATAGTCCGAGGAACCACTGGCGGCGGTAACCAGCATGCCCAGTTGACCGGCGGTGCATGATTCCGCCACCGCCATAGTTTTGTCGTTATCGCGCAGGAGTTGACCAACCACCCCCTCGAGAGTGTCGTCGTCGCGGCCATAGATATACTTGCCGCACTTGGCCTGAAGTTCGCGAGCCAGTTCATTGGCGCGACCGGCGGCTTCTTCGGCGGTGTCGCCGTCGGCGATAATGCGCAGGTCGACGCCGCCATACGACGGCAAATAAGCGAGCTTGACGCCGCCCGGCAGTTTGGTCTGCGGACCGATCAGCTCACTGAGCCTGGACTCAAAAATCCCGGTCGTTCGCAACTTCACCACCGTCAATCGGCGCTGGTTGCGCAGCTTCCGGAGATAGGGTACGACCTCATCGACCATGATCTGCTCCGCCTCGGACGGTACCCCGGGCAGGGCAATAAACACGCGTCCCTCTTCGGCGATACATATTCCCAGCGCCGACCCGATGTCATTTCGGAAAAAGGTGGCTCCCTGCGGCAGCAAAGCCTGATTTTGATTGATGGCGGGCATGTCAATCCCCCGCTGAGCAAAACGACTCTTGAGATCGTCCAATATCTCTTCATGGAAAATCAGATTCCGCCGGAACACTTTGACAATCGCCTTCTTGGTGATGTCATCGTCGGTCGGTCCCAGGCCGCCGGTAACGATAATGATTTTGGAGCGCCGCCAGGCGTGACGAATGGCCTCCTGGATCATCTCGTGCGAGTCCCCCACCGAACTTGAGTGCTTTACAGCGATACCGATGTCGGTCAGGTGGCGGGCCAAAAACGGTCCGTTGGTGTCGATCGTGTGGCCGGTGATCAATTCATCGCCAATGGTGATTATCTCAGCATCCATAGACAATTATACCATCCAGCTTTCGACATAGCCCCATATCATCAGGACGTACAGGACAGCATGCACGGCGACATTGGCCTGGATTCCGGCTACAATATCGTCGGTGGTGACACCCCATCCGCCCGGCAGACTCTCCGCCTGCGACGCGGGGAAAAACTTGAAGACATCAAAACCGCGGAAAGCAAAAAAAGCAATCCCATATGCAATCAGGTTGTGAGGGACCAGAATCAGCGTGACCAACATCCCGGCCCATTCGTCGATGACGATCTTGCGGGCGTCGTGACCAAACATTTTCTCGGCGGCACCGGCGGCCCACACTGATATCAGCGTACACACGACGGCCGCCGCGGCTAAGACAGTCTGGTCGCCCTTGAATACAAAAAACGCGATCAGCCAGGCCGGAATGGTGCCCCAGGTACCGGGATAGGGGCGACCGTAGCCGGAGTAAAGACCGGTGGCAATCAGCTTTATGATAGTTTCTCTCATATCGCCTACTATTTGAGGGCACTCTTGATCATGAAGGAGTATTTGACAATGTAGTCTATGCCGGTCCAGATCGTCACTGCCGCCGCCGCCCAGAGCAGCGAATTGAACCAGAAATAATGATCGAATTGCAGGTTGGCCAGTAGCGGGCTTTGCAGGTGCTCCAAGGTCGAGATTAGCGAGACATATCCGATAATCAGCCCGACCGCGGTCAACTGCAAGAAGGTCTTAACCTTGGCCCACCAGGTAGGTGGAATAACCACCCCGCGGTAGGCGGCCAGCAGACGCAGGCCGGTGATTGCAAACTCCCGACCAATAATCAACATCACCGGCAGCGGCGAGACATAGCGCAGAGCTATGAAGGACACCAGCGCGCATGAAACCAGGATCTTGTCGGCCAGGGGATCCATAAATCGCCCGAACCCGGTGATAACACCATATTTGCGAGCATAATAACCGTCGGCGAAGTCGGTCAAGGCAGCCACAACAAACAGGACCAGTCCCACCAAGCGCATGTAGAAATTCTCTAGCAGGAAAAAATACATGAAGATAGGGGCGATTATGATGCGCAGGAGAGTGAGCTTGTTGGGCGTATTCATGGGTCAGTAAGTTACCGTCGACGCCGAGCGGTGTCAATCTTGATTGCACACACACAGTGTGTCTTATTCGATACGATAACTCCGGCAGCGTTCGGACTGTAAAGGGAGGAATCAAGGGGTCGGGTATCCGGAAGGCGGCGTGGCAGGTAATCGGCTCCAGAGGAGTTCTGGCAGGTGGCCGAGAAGAACTCTAATTGGCAAGAAACCCAAGCAGGTGGGTGTCAAAAATACCTGACCCAATAAAAAAACCCAAGCAGGTGCGTGGCCTGCCTGGGTGGACGATATTAGGTAATCCACAGAAAGAGTAACACTTTCCGATTGCACAACCAAGATAACTCAAAGGCCAATATTGTCAAGAAGAAAATGGCAAAATACTTCAAATTGTTGGAGTCAAGAAAACCGGCCAATGACTGTCGTATACAGGTCTTATCGGCCGGCTGCCCGGCCCAGGGGACGACGCAGGCGAGTTTCGTCAGGCCTTGGCGGACCCGGTTTTATCCGTGCCTTGGATCAATTTTTGGATATATTAATGTGGGTGCCATGATTTGCGATCGATAGTGTTTGGTTCGGGCCAGATATCGCGGAGTAATTCTCCTGGTTGGCGATTCTTCCGCCGAAGTTATCCACAATCATGTGGTGTTCATCGACATTCCCTGAGACGATGACCTATAAAGCTATAACCAACAATACCTTAAGCGATACCGCAGTGTTGATATCTTGTTGGTTGATTTGTGTTAAGAAACGGTGCCCCCGTAGAATGGGTAACAGTAATAAGTTACAGCAATCAATAACTAGAACCAAAGCAGCCGATGGCGCGGTACGGTCCGGTATGTCAGGGGCTCTACATGCTATGATTTTGTCATTCATACAGCTACGGGAAATCTAAAAAAAACACAATTTTTTGTATGGCACTGGGCTGCAGGCACAATATATTGTGCTGCCTTCACAGAAATGAAAGTCCCACTTTTACAGGGGAATCCCTCCAGTAAGTGGCTTTTATTGAGGTTATGCGCCGTAAATGTCCGGCTGTCGAGGCCTTTTGCAGGCCCAAGATCAGGGATGAGTCTGCTCGACAGTCGTTTGGAACGATACAGGAGGAAAGTGTTGAAAGTACAGCGCTATTTCACTAAGGATGGTGAATCACCATATGCCCGCATCGATTTCGCCAAGCGCTCGTCTACGATTCGAAATCCGGATGGATCGGTTGTTTTTGAACTGGACAATATAGATGTTCCCAAGAGCTGGTCACAGGTTGCGGTTGATATCCTGGCTCAGAAGTATTTTCGCAAGGCCGGCGTGCCTGAGCATGATGCTCAGGGCAATATTCTCACCAACGATGACGGCCGGCAGAAAATGGGCTGCGAACGCGACGCTCGGCAGGTCTTCCATCGGCTGGCCGGCTGCTGGCGTTTTTGGGGCGAAAAGTACGGCTATTTTGCATCTGAGAGTGATGCTCAGGCGTTTTATGATGAATTATGCTATATGCTGGCCAGCCAGGTAGCCGCACCCAATTCACCTCAGTGGTTTAATACCGGTTTGTTTCAGGCTTACGGCATTAGTGGTCCGGCCAACGGTCACTGTTTTGTTGATCCGACAACACACACTATGAGCCGGGCGAGCAACGCCTACGAGCACCCCCAACCGCACGCCTGTTTTATCCAATCGGTTGGTGATGATCTGGTCAATCCGGGCGGAATCATGGATTTGTGGGTCCGGGAAGCTCGCCTGTTTAAGTACGGCTCGGGGACCGGGACCAATTTTTCCAGTCTTCGCGGTGCCAACGAAAGACTCTCCGGCGGTGGTCAGTCATCGGGCTTGATGTCATTTCTCAAGATCGGCGACCGGGCTGCGGGGGCCATCAAGTCGGGCGGCACTACCCGCCGGGCGGCCAAGATGGTTTGCCTGGATCTCGATCATCCGGATATTGTCGAGTTTATTGACTGGAAAGTCATCGAAGAGCAAAAAGTGGCCGCTATGGTGGCGGGCTCCAGAATAATCGATCAGCAGATAAAGCAAATAGTAAACGCCTGCCGGATCAAGACCGGCGACGGCAGCGACGGCCTGGAAGCTGATCCGGTCAAGAACCCAAAACTGAAACAGGCTTTGAAGACTGCTCGGCAATTTGCCGTGCCGCCGCAGTATCTCAAGAAGGTTCTGGAGCTGGCCGAGCAGGGCATCGAGGACATCCAGTTCATTCAGCTCAATACCAACTGGGAATCGGAAGCTTACAGCACCGTTTCCGGCCAGAACTCCAACAACAGCATTCGCATCCCCAACGAGTTTTTTGACAAGCTCAACAACGACGCCGATTGGGAGCTGACTCGTCGTACCGACGGTACCATCGCTCGCACCATTCCCGCCCGGGAGTTGTGGGAGAAGATCTGCAATGCCGCCTGGGCCTGCGCCGATCCGGGGCGTGCAGTTTGATACGACCATCAACGAGTGGCACACCTGTCCTAAAGACGGCCGTATCAACGCCTCCAATCCCTGTTCGGAGTATATGTTCCTGGACGACACCGCCTGTAACCTGGCTTCGCTCAATCTAGTCAAGTTTTTGCGCGAGGACGGCAGCTACGATGTCGAAGGTTTCCAACATGCCTGCCGTTTGTGGACGATCGTCTTGGAGATCTCGGTTTTGATGGCCTCATATCCGTCTGAGGCGATTGCTCAACGGAGCTTTGAGTACCGCACGCTGGGATTGGGTTACGCCAATCTGGGTTCGCTGCTGATGCGCATGGGTATTCCGTATGATTCTTCCGAAGGTTCGGCCTGGTGCGGAGCCTTGAGCGCCTTGTTGACCGGTCAGGCTTATGCCACCTCGGCCGAGATGGCCAAGGAGCTGGGACCGTTTTCGGCCTTCTATCGCAATCGCGACGATATGTTGCGAGTGGTTCGGAACCACCGTCTGGCCGCTTACAACGCCGATCGCTCGGAGTATGTCGGCTTGACAGTCAAGCCGTGCGGCATCAATCCCAACTATCTGCCCGAGGAAGTGGTGCGTTCGGCTCGGGATATTTGGGATGCCGCTTTGGAGTTGGGCGAGATCTACGGCTTTCGCAACGCCCAGGTCTCGGTGGTGGCGCCGACCGGGACCATCGGTCTGGTCATGGACTGCGATACGACCGGCATCGAGCCCGATTATGCCCTGGTCAAATTCAAGAAACTGGCTGGAGGCGGCTATTTCAAGATCATCAATGCCTCGGTGCCGCCGGCCCTAAAAAAGCTGGGCTACAACCAAGAGCAGATCAAACAGATCACTACCTATGCCACCGGTCACGAGACCCTCAGGGGAGCGCCTTTCATCAATCATGAGTCGCTGCTGGCCAAAGGTTTTCATGAGGAAGATCTGCAAAAGGTCGAAAACGCGATGGTTGATGCCTTTGAGATTCGTTTTGCTTTTGCCCGGCACATTCTGGGTGATGAATTCCTCAAGGAGACGCTCGGCTTGGCGGATGACATCATCGAAGATTGGGAGTTTGATCTGTTGTCGGAATTGGGTTTCACACGCGAGCAGATCGACGTCGCCAATGAATATTGCTGCGGTACTCTGACTCTGGAGGGAGCGCCGCATCTCAAAGACGAACATCTGGCCGTATTTGATTGCGCCAGTCGGTGCGGCAAGAAGGGTCGGCGCAGCATCAAGTGCGAAGGCCATATACGGATGATGGGCGCCTCGCAACCATTCATCTCGGGCGCTATCAGCAAGACCATCAACATGCCGCCGGAAGCCCGGATCGAGGATGTCAAGCGGGCCTACTCTCTGGCCTGGCAGACTATGAACAAGGCGGTGGCGCTGTATCGTGACGGGGCCAAATTGTCCCAGCCACTGGCGGCAGCGCTGTTTGCCGATGACGAAGAGGACGAGCCGATCACGATGACCGCCGGCGAGGCAGCCGAAAAGGTCACCAAGAAACTGATCTACCGCTACTTGGCGCGGCGTCGTAAGCTGCCCCAGCGGCGAGCCGGTTATACCCAAAAAGCCGTGGTCGGCGGCCACAAACTATATCTGCGCACCGGCGAATATCATGATGGTTCGCTGGGTGAGATATTCTTGGACATGCACCGTGAAGGAGCGGCCTTCCGCTCACTAATGAACTCCTTCGCTATCGCCATCTCGCTGGGCTTGCAGCATGGCGTGCCGCTGGAGGAATACGTGGACGCGTTTTTGTTTAGCCGGTTCGAACCCAATGGAGTGGTCAACGGCAACCGGCGCATCAAACGAGCAACTTCGATTATCGACTACATATTCAGGGAATTGGCAATTACCTATCTCGGTCGCACCGACCTGGCCCATGTGTCCGATGAAGATCTGCGCGGGGACACCCTCGGTGAACCCAGCGAAGAGCGGGCCCTGTGGGAGGATGAGACCGAGCCGATCTTAGTCCAGTCCGAAGCCCAAGCCGGCGCCAGCCGCACCGAAACCGACATCCGCACCAACCATTTGAAACTCAGTTCGGGCGGTAACGGCAACGGAAATGGCAACGGAAACGGAAATGGCAACGGGAACGGCCATGGTAATGCCGGTAAGGAAACCACTGGAGGAAGCGGGAATGGTCAGTCGGTGGAGAATCAGGCTACAGATGCGAAAATTGCGCGCACGGAGGCGGTGCTTGAGTATGTCGCAACGGCAGAATCGGCTACTGGTACAGCGACAGCAAACCAGAGAATCCACGAAGCCATCCGAACCGCAAGATTGAAAGGGTATGAAGGCGACATGTGCAGTGAATGCGGCCAGTTCACAATGGTCCGCAACGGCACTTGTCTAAAATGCGAGACCTGCGGCGGCACCTCAGGCTGTAGCTGAGGACGTATGGTTCTCCTGCCGGGTCTCTCCGTCGCGGCAGCAAACGAGGATACAACCGAAACCTAAATGCGAGTTAAAGGAATCGGCCGCAAGTGGGTAGCTTGATGGTCGATCGACCTACAGGATAGGTAAGGCCTTGGGCAACGGGTTGTTCGGTGCGCCCGGAGGCGGCCTGCCCGTGAACGGGGCTGATGCTATCGC
>JBDRES010000073.1:0-4122 GCA_043819515.1 bacterium
ATAATCGGGGATTCGGTGTCGACCTGGTCACCGGCGGCGAAATTGACCGCTTTAACTGTACCCGCCGCGCGCGATATGACCTGGTTCTCCATTTTCATGGCTTCGACTATCACCATCGGCTGCTTCTCGACCACAGCGTCACCTACGGCCACTTGAATCTTGACAATCTTGCCCGGCATCGGTGCGAAGATTTTGTCCTTCTCGCCGATCAGTCCACCGGCGCCACCGGCAATGCCGTCCTCGGATGGTTCGCTGACTTCGAGCAGGACCGAATCAACATCGATGTGAAAAGTCCCCTTCTCGCGCACCGCGCCGATGATGCAGCGGTGACCGTTGAGCATGGTGGAATACAGGTTGTCGCCTGCCGGCGTGAGGGTGAACTGCTTTTCCCCCACCTGGACTACGAGATCCGAGCCGTTGCGATCACAACTTGCCGTGACCGCCTCGCCATCATATAGAAAATCGAGATTACTCATGGATCGACTCTCCGATCTGCCAGTCGCCGATAGTCTCCCACACCGAAGGCGCCTTGGTCGCCTCATTGCCACCGCCGGCGACTTGGTGCCGTCCGCCAAGCGAGGCCGCGGCTGCAGCCGCCACGGCCAGCTCGCGAAATTGCTCACGGTTGGTGTCGCGATCGCCCATGTGTTTTTCTATGAAGTCGGTATAGGTCAGGCCGGCCCGAAACGCCTTGTGGTTCATGCAGTCAATCATGAATTTCTTGGAGGTCTTGACGCCGAGAATTTTGTAGTTGTTGAGAGCGTTGATCATCTTGTCGATAGCCATGTCCCGAGTGGGCGCATGAACCACCAGCTTGGCCAGGATCGGATCATAATCGATGGTGACCTCGACGCCCTGGACGATTCCGGAGTCGACCCGTATGCCCGGCCCGGTCGGCTCCGAGTAGTGCAGGATTCGTCCGATCGACGGCATGAAATTGTTCTCGCCGTCTTCGGCATAGATACGACACTCGATAGCGTGTCCACGCTGATTCAGATGTTTGAAGTGATCCGCCAAGGGCAGCCCGGCAGCAACGCGGATCTGCTCGACAACCAAGTCCGTACCGGTAACCATCTCGGTAATCGGGTGCTCGACCTGGATGCGGGTGTTCATTTCCAGGAAGTAGTAGTTGCCGCTTTCGTCAAGAAGGAACTCGACCGTACCGGCGTTGACATAACCGGCGGTCTGGGCGACTCTGACCGCGTCGGCGCCCATCTTCGCCCGCGTGGCATCATCGAGCGCCACACTGGGGGTTTCTTCAATGATCTTCTGATGCCGTCGCTGGATCGAACACTCACGCTCGAAGACATGGACGGTATTGCCATGCGTGTCGGCCATCACCTGAAACTCGATATGGCGCGGGTTGACAATATACTTCTCGAGGTAGACGGTGTCATCGTCAAAAGCGTTTTTGGCCTCACGCTGGGCGGCTTCGAGAGCCTCGGTCAGTTCATCGGCGCTGTGCACGACGCGCATGCCCTTACCACCACCACCGGCGGCCGCTTTGATCATGACCGGATACCCTGCCTCAGCCGCTGCTTTGAGGTAAACTTGCGGATCGCTTTCAGCACCCTTCATGCCGGGGATGAGCGGGATGCCGGCGTCAGCCATCTTCACCCGCGACTCGACCTTGTTACCCAGAAGACGAATCGCCTCCGCCGTGGGACCGATGAAGGTAATGCCCTCGTCCGCGCACCGCTTCGCGAAAACAGGATTCTCGGCCAAAAAGCCATAGCCGGGATGGATCGCATCGCAACCGGCGCCCTTCGCAGCCTCGATGATCTTGTTGATGTCGAGATATGATTCGCGCGGCGGTGGGGCGCCGATATGGACCGCCTCGTCGGCATATAGCCTGTGCTTGGCCTTAACGTCCGCATCGGAGTAAACCGCGACGGACGGAATCCCCAGAGTGCGACAGGCGTTCATAACGCGCACGGCGATCTCAGATCGGTTGGCTACCAGAATTTTGTTAAACAGCTTTTCCATCTATGTCAATTCCTTGGGATTCTCTTAATCGTTGATCACCCAATTTGGTTTACGTTTGTTAAGGAACGCGTCCATTCCCTCCTGTCCTTCGTCGGATACTCGCAGCTTGGCGATCATCTCAGCCGTGAAGGGTTTGAATTGTTCGGGCTGCATACCCGGCACCGCGCTTACTAGATTCTTCGCCATGGCTACTGCCTTAGGGCCTGACGATAGAACCGACTTGATCAGAGCATTGACGGCGTCGTCCAGTTGCTCATCGTCGACCACGAAATTTACCAAACCTACTTCATAGGCGCGGTCACCGTTCATGCGCTCACCGGTAATAAACAACTCGCGGGCCTTCCCTTCACCCATCTTCTTGACAACGTAGGGACCGATGCAGGCCGGCACGACGCCGATCTTGACTTCGCTGAACGAGAATTTTGCCGAGCGCGCTGCGATAGAAATATCACACACCGCCACAAAGCCGGTCCCACCCCCGATGGCGGCGCCATTGATACGACCGATGACCGGCAACCGACAGGTGTAGATTTTCCAGAAGAGCTCAGCCAGGAGATTAGATTCGGCCAGGTTTTCTTCGAACGACTGCTTGATCACACCCCGCATCCAGTTGAGGTCGGCCCCGGCGCAAAACGACTTGCCCTGGCCGGTCAAGAGCACCACTCGCAAACTGTCATCGCCTGCGATTCGATCAAAGACGTCGGCCATCTCGGTGATGACGGTCCCATTGAAGGCGTTGTGAATTCCCGGTCGGTTGAAAGTCACGCGGGCGATGCGGCCGTCTATGTCGTACTTGATAGTCTCGTAGCTCATAGTGTCACCACCCTACATCCTAAAAATACCATACCGCTGATCCGGGATCGGCGCGTTGAGCGACATCGAAATCCCCAGCGCCAGCGCCTGGCGTGTCTCGGTGAATCCGATTATGCCGTCATCCCAGATGCGGGCGCCAGAGTAATATGGCAACGATTCCGATTCGTACTTCTCGATGATCGGCTCACGGATGCCTTTGACATCCTCTTCGGAGAGCTTCTGCCCCTGCTTTTCGAGTTGCTTGACCTTGACTGTCGCCAGCACGTCGGCGGCCTGCTCGCCACCCATAACGCAGATCTTGGAGTTGGGCCACATCCACATCAGGCGCGGGAAATAGCCGCGACCGCACATGGCGTAGTTGCCGGCGCCGTAAGAGCCACCGATCACGACGGTGAACTTGGGCACGTCGGCGTTGGCCACGGCGTGAACCATCTTAGCTCCGTCACGAGCAATGCCACCCGCTTCGTACTGACGCCCGACGATAAAACCGGAGATGTTCTGCAGAAATATGAGAGGGATCTTTCGCTCGGTGCAAAGCTCGATGAAGTGCGCCCCCTTGAGGGACGACTCGCTGAACAGCACTCCATTGTTGCCTATGATGCCGACCAGATAACCGTGGATCCGCGCAAACCCGGTCACCAGCGTAGTCCCGTAAAGCTCCTTGAATTCGTGGAAACGGGAACCGTCAGCGATGCGGGCAATCACTTCCCGAACGTCAAACGGCTTGCGGATGTCATTGGAGACGACGCCGTAAAGCTCCTCGGGATCGTAGTATGGATCTTCCGGCGACGTGCGATCAAGCGGGAACTTGGCCGTAGTGTTGAGATTCTCAACAATGTTGCGGGTCAGCTGGATCGCGTGTTCATCGTTCAGGGCGTAATGATCGCTGACTCCCGAGGTGCGGCAATGGACATCGGCGCCTCCGAGTTCTTCGGCGGTGACCACTTCGCCGGTGGCGGCCTTGACCAGCGGCGGACCGCCGATGAAAATCGTCCCCTGCTTGCGCACCTGGATAGTCTCGTCCGACATGGCCGGCAGGTAGGCGCCTCCGGCCGTGCATGAACCCATCACGACCGATATCTGCGGTATCCCCATGGCCGACATGCGAGCCTGATTATAGAATATCCGCCCGAAGTGATCCTTGTCCGGAAAGGTCCCTGACTGGAGCGGCAGGAAGATCCCGCCGGAATCGACCAGGTAGATACAGGGCAGCCGGTTCGCTTCCGCAATCGCCTGGGCGCGAGCATGCTTCAAGATGGTCATCGGGTAGTAGGTGCCGCCTTTGACAGTGGCATCGTTGGTGATGATCATCACTTCCTTGCC
>JBDRES010000074.1:0-49969 GCA_043819515.1 bacterium
CCGTCAAATATACTATCGCAACCGGATTCTACCAAGACCTCCTTGGGAAGATCAGGAAGGTTTTATCAGAATTCAGTTTTGCGTCGGCGGCAGATTTTGCTATCATCTTCTCAGATAGACAAAGGAAACCAGTTGCTTAAACGGTACCCAGCCAATCCGCTGATCACCCGCGCCGATATACCGGCGGCGACCGAGGCCTTGACCGACGTCTCGTCGGTCTTCAATCCCGGTGCCACCGTGGTCGATGGCCAGGTTCATCTCCTTCTGCGCGTGCAAAACCGTGGCCGCGAGACATACCTCATGAAGGCGTGCTCGGTTGATGGCCTCAAGTTTGATATTCATCCTGAACCGGTTGTCTTTGACGGTCTCGATTCGGAGGCGACCGAACTGTTCCATGTATATGATCCGCGAATTACCTATCTTGAGGGGAGCTGGTACATAACCGTGGCCATGGATACTGCTTCCGGCTGCCGAGTCGGCCTGGCCAGAACCAGAGATTTCAACCAATTCCAATTTCTGGGAGTGATATCCGAGACCGACACCCGCAACGCGGTCTTGTTTCCGGTCAAGTTCAGCGGCCGCTACCTTCGACTGGACCGTCCCAACCGGGTTCAATCTCCGGGCGGGCCGAGTACCGGCGATCAGGTCTGGCTGTCGGCCTCTGATGATTTGCTCAAGTGGTCGCCGGTCGGTTGTGTCATGGAGGGTCGACCTCACTTCTGGGACGAACTGATCGGCGCCGGTCCACCGCCGATCCTGACCAAACACGGCTGGCTGGTGATTTACCACGGAGTAGCCACACATTTCGCCGCCGCCAATATCTATCAGGCAGGGGTGGCGTTGCTGGACCGTACAAATCCAAACCGGGTGCTGGCGCGGGGACGGTACAATATTTTAGAACCCCGCGAGCCGTACGAGTTGACCGGCCAGGTACCCAACGTGGTGTTCCCCTCGGGAGCGGTGGTAGCGGGCTATCAAGACGGTGACGTTGCTCCGGATGAGGCCGAAGTTCGCATCTACTACGGGGCCGCTGATACCGTAGTCGCCATGGCCTCGGCTGCCGTCGGTGAGTTGATCGCAGCCGGCTACGCGGGAGCGACCGATGCCTGATATCGATTCAGGTAGACGGCGTCTCTTGCTGATTCACCACTCACATACCGATGTCGGCTATACGGCCCTGCAATCGACGGTTGAGCAGTGGCAGGCCGACTTCATTCGTCAGGCCCTGGCGATAATCGCCCGTGATCCCGAGGCAGGCTTTGTGTGGAATTGCGAGACCTTCTGGGGCGTCGAACGCTTTCTGTCCGTGGCCGGTCAGGATGAAAAAGGGGCTCTTGCCAGAGCAGTAGCTGACGGCCGCATCGGTCTATCCGGCAACTACCTTAATTTCAGCGAACTGCTGGACATGACGACTCTGACCAATGTCACCGCCAGGGCACGCGACTATGGTCTATCCATAGGCGTCTCGGTTGACTCGGCCATGACCGCCGACATCAATGGTTTTGGTTGGGGATTTGCCGAGGCCCTCGCGCAAAACGACATCATCAACCTCATCACCTGCATCCACACTCATCACGGTATGTATCCGCTCGGAAAGCGTTTTGTGCCCTTTTGGTGGGAGAGTCCGACTGGCCGTCGCATTTTAGTGTTCAATGGCGAGCATTATCATTATGGCAATGAACTGGGTCTGGCCCCGGCGGCGGTGTCATCTTACACAATCAAAGATGATTGTGATGCCGACCTGATATTCAAAGATCATTGGACCGTGGCTCAAAGGCGCATCCCCCGGTTTTGGGAGCGCCTGGAGCGGGAGGACTACCCGTTTGAGTTTGTGCCGGTCATGATTTCCGGGCTACGCACCGACAATGGCCCGCCCAATGCCGCCATCGCCGCCTGCGCCGGGCGATGGAATGAGGAGCACGCTGATGTCTGCCGGATCGAGATGGTCACCCTTTCGCAGTTCTTTGATTTATTGCGTCGGACAGCGGTCGAGTTGCCGGTGTATCGAGGCGATTGGCCGGACTGGTGGACCGATGGCGCTGCTTCTTTTCCGAATGGTACCCGGCTTTTTCGCCAGGCGCAGCGCACTCTTCACACCGTAAGATCACTGACAGATACTGGTGGCGGGGTGACGGCGGGGGAGATCTCCGAGATAGAAACCAACCTGGCTCTCTACGCCGAACACACTTTCAGCCATGCCGATTCGATGTCGTCACCGTGGGCGTTTCCTACCCTGGCGATCTCAGCCGCTAAGCAGGCCTATGCGGCGCGAGCATCCGATGAAAGCCACCGTTTGCTGGAGCGCCGGCTGCGTCTTTGTGGCAAATCAGGTTTGACGCCGGGACGGCCGCTAGTCTTCCGGGTCGTGAATCCCTATGATCACCAACTGGATGGCGTGGCGCGTCTGACAGTCGGGCACTATGAGTATCACGAACTCGGACTGCATGGAGGGGCAGGTGCGACGGTGGTTGAGTCCGGAGAGAAGTTGACGGTTCAAACCGATCACGAACCGGGTGGGATTGCCTTCGGTGTGCCGGTGACGCTGGCCGAGCACGGGTCGATGGACATTCAGCTCGATCCAATCGACCCCGCCCGCTCCTGCCAACCGGCGAATGATAGCGACCATCCAGACGTCGGACCGATCGACCAGCTCACGACACCGTTTGTGCAAATCCGGTGGCGCGATGGCGACGGTATCAACGAGTGGATCGACAATTCAAGTGGCCGTAGCCTGCTGCGCCGCGATCGGGTTCACGCTCCTTTTGCCCTCATCCACGAACTGACTCCTGCTCACATAACCGACGGTGTCTGTTCTGTCCGGGGAGCCATGGGGCTAAATCGCAAGGGGGAGGAGGTCATCCGCAGGGTCGCCACCTTTGAGAGTGCCCGCCTTGCCGACGATGGCGATCTGTTTTGCACGGCTGAACTCAAGTACTCCGCGCCGGGGATCTCGGATGCGCGAATCATGCTGCGGGCCTACAGACTGTGGCCCCGGGTGGATGTGACCGTCCGCCTCGCAAAGGACCAGGATTGGCAGCCGGAGAACCTGTTTTTGTCATTGCCGTTCGGCCTTGATAGTGAAGATACGCAGATTTGGCTGCATAAGGCGGGGGGGATGCTGAGGCCGCGGATCGACCAGATTCCGGGCACGCTGATTGACTATTATAGCCTGCAGGATGGCTTTGCAGCAGTTGCTCCCGATATTGGTGTCGCCGTGGCTATGCTCGACAGCAACCTGCTGCAGCTGGGTCCGTTGGAAAACGGAATTCGCCGGCTGCACGACCCGAATTGTCCGGCACCCGACTCCGCGCTACCGTACGCCTGGCTCATGACCAATTACTGGGAAACCAACTTTGGCGCTGGATTGGGTGGATTTTATGAATTTCGTTTCTTCATCATGTGGGGCGCCGACTCGCGCACGAAGGAATCTGCCCAGGAAGTTCTTCAGCGCTTGAATCTTGCTCCTGTAGCCTTTAGATTATCCGCTTCGGAGGATTAGCAATATGTGGAAGAGAGTTTCACCGGTTTTGGCTCTGGTAGCGTTTCTCTGCGGCTGTGGTCATCGGGCTGATCAGCAGGTTGCGGTCGCGGGCGATTCCGCCTTTCCTGTCCCGCGGATAGAATTCGCGCCGCGCCAATACGTTTGCTCTCGAGTCGAGCAGCCGTTGGTGATCGACGGGCATCTGGATGAAATCGCCTGGCAACGAGCTGCCTGGACCGATCTGTTTGTAGATATTGAAGGTGATCTGAAGCCGCCGCCACGTTATCAGACCAAAGCCAAAATGCTCTGGGACAGTACCTACTTCTATGTGGCGGCATACATGGAAGAGCCGGACGTCTGGGCGAAGTTGATTGCCCGCGACGCCGTCATTTACCACGACAACGATTTTGAACTGTTTATCGACCCCGACGGTGACAGCCACGAATATTATGAACTCGAAATCAACGCCCTGGGAACCGAGTGGGATTTGCTTCTGCTCAAGCCTTACCGTGATGGCGCGCCGGCGGTGAACGCCTGGGATATTCGTGGCTTGCGGACGGCCGTATATGTTGATGGCACCATCAACAATCCCCGCGATACTGATCGTGGCTGGTCGGTCGAGATGGCCGTTCCCTGGTCGGTTCTGGCCGAATGTGCTCATCGCCCGACGCCGCCGGAGGACGGTGATCAGTGGCGGGTCAATTTCTCCCGCGTACAGTGGCACATGGATACGGTGGCCGGAGAGTGTGTCAAGCGCAAGGATACTCTGACCGGCAAGACCCTGCCGGAGGACAACTGGGTCTGGTCACCGCAGGGATTGATAGCCATGCATTATCCGGAAATGTGGGGTTATGTTCAGTTCTCCGATTCCGTAGTCGGCTCGGCTGCTATTGAGTTCAGTCCGCCCGTCGATGCTCAGGCCCGTTGGGCCTTGAGGCGATTGTACTACGCCGAGCGTGACTTCCACCAGCGGCGTGGGCGATTCACAGCCAGCCTCAGCAAACTCAATATGACCAAGGTCGAGACGCCCGGCTTCGTCTGGCCGCCGGCGATATCGGTTTCGCCCGATGGGTTTGAAGCCGGTCTGTTGAGTGTCGGTGGCATCACCGAACTGCTCATCCGACAGGACGGGCGACTATGGCAGAGGAGTCATGCGCCGGAAACCGAGCAACCGTAATCCATCCCTCATTTTGGGCTTGGACAGACATCATGCGATATTGTATCATTGTGACCAGATGCTAAATTCAACCTGTTTTCCGACACGGCTCGCGGCTTCGGCGAGCCAAGCATTCAAATCCTCATGAATCTATCTGCGGTTGACTGGACCATAGTATTCGTCGTCCTGGCTTTGATGATCTTCTCGGTCGAAGCCAGCCGACGCCTGATGAGAAGTGTAGCCGACTTTCTGGCCGCCGGACGCTCGGCCGGGCGTTATGTCATAAGTGTTGCCAGCGGTGTGGCCGGACTGGGTGCTATTACGGTCGTCGGCAACCTCGAAATGAACCTGATCGCCGGTTTCTCGATGGCCTGGTGGGGCATGACCATGTCATTGGTTATTCTCATCATCACCGTTTCGGGCTGGGTGATCTACCGTTTTCGCCAAACCCGATGCCTGACCTTGGCACAGTATTTTGAAAAACGCTACAGCCGTCGCTTTCGAGTATCTGCCGGCATGATCTGTTTCCTGTCGGGGATTGTCAATTTCGGCATTTTCCCGGCTGTCGGAGCGCGGTTCTTCATCTACTTCTGCGGACTGCCACACAATCTGGTGCTTGGTGGCATGGAGATCCCGACCTTCCCGCTGGTGATGTTCGTTCTTTTGGCCATCTCCGTGTATTTTGTCCTGGCCGGCGGACAAATAGCCATTATCATCGCCGATTTCTTCCAGGGGTTCTTTGTCAATGTTGTTTTTGTCATAATGCTGATCTATTGCTTTGTCAGTTTTGAATGGGGCGACATCCAGGCCGCTCTGGCGGCAGCGCCGCAGGACGCCTCGCTGATCAACCCCTTTGAGACTTCGCAGGTCGAGGACTTCAATTTCTGGTACTTCCTGGTGGGGATTTGTGGTGTCATGTACAACACCATGTCGTGGCAGGGTACTCAGGGCTACAACGCCTCGGCCAAGAGCGCCCATGAGGCTAAAATGGCCGGTGTTCTGGCCGGTTGGCGGGGACTGCCGCAGACGCTTTTGTTTCTTTTTATCCCCATCGTTGCCTATACCGTCCTCAACCACGTCGACTTTTCGAGCATTGCTCAGGCGGTCGAAGGGGTCATCGCTCCGCTTGACTCCGAAGCGGTTCGGAGTCAGCTAAGAGTTCCCCTGGTGCTGTCACACATTCTGCCCAAAGGGATTATGGGCGCCTTTGTGGCGGTGATGTTGGCGGCGTCTATCAGCACCCACGATTCCTACCTCCATTCATGGGGGAGCATCTTTGTCCAGGATGTCATTCTGCCTTTGCGAAAAAGACCCTTCGAGTCCCGGCAGCATCTGAGAATCCTGAGACTATCGATCGCCTTTGTAGCTGTGTTTATCTTCTGTTTCAGCCTGCTGTTTAAGCAAAGTCAGTACATCTTTTTGTTTTTTGCTATCACCGGGGCGATTTTCGCCGGCGGCTCCGGTGCCGTTATTATCGGCGGGCTTTACTGGAAACGTGGTTCCACAGCCGCGGCCTGGGCAGCTATGATCACCGGTTCCGGGATCGCCGTGGGCGGCATCATCACTCATCAGATCGTTGATGATTTCTTTATCAACGGCCAGTGGTTCTGGATGATCAGCATGTTCGGCGCATCGGTCGTCTATGTCATCGTGTCGTTGCTGGGCAGGCGACCAGCCTTTGATTTGGACAAGCTGCTCAATCGGGGCAGGTATGCCATCAAAGACGAGACCGATATCATCGAGGCGGTGCCGTCACGCGGCTGGAAGATGCTAGGCATGGGCAAGGAGTTCACGCGCGGTGACAAGTTCATATACATCATGAACTACTTCTGGACGGGCGGCTGGACGTTGGTGTTCCTGATCGGTACTGTCTACAATCTTACTCACGATTCGACCGATGATTCCTGGATGCAGTTTTGGCGCATCTATTTACAAATCCACATAGCTGTCGCCGCCGTGGTCATTGTATGGTTCGCCATCGGAGGTTTCCGCGATCTCAAGCGGATGATCTCCCGCCTGCGCATAATGAAACGTGACGACAGCGACGATGGTTTTATCAAGCCGGCTAGCTCGGAGTGATTGGCGATGGAAGATAAGTTTCGACAAACAACGATCACTCGGATCGAACGCTTCCGCACTCGGCTGGTGCCGGGCATACTCGGCCGGCGACAGCCGCTGACTGTGTTCCGGGCCGACAAGGCCGCCGCTACCTTCGCCGAGGCAAGACACTCGCGTCTAACTGAAATGACGCTCGGGGACAAATGGGGGCGCAGTTTTGAACGGGCCTGGATTTGTTTGCGAGGAGTTGTCCCCGATGACTGGGCGGGTGGCTCGGTTGTGGCTCACGTAGATTTGGGAGGGGAAGGGCTGGTGCATGATGCCACCGGCAAGCTTGTTCAGGGAATCAGTAACGGCTCGGTCTTCGACAATTCCTTTGCCCGCGATATCGTACGCCTGGTTTGCGACTGCCGCGGCGGCGAGACGATAGAACTCTGGATTGAAGCGAGCGCTAGCGGCTTGTTTGGTTTGTACACCGTAGCCGATCCCGCGGCTGATGCGGTCAACCGATACGGGCGGTACGAAGCGAGTATCGATGCCGCCGAACTCTGCTGTTTTGACGAAGCGCGTTGGCAGCTCTGGCTCGATGTCCGTTTGGTGTTGGGGATGATAAAGGCTCTGCCGGAGCCGAGCGTCCGTCGCAGGCGGCTGATCCATGCCGCCGATCGGGCTATCGATGCTTACTATGCCGACAACGAAGCGGCCGCTGCCGCTTCTGATTTGATTCGTGACGAGTTATTCAGACCTGCTAATGCAACGGCCCTGAAAGTCATGGCGGTGGGGCATGCCCACATCGATACCGCTTGGCTATGGCCGGTCGATGAAACCATCCGCAAATGCGCGCGCACGTTTGCCAGCCAACTAGACCTCATCGACCGCTATCCCGATTATGTCTTTGGGGCGTCCTCGGCCCAACACTATGCCTTCATCAAGGAGCATTACCCGGATCTCTATCGGCGCCTCAAGGCGGCGGTCAAGTCTGGTCGATGGGAGATTCAGGGGGGGATGTGGGTGGAGGCAGACTGCAATGTTATCAGCGGCGAATCGATGGTCCGCCAATTCCTGTTGGGCAAAAACTTCTTCGCGGATGAGTTTGGTGTCGAGGTCGACAACCTGTGGCTGCCGGATGTTTTTGGATATAGCGCCAACCTGCCGCAGATCATGAAACGATCCGGCATCAACTACTTTCTGACGCAGAAGCTGTCCTGGAATCAGTACAACGAATTTCCTCATCATACCTTTGTATGGCAAGGTATAGACGGCAGTGAAATACTGACACACTTTCCCCCTGAAAACAACTATAACAGCCAGCTCGATTCCGATTCACTAATCGGCGCTTCGGATCGATTCAAAGAGGGCCACTTCATTGACGAGTTTATAAGTCTCTTTGGCGTGGGTGATGGCGGCGGCGGCCCTAAGGAAGAGAATATCGAACTGGGCCGGAGGATGGCCGACACTGAAGGCGCGCCCAAGGTGAGTTTTGGTACCGCGCATGAGTTTTTTGGACGCCTGGAGGCATACCGTCCCCAACTGGCGACCTATTGCGGTGAACTGTACTTGGAATTGCATCGCGGGACTCTCACAACCCAGGCTCGCACCAAGAAGCTGAACCGTCAACTTGAAAACCTTCTGCAGCAGGTGGAGATGTTGTGGTCGCTACATCCCGACGGCTACCCTCGCGACCGATTGGACAACATCTGGAAGATAGTCCTGCGAAACCAGTTTCACGACATCATCCCGGGTTCGAGTATCACCTCCGTCTATCACCAAACGGAATCTGAACTCAGCGATTGTCGACGGCAGTGCCACGAACTGATCGAACGCGCAATGGAGTTGTCGGGGCAGGCCAGCACCGACCACATGATCCTATTCAACAGCACGTCGTACACAATCCGTGGGGCGATGGATCTTCCCCAGAGCTGGCGGGGGCACGGTGTCGTTGATGCCGATGATCATCCACTACCGGTACAGCATGAACCCCAGCGGAGCCTGGTCGAGGCCTTGGTGCCGCCGCACTCATTCGCGGTCATTCGCCGGTCCCAGCCGGGGGGATTACATACCACTAGTGACGAGGAGTTGGTATTAGAAAACGAATTGATTCGGTACGTCTTTGGTGCTGACGGTAAGTTGACTCAAGCGTATGACAAAGAGTATGATCGTCAGGTCCTGGTCGACGGCGCCAGCGGTAACGTTTTGACTCTCTATGATGATCACCCCAACGATTGGGATGCCTGGGATATCGACCTGGCCTATGAGCAAGTAGTGGTGGACAAGGCGGTCAGTCGGGGGCAGCCCCTGCGAACGGTTGGTGACATCCAGCAATCGCTATATTTCAAACTCCGTATCGGCGAGTGCGACATTACGCAGCTGGTCGAACTCGGCCGCTTCAGCAAGCGGCTGGATTTCGTCACCGGCGTTGATTGGCGGGCCAAACACAAAATGCTTCGGGTGTCGTTTCCAGTTAGCGTCCAGACCGATCATGCCGCCTTCGACATCCAGTATGGCTACGTACGTCGCCCCAATCATCGCAATTCGTCATGGGATAGGGCGCGTTTTGAGGTTGTCGGTCACCGCTATGCCGACCTGTCCGAACCTGATTATGGAGTGGCGCTGCTCAACGACTGCAAGTATGGTTACAAAGTGCTTCATCAGACTATTGACCTGTGCCTGCTGCGCTCACCGACCTATCCCGATCCCGATGCCGATCAGACAAGACACAGCTTCACCTATGCTTTGTTGCCGCATCACGGATCACTGACGGCATCAGGTGTTATGGCTGAGGCGGCTGCTCTCAATCGACCGCCGCTGGTTATCGCAAACTACCGCACCGAGCGAACGGCCCTACCTTGGCAAATCGAGGGCAACGGGCTTTCTCTGGAAGTTGTCAAAGTGGACGAACGGAGTCGCGATGTGGTTTTGCGCATTGTGGAGACCAACGGTACTGTCTCGCGCGGACGACTAACAGTGGAGCGTAGCGGCGGTACCCTGACCCCGGTGGATCTGCTTGAACGTCCGATCGCCGAGCCGATTGGAGTGGATGACTCTATCGCCCTGGAGTTACAGCCGTTCGAGATTACAACCTGCAAACTAAGCTGGGATTGAGGCGGGAAGCATGTATCGAAAGTCAGTCTACAACATCACCAGAGTCACCGTCATTGTGGCCGGCATCCTATGGTTCTGTGGAGCCAACGTCGCCGCCGAGCGGGTGATCGTCCGGGTCTTCGAGGCGGCCGACATCCACTTCGCTCCCGAACGCGCTGCCTCGGCTTCAGCCGATGATATCACAGCCTCCGATAACGGTCGCGAGATATCACGGACGATCGAGTTGCCGTCGTTTGATTCGACCGTGACCATCACTGCCCGCCTGGCAATTCACCCTATACCCATGGATGCGTTGTCTGTTCACGACAAATGGGACCGGGCCGGCAATGTCCGACTGGCGGTACCGGGTCAGGCGGATATCGAAATCGTCAAGTTCATTACCGCCTACGGTGGTTTCACGGAATACGAAGTTGATGTGTCCCATCTGGCGCCCCTACTCGCCGGAACATGCACTATTACCGCCTTCATAGATACCTGGGTGAGCCCGGCCTGGACAATGGATTTCGAGTTGGAATTTCAAACCGACACGAATCGCGTGGCTCCCGTCTGGATCTACGGTTTGCTCTACGAACCCTCTTTTGATCGCGAGCATATGGCCGACACCGGTGTTGCCGTAGCCGTCAACGTCCCGCCTGGCCTCGACCGCGTCATGCTTCACTACTATGTCTCCGGCCACTGCACCGACGGTCGCGGGGCCGATGAATTTGAACCCAAAGACAATGTCATCGCAGTGGATGATGTCGTTGTCTATCGCTTTCGACCGTGGCGTGATGACTGTCGCCGGTTCCGAGCCATCAACCCCTACACCAAGCGCTGGTCGGACGGCTACTGGTCGTCTGATTACAGTCGCAGCGGCTGGTGCCCGGGTGATATCGTGGCGCCGCTGGAATTGGACCTGAGCGATCATCTGACCGGCGGTGACCACTCCCTCCGCTTCCGCATCGAAGACATCCGCCCCAAGGATAGTGATGGCAACTATGGCTACTGGCGTGTGTCCGCTTTCCTGGTCGGGTACAGTTTAGCCAAGTGAGAGACTACCGCTGACCATTCGGGTCCCGATATGGCGCTAGGACGTCATCTCATTAGTTCCTGACGTAAGTCTGCGAATATACGTCTTGACGTCGCCGGACTACTTGGCTATAATGCCAAATAGTATATGACTACACAGACCCACAACCGCCGTATCAAAGAACTCCAGGCCCGGGCTGATGTCTTCAAGGCTCTGGCTCACCCTACCCGTTTGTTGATTTTGCAGGAGTTGGCCGATGGCGAGCGTTGCGTAGGTGATCTGACCGAGATCGCTGGTTTTGATATGTCAACGGTGTCGAAGCACCTGACAGTGCTGAAGAGTGCGGGAATCGTCGCCGACCAAAAGCGCGGCCTGGAGGTATGGTACCGGCTCTGTATGCCCTGCGTGTTGAGTTTCTTTGATTGTGTTGCGGCCGTTTTGAAGGCCAGGCACTTGACACCCGAGCGACGTGAGAGCAGTCTATGAGACGAATACACACTTGCGCGGTACGGCGGCTTGCAGCACGGCGAGAGGGTAGTTCGTGAAGCTATTGAAGGAACACCGGCTCCTGGTCGCGATGGCCGGAGTCTTCGCCCTGTTTTATTTCGCTCCCTTCGAGAGCACCAGAGTCCAGGGGGCGGTGCTGCAGTCATTGCAGTTGGCGCAGTCATATGCCCGTGAGCACGTCCTCTTGTGTTTGGTACCTGCCTTTTTCATTGCCGGCGCTATTGGTGTTTTCCTGGGCCAGAGTTCCATCATGAAATATCTTGGGGCTGATGCCAAGCGCGTGACGGCCTACGGGGTGGCGTCGGTATCGGGATCTGTTTTGGCCGTATGTTCCTGTACCATCTTGCCCCTCTTTGCCGGAATTTATCGTATGGGTGCCGGCTTGGGACCGGCTATTACGTTCCTGTATGCCGGTCCGGCCATCAATGTCCTGGCCATAATCCTGACATCGCGCGTACTGGGCATTGAACTGGGACTGGCTCGAGCGGTGGGGGCGATTGTTTTCAGCGTCGTCATCGGTCTCATTATGCATTTGCTGTTCCGCAGTCGCGAGGTTATCAAACCAGCCGCCGTTCTTCCCGACGATAGCGAAGCTATGCCTTTGGGTCGCGGAGCCGGCCTGCTGGCTGTCATGATCGGTATTTTGGTTTTTGCCAACTGGGGGCAGCCACAAAATGGTGATACCGGGCTGTGGTCGGCCATAAGTGCCCACAAGTGGCTAATGACTTCGTTGCTGGCGGTGGTGCTAGGGTTGTTGCTGATATGGTGGGAAAGAGCCAGATGGTGGCTGGTGACGGCGGCCGGAGCGATCACTGCTGCCGTCGGTCTGGCGTCAGGTCAACCGGTGCTGACATTTTCGGTTGGGGCCGCCGGATTCGTAGTTATTCTGGCCCGAGGGGGACCACGCTCCCGCGAGTGGTTGAAACAGACCGCTCGCTTTGCCCGCCAGATCTTGCCGTTGCTGTTTTTTGGTGTCCTGGTTTCGGGTCTGTTGCTGGGGCAAACCGACGATGCTGGTCTGATCCCATCGTCATGGGTGGCCAATGCTCTCGGCGGGAATTCGCTGGGGGCGACGTTTCTGGCGGCGGTGTCGGGGGCCTTTATGTACTTCGCGACCCTGACCGAGGTGCCGATTTTGCAGGGCCTGATCAACTCCGGCATGGGCCGGGGTCCGGCCTTGGCTCTTCTATTGGCCGGACCGGCACTCTCACTGCCCAGCATGTTGGTAATCAGGTCGGTAATGGGTACTGCCCGAACGCTGGTTTTTGTGTTATTGGTAGTTGTGATGGCTACAGTGTCCGGGTTGGTGTTTAGCCTCTTAGCTTAGGAGCTGGTGAATGAAGGAAATCAAAGTCCTGGGTCCGGGATGTCCCAAGTGTGAAGAGTTGCTACAGCTAGTGAATCAAGCCGCGAAAGACCTGGCCCTCGAATGCCATATCGAGAAAATCACCGACATCCAGGCCATTATTGAGTACGGTATTTTGATGACCCCGGCCCTGGTTGTTGACAAACAAGTGGTGATGGTCGGTAAGGTACCGGCGCTGGCTGATATCAAGAAAATGATTGGCTGAGCCACTACCATCAGATATATGGAGAAATTATGTTCAAACGATCCCTCATGATGACCTTGGCCCTGCTGTTGGTATGCACTCTCGGATCATTGGCTGTTCAGGCAGCAGACGGCGATGCCGCTCCGGCGGCGATTGATACCACCGCCTCAAGCGTAGTCCCGGCCGACAACCTTGCCGATTCACTCCAGGTGGCGACCAGCTACATTGTAGCCTACTACTTCCATGGCAATCGCCGCTGCGCGACTTGCCTTAAGCTGGAGGAGTATTCGCAAGAAGCGCTCACGGCGGCCTTTGATGAGCAGCTGAAATCAGGCGCTCTGGTTTGGCGACCGGTCAATTATGATGAGGATGAAAATCAGCACTTCATCGAGGACTATCAGCTCTACACCAAGGCCGTCATTCTTTCCCGCGTAGAGGGCGACATGGAAACAGGCTGGACCAACCTTGATAAGATCTGGGAATTGGTCAGCGATCACGACAAGTATGTGACCTACATTCAGGAAGAAACCCAAGCATTCATGAGTCCCAAGACCGATGACTGATCCGTTTGTATTGGCCTTGGTGTCGGCTCTCTGGCTGGGTATTCTGACTTCGATCAGTCCCTGCCCGATGGCGACCAACGTCGCCGCCATGAGCTACATCGGCAGGCGACTGGATCGAACCGGTTTGGTTTTGCTGTCCGGGATCCTGTATACCCTGGGACGACTGCTCAGCTATGTCCTCATCGCCTGGTTGGTGGTGGCCAGTATGCTATCGGTACCTCGTCTGGCCTTCTTCCTGCAGAACCAGATGAACTACATACTGGGGCCGCTCTTGATTATCGTGGGTGTTTTCTTACTTGGCGTGTTTCGTTTTAGTATGCCGGGGCAGGGTCTTGGATCAGGATTGCAGGGAAAGGTCGATCGCTTTGGGGTCTGGGGAGCCGGCATTCTTGGTTTGGTTTTTGCGCTTTCGTTTTGCCCGGTTACGGCCGGTCTGTTTTTCGGCAGTCTCATCCCGCTGGCCCTCGAGCACCGGTCCAGTCTGGCGGTGCCGATAGCTTTTGGTGTCGGGACATCTCTGCCGGTGGTTGCCTTTGCCCTGACCATTAGCCTGGGTTCCCGTGTGGTCGGCCGGTTGTTTAATCGCCTCACTCAGTTTGAACACTGGGCCAGGATAATCACCGCCGTGGCCTTCATCCTCGTCGGAGTCTACTACACGCTAGTGTACATTTTCAAGGTTCCTATCTGACCGACTCAGCCCTTCGGGGCAGAATCAAAAACACCCGGTCGGGCATAGTGACCGGCCACGTCGTATTGTGCGAATCGACCGACATGCGGTGCGGATCGGCTGGATCAGTATCGAAGATCCGGGGTTTGTACCGCCTCGGTGCCGACAGCCATGGACTGCCATCAACAGAAGGCGGTGGGAAAAATCCCACCGCCCATTATTGACCGTACTGTTTAGTGTCTCAGCTTATGACACCGTCACATCATCAACAGCGCTAGTGGCGGTACCGCCACCGGGGAATCAGGACTAGTCGCCGATCAGCTCTCTGACCTTGGCGACCACCAATTCGGGATCGATCGGCTTGTCTATAAACATATCGGGTTTGACCAGCCCTTCATCGCGCATTTCTTTGATCGCCTTGCGCATGGCTTCCCGTAAGGCGTCGTACGGCCGCTCATGGGTGTCCTCGGATTCAGCGTCCAGGTCGCCCAGCACTTCCGCGACGCCGGTCAACATGATGACCGGAAGATCCTTGTATTGCTCATCCCGACGCAACTGTTTGAACAGCACAAACCCGGTTTTTTTGGGCATCATCACGTCCAGCAGGACTATGTCTGGGCGATCGGCTTTGATTTTCTCAAGACCCTCTTGTCCGTTGTAGGCCGGCACCGGTTCGTAGCCGTTTTCCTGCATCGCGGCAGAGAGAAACTTGACCGTATTCACATCATCATCGACTATCAGAACTCTTTTCGCCATCGTTGTCCTCCTTGTTCCTGGAAGTACCGTCTACAAGAAGAATGATGCGGAAGGTCGTGCCCTTGTCAGGCTTCGATTCCACTTCAATCTTCCCGCCATGTACACCGATCATTCTGGATGTTATCGACAGGCCGAGGCCCGTCCCTGCTTTACTTTTGGTGCTGAAGAAGGGAGTGAAAATATTCTCTATCACCTCCTCGGTCATACCGCAACCGTTGTCTACAACTTCAATGTTCATTTTGTTAGGTTCCGAGCCGGCGTGCGCACGCAACATGACCGTCGGCGCTTCGGTGTCCTCATAGGCTTTCCATGAGCAGGCGTCCAGCGCATTGGACACGATATCCATCACCGCCGAGTGAATCATCTTGGCGTCACAGGCGACCGGCGGTAGGTCAGGGGAGATGTCGGTGCTGAACCTTATGCCTCTGTCCGATGCCGTCTGTTTGACCAGGCGGTCGATTTCATGCAGGGTCTTGACCAGATCAGCCTGCTCAATCCTTGGTTTCCATTCCTTGACGTACTTGAGCATGTCCGATGAGAGATCGGTCATTTTGGAGATACCCTCCTGGACCATCTCCCAGCCCTCTTCCAGCATGGTGCGATTGTCTTTGGCCAGCCCGGTGCGGACCATGTAGGCGCCACCCTTGCAGGCATTAAGCATGTTTTTCATCGAGTGTTGGATACCTGTGAACACCTCGCCGATCGCGGCCAAACGCTGCGATTGAATCAACTGATGCTGCAGCCGCTTTTCCTGCGTGATGTCTTTGCCGATGCCAATCGTGCCGATCACGGCTCCGCGCGGATTGCGCAGGCGCGACAGCGTGAGGAGAACCTCGCGGGTATGGCCGCCTTTGGTGAGCAACTGGGTCTCGTAGTTCACAACATTGTCGGAGGTCTGTAATCTCTCGCCGGCGTAAGCGGCATCTCTGGGGTCGGCAAACAGAGTTGCGATCGGCTGTCCGGTGATCTCAAACCTGTCGAAACCCAGAGCTATTTCCGCACCTTTGTTGATGGTCTGGATTTTGTCGGATGGATTGAGGGTGATGATTATGTCGGCCGAGCTCTCCATCACACTACGGACATAATCTCGAGTTTTGGTCAGTTCTCGGAGCGACGACGAAAGCATCGAGGCCATCTCGTTGAATGAGGAGGCCAGCGGACCAAAAGTGGCATCGTTGTCTTCCTCCAGGCGGAAGTCGAACTGTTTGTCGGCCAGATTGTCCATGCCCTCGGCAAGCCTGTCAACGGGACGTTGGACGAAATAATGAATGCAGAACCAGGTGTAGGCGGCCACAAGAATGACAGCCGGCACGAGAGCGATCCCCAGCGCATACCGTGCCCCCAGTGTGTTTGACACATAATAGTTCGTCAGAAGAGTTGTGACGGCTATCAGAAGGAAGCCTGCGCTCACCTTCCAGAATATGGGGATTCTCTTTAACATTCGCCCAGACAGGCCTTCCATCTGATGTCCGTCTTGGATCGCACGCCCACCGCCGACAATCTGCCGCGGCGCGGTGTCGGCCGAGTTTGATTTCGTTTGCTTCGTATCGCCATCCGGTGCTAGCCCTCGGTGAGCATCCTGGCTTCGGTCGGCAGCAGCTTGAATACTCGCAGGCCCACTACAAACAGGAATCCAATTACACCAAAGACTCCCAGCGCTTGCAGCACCTCTGCAAAGCTTACGGTGTAGGCGGCGATACCCTCTTGTAGCAGCGACTGCGTGATCTCCATGCCGGGGAACATTTCTGGTGGGTGAGTGAGCCCCGGCAGGACAATTACATATCGCTCGCACAAGACACCAAAAACTACCAGGCTCGAGGCAATCACGATCCACTTGACGGACCGGCCGGTCTTCTTGCGGAACAGAATGAACATCGGAATGCCCAGGCCGATAATCATCAATCCAAACCAGAACAGCACACTGTGCAGGCCGCCAAAAAGGTAATACATAGCAGCCGAGCGCAATTGTACCACGTAAGCTCGGTAAGCATTCTCCACTACCAGGAAATAGACAACTACCAGGACACAGATGGCCAAAAACCGGCCGAGCCAGATGATCAAGCCGTCATCCAGGTGACGATTTGTAATTCGGAACAAGCCAACGATCATCAGGATCATGAGCGCCGTGCCCGAGGCCATGGCGGCGGCCACAAATGCCGCCGGCAGAAGCGGTGATTCGTACAGCATCCTGGCTCCAAAACCAAAAATGGCCCCGGTACCGGTATGAACACAGAAGGCCCAGCCGAAGGCCAGAGTGGCTACAACGGCGGTCAGTTTCCTGCGTTCGGTGAAGAGTGCCCAGAGGTAGATGACGCAGATCAGGATATGGCCTATGTACAGGATAGGGTTGATCGAAAACATCGACTGCAGATTGAAATGGACAAAGGGCTGAATGAAGACCCGGTCCATGCGACCCTGATCGGTGAGAATCGACAGCAGACCGGCGATGAGAAACAACATCGCGATATAGACTGCCAGTCGAGCGAACGGTTTGTATTCCTGCTTGCCGAAGACACCATACAGACCGGAGATAACCAACGATCCGGCGGACAGCCCGATGTAGTACACGGCCATCACGATCTGCAATCCCCATGGCACACGGGTGGTCATGCCGGTGACCCAAATACCTTCCTTGATTACCCACATCGTAGAAAGCAGGCCGCCGACAGCCATCGTTGCGAACGCCGCCAGCAGCCAGTAATACGGTCGGGAGTTGCCTTCGATGCTCTCAAACTTTATGTCCATGCTAACCTCTTGTCTGACCAAATTACAAACCGATGTAATGAACTTTCGGCTCGGTGCCCAGGTCCTCTCTGATCCGTTTGACGTTGTGCTCGGCGATGAGCCGGGAAACGTTGCTGGTCGGGTCGTTGAGGTCGCCTACATGCAGGGCGCCGGCGCCGACCGCTTGACAGGTTTCCACGCATGCCGGCATTTTACCTTTGTCGAGCCGGTGGGCACAAAGGTTGCAAGCCTCGGCGACACCATGAGAGCGCTTGGGATGATCGGTGTTGGGCCAACTCTCGTAGTCTTTGAAATTGAAAAACCTGGCGTTGTACGGGCAGGCAATCATGCAGTAACGGCAGCCGATGCATCGATGATGATCGACAATGACAATTCCGTCGTGGCGCTTGTAAGTTGCCTGAACCGGACAGACTTGAGCGCACGGTGGATTATCGCAGTGATTGCACAAAAGAAGGACTTTCTTCTGGGCCTCACTCGATTCGTCCGTCTTGCGCAGACTGACCTTTCTGATCCAGTGTATATCCCAGCGCTTGTCGGCATGGTCGGCCACATTGTTCTCGGTCCGGCATGCTTGTAGGCAAGCGGTGCAGTCGGGCCGGCAACGAGTAAGATCGATGACCATACCCCACCGACGCCCGGTGACCAATTCGTCCTCTTTCAGACCGGATACTCCGGTGGCGCTCAGGAGACGTACGGCATAGGTGCAGGATGTGGCTGCCAATAGCCCCCCGCCAGCCACCTTGATAAAGTCTCTTCTGTCCATCAACTCACCTACCTTCCCTGAGACTTGCGGGCGGCGAGGTCGCCGCCTGCAACCGGTCGTGGGCATCGTCGTAGCCGGCATGTCGATCAGTCTGCTGGACCGACTCCGGGTAATAGTGACAGCCAAAACAATCGGGGGTCAGATTGACGGCTTGATGGCACTGATTGCAGAAGCGATCACGATTAATATGACAATCCCGGCACATGCTCAAGCCGACCTCGCCCCGCTTGCCGTACCGCACGACTTCTTCTCTGATTTGCCTGAGAAGCTCCCAATGGTGATACCGCATGTATTCTATGTCCCTGACGCACTCCTTGTATTTGGGATCGGGCTTCTCCAAAAACCTCTCCTGGTTCTCGACCCCGGAAGCGGCGACACGCGAGATAACGCTAAAGGCAATAGGCAGCAATACGATCAAGATCGGGATGGCCAGCAATATTCTGCGGGATCTCTGACCTGACAGCATCGAATTGTTATCCATGTTCCAGACCCTCCTTCATGCCATCAGGTGTGCTAGTTGTCCGGTCCGGTGCCGATTCAAGGCCGCGCCCGGTGTACTCGGCGTGAACCATCGCCGCCGTCCGATAAATCACATGGGCAAATTTCGAATAAGGCAGATACATGATGAGAGTTCCGGCCAACACCAGGTGGCCGAAGTATACGATGTGTCGATGCGGCTCCAGGCGTACATAGTGCAGCACCTCGGTGAAAAAGCCACTTCCGACCACCAGCAGCAGCAGTCCCACGAACGACCAATCGAAGTAGTTACTGCCGCCGTTTTCCGCATCACGCAGCCGCTCCCAGATCATCCACAAACAACCGGATAACACTGCTGCCCCTCCCAGGTTGGCCCAGAGTTTCCACGGGCTCCAAAAGTCGAACGGGTAAGCAAAACCGTCGGTGAGCAACGGATTGACACGAATGGTTATGACCCACAGAGTCACCACCGTCAGAGCCAAGAATCCAAAAAAGACCAACATGTGCGACCATGACCGTGATCGCGCCTGAGTACACTGCGAGAACTTCTCATGGGTGATGATGTTCTTCACAACCGTCACGACGCTCTGCAAAAGGCCGGGACGAGCTGATGTTGCGGGCATGCCACCACCCACCACTTCGACTGTTTTCCAGAAGCGCACGACGCCGATCGTCGCCACCAGGAGTACCAAACCGGTGATGGAGAAAAAGAAACCGTTCAGCAGCCAACGGGGGAAAAAGGCACTCGAGTAAGGGAAGATGATGGCCTCATCAACCGGATAGGTAATTCCGAAGAATCCTTCAAGTCGTCCTCGCAAAAGCAGCGCCAGGGTGAGTAGTATCGTCGCGATGCCCACCAGGAGCAGAAGGCTCTGGGGTTGGCCGACCCAGCGCGCCAGAAACCTGGGGAAGGAATAATGCGCCACGCATTGTTGTCGGATGGCCGCCAGAACATCGCCGGGGCGTGCGCCGCGGGGACAATTGACGGTGCAGTCATTGCATTGGTGACAGAGCCAGATATCGGGGTCCTTCAGAAGACGGTCCTTCCAGCCCCAGGCAGCCCAGATCATTTCTTTGCGCGGGAATGGTTCGCGATCCGGCGAAAGGGCACAGGTGGCGCCGCACGTTCCGCACTGGAAGCACTTCACGAACGTCTCCCCGCACTGCTTACTCAGATTGTTGATGAAACTCAAATCCGGTTCGATCAGGACCGGCCTGACATCGTCGCCCGGCACTAACGAGGTCAATCGGCTGGCAGGCAGGTCTTCCTGGGGCCTCTGGTCCGGCGCACTGTTGGCTGTTTCCATCGGCACATCTCCCTTGGGGGCAGGCACCACCCCCTCAAATCCAAATACAAGTGACAGCTACATATTTATCACATTCCCTTAAAGGGGTTCATTCCAAACTGCTCGATCACTTCCTTGTGGAAATTCTCGAAGATCTTCGGAATCCTTTCGTACTCCGCAATCTGCAGTTGATGGAGTTCCACCCGCTCGTGTTCCATGGCCATTTGCTCAAGCTTCTCTCTGATATTCTCCCCGCGATAGTCAGCCAGTTCACTGCCCTTAATGAAATGGCATTGGTAGTCTTCGCCGTACTTGCAGCCGATCAAGATGACACCATCGTATCCGGCCGATACAGCCTCCGTTACCCACACTGAATTGACCGATCCCAGGCATCTGACCGGTATGACCCGAACGTAGGGGTTGTAAGGAAGTCGATGCCGGCCGACCAGGTCGAGGGCCGGGATGGCGTCGTTTTCACACATGATAGCGAGGATGCGGGGCTTTTCTTCGTATTCCTCCGGCACCTGGACGGCTTTGATCATCGCCGCCACCATACCCACCGAGTAGTCCTTGAACGACACAATTCGCTCCGGACAAGCCCCCAGGCAGACTCCGCATCGCCGACAGCGGGTGGCTCTGAGCAGGGGTGTGCCCTTTTCGTCTTCATTGAGTACCCCAAAGGGACACTCCTCGGTACAGCGCTTGCACTGTGTGCACTTCTGCAAAAAGAAATCAGGGTACGACTTGTCGCCGGCCCGGGGATGGACCGCTTCGCCCCGGGCAGTCATCTCAACGCATTGAATAGCCTTAAGGGCGGCGCCGGTGGCATCCTCGCGACTGGCTCGGCCGTCCATCGGTTGGCGCACGCCACCGGTCGGATAGATGCCGGTGCGACGGCTCTCGTACGGGAAGCAGATAAAATGCGAATCCGGAAATCCGTATTCCAGCACCGGGAGATCGGGTCCTTGACGATAGGCAAGATTGAGAATGGCCGTTCCTTCGTGCCGCTTCAACTCTTCGGCCTTCTTGGCCGCCTCTGCCCGTTGAGTTTCAGAGTCGCCATGCTCGGCCGCTCGTTTGGCGTCATCGTAGGCGCGAATCGCCTCGCCGTCGGCGGAGTTGGGTACCATGCCGGCCGCCAAAACAACCAGATCCACCTCTACCTGCATTTTTTCAGCAGGCATGGCGCCAACGGCGGTAACCAACAAGCCGCCGCCTTCAGCTTCCGTCACCTCGGTCACTTCAGCCCGGGTGAGGAAGACCCCCGGGTCTTCCTGCACGCGACGATAGAAATCTTCGTAGTGTCCCGGCGTGCGCATGAACTCATAGAAAATGAAAGCCTTGGCGGCGTCATTACTTTGCCGCAAATAAAGCGCCTGTTTGAGTGACGTCAGACAGCAGATAGAGGAGCAGTACGAGTGATGCTCCTTGTGCTTGCTGCCGCCACACTGGATGAAGGCAATGCTCTTGACCTCCTTGCCGTCGGAGGGCCGGGTGATACGGCCGTGGTTTTTGACCATCTCCTCCAGTTCCACGTTCCGTACTACGTTAGCCAACTTGCCGTACGGAAGATGATTCCGCGGTTCGTCCGGTTTCCAACCGGTGGCCTGGATTATCGCTCCGACACGAAACGAATCGACCGTAGTTCCCGATCCGTTCCCGTTCGATCCGGACAGGGTCACATCAAAAAGCCCCGGTGCGCCGACGATCTTGCTGGTGACGGCAGACAAGTAGACGCGGATTTTCGAATTGGCCTCGATCTGCGCCTGCAACTCAGCAATGCCGGTCTCTTCGAGCTCCCGATACGGTCCTTCTGTCGGCACCGAAAGATACTGCTTGCCCAGCCAGCCGCCGAGTTGGTCGGTCTTCTCGACCAGGCGTACATCATACCCGGTCTTGGCCGCCTCCAGGGCGGCCGTCATCCCGGAGATCCCACCACCAACAACCAGAATACTCTTGTCTATCGCCTCTTCGGATTGAAACGGCTGCAGCGGCTGCATATGCTGGACCTTAGTGATGTACATGCGCAAATAGTCTTCGGCCATCATCTGCGTATCTTCATCGCCGCCCGGTTGGCACCACACCACGTGATCTCGCAGTGCAAACATCTCTACAATGACACTGTCAGGGAAGAAGCCGCACTCGAGACGACGCGGTGATATTCCGGCGATGACAACTTTGTTGAGTCCCTGCCCTTTGATGTCCGCATTAATAGTGGCCAGATCCGGCCCCTGGCAGGAGTCGATCGTCCGGCAGAAGGCTACTTTGAATTCGTCGGTGGCGACCTTGCTCAGGGCCTCAATATCTATCGCCTCGGCAATACCATAGCCGGTGCAAATAAAAACGCCTATTTTGTCTTCCATAATGTCACTTCGCTCCCGCCAGACATTGAATGGCCTTCAGGGCCGCCGCCGTTGACTCTTTGGTTGCCCGTGCAACATCGCCCGGCCGCTGAGCGCAGCCCGCTGCAAACACCCCCTCGACATTGGTCTTCCCGTCGAGGAAACCATACTCATCGTAGTTGAGGTCAATCCCGGCCCCAGCCGCGTTGGGGACAATTCCACAGGCCAGGACTACCAGGTCAAAATCCTGATGCAGCTTCTGGCGAACCACCGTATCCTCGACATCCAGAGTCAGGTTGTGGCTTTGAGGGTCCTCGTGGATCTCGGCCACCTTGCCCTTGATGAACGCGACATTTTGATTCTGGCGCACGTCGCAGTAAAATTTCTCCAGACGGCCGATGGTACGAATATCGATATAAAAAACTGTCGCCTTGGATGCCTCGCTTTGCTGGCTAAGGTACCTGACCTGCTTAAGCGAGCCCATGCAACATACTGCCGAGCAGTATGGCAGGTGATTCTCATCCCGGGACCCGGCGCACTGCACAAAAGCCACATTGGTGGCCTCCTTACCGTCCGAAGGCCGCACTATCTTGCCGCCGGTAGGGCCGCCGGGGGAGGCCAGCCTTTCCATCATGACATTGGTAACGACGTTTTGATAGCGGCCGAATCCGAGTTTTTCGAGTCTGGTAGCATCGTAGGGTCGCCAGCCGGTTGCCACTATGACGGCTCCGACCTCGATCTCGATTTGCTCCTCGGGCATCTCCAGGTCGATAGCCCCGCTGCTACACGCCGGCTGCAGAACTGCCACGTCGGCATCGGTCAGAGCTTCCTTGTCGACAACCATGAGATGAGGGTAGGCCATGTCGTGAGGCAGATAGACCGCTTTGGTGTGGCCCATGCCGAGATTGAAATCATCCGGCCTTTCCGAAGTAAGCTTTTCGAGCAGCTTGTGGTCGATCGGAGCTTTCCCGGTGACATATCTGGGCCGGAGCCTGACCCGGGCCGTAAAATTGCCGACGGTGCCTGACAACTTCTCGACCGTGGCCAAAGTGTAGACCGTGATCCTGGGATTGTTTCGGATTCGACGCGTGTTGATTTCGAATCCGCAGGTGGGCGGGCACATCTTGGGGAAGTAGCGATGGGTCCGCATGACGCGTCCCCCCAAGAACGCTTCCTTCTCAACCAGTACCACTTGGTAGCCGACTTCGGCCGCTTCGACGGCAGCCGTTATCCCCGAAATCCCACCACCGATGACAAGAATTGGTTTGGCGTTATCGTGCATTATGTCCCCTCGTATCTTGAAAAAGCTCGCAACAGCGCCCTTGCGGACGTCAGCCCGCGCAGCATGTGTGATTCAGATGTAACTACTGGCGACGTGAAACAATCTTCACGCATAACTCCTCCAGAACTAAAGTGAAACTGGAATGCGATGCGTGGAGTCAATCGATATTGGTGTCTTATCCTGAGCCAATATAGCCCCTCATGGTTCGTTTGGTCAACAATCAAATTCGGGAAAATTGCTCAGAATCCTGGACGAACGACGGAGCCTGTGGCCGGCTGCTGATCGTAGGCATGAGGCCGGGTGTAGGGAAGTACAACAACCGGGTGCTAGCACAAACAAGGGCAGCAATGGTCGATCCATGGGTGGTTCGCAAATATAATCGTAGCTACCGGCCCTGACATCCAACATACTTGTGTGTTGGTTTTGAATTGGTTATTTACGCTGGCGATGAGTAAAACAAACGAAAACAACCATACGTTTTTGACCGCTCATATAGTCGTGTTTCTGGCCGGTTTCACCTTCCTGGTTTACGAGGTCAGCTGGTATCGGCTGCTGTCATTGGTTCTAGGTGCGACGGTTACGGCCTCGACCATTGTTCTGGCCTCTTTCATGGCCGGCTTCGGGGCCGGCGCCTATTTTTGGGGCCGGGTTGCCAATGAAAGAGATCAAGTCGGCCGGTTCCTGGCGTTTTTGATTTTTGGCATCGGCTTCTTTGGCGCACTTGATTACTTTCTGTTTACGCGCAGCATTCCCCATCTGTATGTCGCCATGACCAACACCGGACTCTCGCCTGGATTGGTTGAGGTCACCATCTTCGGATTTGCCGGCTGCCTTTTATTTATCCCGGCCTTCCTGATGGGTGGCGTGTTTCCACTACTGAGCAAGATCGTGGTTACAAGCGGGCGTTCCATGGCAAAATCGCTGGGTCGCCTGTATGCTGTCGAAACCCTTGGCAGCACCCTGGGCGGTCTCATCACCGGATTTGTGTTGCTCGGAAGCCTGGGACAAAGGGGCACCGTGTTTCTGGCTGTTGCCATTAACGTAGCGTTGGCCCTGTGGATCTACACTGCCAACATGTTCAACCGGTCCGGGTCAGCATCCTCTATGTCATCAGCGGCAGATCGCCCGCAGGAAGCGACCGTACCCACCAGTGCCATTCATGACGATCGGGCGGTGGCTATCAGAAAAGCGGCTCTGGTTGGTTCCCTAACCTGTGGTTTTGTTATTCTCAGTCTTCAGGTCCTCTGGCTGAGGATATTCCGAATCTACCTGACCAATACCAGCTATACTTTTGCGCTGATCTCGTCGATGGCCATCCTGGGTCTGTTTGCCGGCAGCCTCATCTTCAAGCGATGGGGGACACCACTGCTGCATCCCCAGCGTTCCATGCTCCGCGTTTTGCTATATATGGGTCTTTCGACCGGGCTGGGGTTGCTCCTTTTGATCTGGCTGCCCGAGATCCTGATGTTCCCGTTTCAGGCGGTTTTGGCCAGTCCGGTCTCGCGCGTACTGCTTTTGCCGTTGGTGGCCTCGGTCCTGGTTGTATTTCCACCGGCTGTCTTCTCCGGCTATGCCTTTCCTTTGGCGTGTCGGATGTACACGGTCAGCAGAAAGAGTATCAGCCGCGACGTTGGTTATGTGCTGATGGTCAACACCGTCGGATCCGTGATCGGCCCGGTTTTGACAGCGCTGGTTTTAATGCCGCTGCTGGGGGCGTCGGTATCGATAGTGTTGCTATTTGCCGGATTGGCCGGCGCGGCGCTCGTTGTTATGCACAATATGAAGTCGACCACGACAACCAAGCCGACCCGATACGCGCTCTATGTCGTAATGATAGCCTTATTGACCGCGACAGTCTATCGCCCGGATATCAGAATCCTGCCACCCTCGTTCAGCCGGTTTGATCGCGAGGTTCTCTTTTACCGCGAGGCCGTCGAGGGGACACTGTCGGTCGGCCGGGATCGGGATGCCGGCGCCCAGTCCAAGTATACCTTTGTGAACAATGCCGCCGTAATCGGCTCGAGCTACGACGCTATCAAGGTGGTCAAGATGGTTGGCCATTTTCCGTTTTTCCTGGGACTTGACGGCCGCGACGTTCTTGTCATCGGCTTTGGCATCGGCGTCACGACTTCGGCCATTGCCGCCCACTCCGGGGTCCAGTCGATCGAATGCGTCGAGCTGGTGCCGGGACTAACGGATGCCGCCGTGTATTATCGAGATCTGAACCAAAATGTAGTCGATGATCCCAGGCTTCGCATCATACCGGGCGACGGCCGGCACTACCTGCAGCGGACCTCCAACCGGTATGACCTGATTTCCTGCGACCCGACGCATCCGATACTCGGCTCCGGTAACCTCTACACGGCCGAGTATTTTGCCCTGTGCAAAGAGCACGTCAACCCGGGCGGCATGGTTTCCCAGTACCTGCCGCTACACAAGCTGCGGACTGAGGAACTCATGGGGATCATCGGCACCTTCCATGCGGTCTTTCCCAACTGCACCGTCTGGCTCGGGCACTATCATGCCGTGCTTCTCGGTTCGCTGGAGCCGGTCCAGATCGAGTTTGATCAATGGGCGGCCAACATCGCCAGTATCGGCGACGACCCCCATTTCTATTCCGACCCCTATCATTTGGCTGCAACTTTGGTGTTTGATGGCAATTCGATAGCCGGACTGGCTAACCCGAACATGATCAACAGCGACGACAGATCCTATACGGAGTTTTTTGCCACGGCCTGTCTCGATGAGGACAACATCGGCAAGAACCTGCGTTATCTGGTGGAGCATCGGGCCGACCCCAATACCGTCTTTCTGAATATCACAGACCCGGACCGGATGGCGCGATTCCTTTACGGAAACCGGCTGCTTTCCGAGAGTCTTTACTACAAACTTAGCGGAGACATTCAGCGAAGCATGCAGCTACTTGGCCGCGCCTGTCAGGCAAACCCCGAAGATCAGGAATTCCCTTTCTTGCTCAAGCTCTATCGCTGAGTGATTTTCGGCCTTTGCAGTGCCAACCTCTTGCTTCGCCTGAGATTTCTGAGAATACGAGGGCCGTGTCGCTGTACAATAGTTATTGCTTGCTTAAATTCTGATCGCCTCGTTAATCAGAATATCGCGGGCTGAAGAAGCGGCAGGTTTGCAGAAAATGGCTGAGGACATGGACAATTCAAAGGACACTAAAGCCACACCCGATCGACGGTCCCTCGCCGGTCTCTCCCTGGCCGCGCTCGGCGTGGTTTTTGGCGACATAGGAACCAGCCCGCTCTACGCCATCAGGGAGTGCTTTCACGGCGAATATGGAATCGCCATTACCAGGGACAACATCCTTGGCGTCCTGTCGCTCATGTTCTGGACGCTAACAACAATCGTCTCCATCAAGTACCTCACTTTCATTTTTCGCGCTGATAACAGAGGTGAAGGCGGGGTGATCGCTCTGACCGCCCTCATCAGGGGCATCACAACCTCACCATCGCGAAAGCGTCTGGTTCTTATCGGCGCCGGTATATTTGGTGCCTGTCTGCTTTACGGCGACGGCATGATCACTCCCGCCATATCGGTTTTGAGCGCTGCGGAAGGGCTGAGGATCATTGCCCCCGAACTTCAGAAGTACGTCATTCCACTTACACTGGTAATTCTGGCCGCTTTGTTTATGCTACAGCATCGGGGAACGGCCAAAATCGGAGTCCTGTTCGGACCTGTCATTCTAGTATGGTTCGTTGCTCTGGCAATCCTGGGGTTATGGCAGGTCATTCACAATCCCGGCATACTGGCGGCTCTCCTTCCGACTTATGGCATCAGGTTTCTGTTGGCATCGGGCCTTCATGGCTTCACCGTGTTGGGGGCTGTGTTTCTGGTTGTCACCGGCGCGGAAGCCCTCTATGCCGACCTCGGTCATTTCGGCCGCAGACCGATTCGGATGGTTTGGTTTTATCTTGTGCTGCCCGCTTTGCTACTCAACTACTTTGGCCAGGGAGCATTGCTTCTGTTGCATCCTTCCCAGGCGCACCATCCCTTCTATGCCACGGTGCCGGCCTGGGCCGTGATACCGATGGTCATTCTGGCCACCTGTGCGACCATTATCGCGTCGCAGGCAGTAATCACGGGCGTGTTTTCTCTCACGCGACAAGCCATCCAGATGGGGTACTTGCCGAGACTGAAAGTCGTGCACACCTCCTCGCGGCATTTTGGTCAGATATATGTTCCTCAGGTGAATTGGCTGCTCATGATAGCCACCCTGGGATTGGTTCTGGGCTTTCAGTCGTCGAGCAAGCTGGCGGCTGCGTATGGAGTGGCCGTTACTTCAACCATGCTCATCTCGACGGTGTTGTTTTATGTCGTCGCCCGGGCAAAATGGAACTGGAGCAGACTTGCCGCAGGTACGCCGGTCGCCCTGTTTCTGGTCACCGACTTTGCCTTTTTCTCCGCCAACCTCAGCAAGATCTTTCACGGTGCCTGGTTTCCGCTGGTACTCGGCGGCATGGCCATGCTCACCATGGCTACCTGGAAACGCGGTCGTGAAATTCTCTCCGAGGAGCTGCGAAACCTGACGGTGCCTTTTGTCGACCTGAAGAACCGGATGACCGAGGAAAAGATCACGCGGGTCAAGGGATACGCCGTGTTCCTAACCGGCCAACCGCGCACGCTGCCCATCGCCATGGTTCACAACCTGGAACACAACAAGATCGTGCATTCCAATGTCCTGCTGCTGAATTTCTCATTTCTTGAGGTACCGAGGGTGGCCAACAAGGACAAGCTGCTCATTGAAGATCTGGGCTCCGGGTTTCATCAGGTCACTGCTTCTTATGGCTTTATGGAATCACCCAGCGTACCGAAGGCGCTGGCCCTGGCTTCCGGGCAGGGTCTGGATATACCGATCGACCGGACGAGTTACTTCCTCGGCCGGGAGAAACTGGTCATAAATTCAGGCAGACAGATGAGTCGATGGCGTGCCAACCTCTTTGTGTTTTTGTCACGAAACGCGTACGACGCATCGACGTACTTCGAAATCCCTGAAGATCGGGTTATCGAGGTGGGTATACGTCTCACCGTTTAGGTCATTCAACCGGCAGCGACCCGGCTCCTATGGCGTCGGATGATCTTGGATGCTGTCTGCGCCGTGCAGCCACATTGTAGCCGCTATTTGCGGACCTCCTTACCTCTTCCGACCAGTAGTAGGCAACGGTAAACCTCTTTTCCATAACGTGTCATACGGAGGAACTCTGACTTCTCGATGCGAAGGTGTCTGGCACGCGACCGGTTCTTCTTATAGGATGCCAGGTCGGGATCGTGAATGAACACGCTGTTGTGATCGAATCCTGTAACAACCACCCAATGAGGCACTCTGTCACCGGTTAAGCGATAAGTACTTATCATTACAATCGGCAGCAGGTCGCGGTGCAAAGCAGCAATTATCTCGTCAATACCATATTCATAGAAAGCGCTCCCCAGCCCCGCCCGCCTGGCTCTGCGTTTCAGATCGTTGTGGATGATCTTCATGACCTCGCGTTTTTTGGGGATTCGCACCGATTTGAGCAGCGGCGTCGACTCCATGGACATCACCAGGTGAGAGTCCATGCCGCGAGTCAACGCGGAGAGCGCCAGCCCATAGCCATCCGTGCCGCCGAACCCCGAGGCCATAAAGATGAGTGTGGATTCCTTCCAGAGTGTCAATTCCAAAGCCCGCGTCAACTCGGTGTCAGGATAATGGTACTTAAGGGCCATTATCAGGCATGCCGGGCCGCAGGTGAAGTCAAGCGTCTGGTGATAGTAGGGCACATTCAGTCTCAGTGCGTGCGGGACCACCAGGTCGAGTGTTTTTGACATTTTGAGACCAGGAGTCCCATCCATGTAGTAGTCCGGCATTGAGCGGACGACGGCGTAGCCCTGCCTTTCGTAGAACCTGATGGCGCCACTGTTGTCCGAACGCACTTCAAGCGTCATTTTCTCACAACCACGGCGGGCAGCTTCCAACTCGCACTCTTTGAGAAGCTTCAAACCAAGACCCCGGCCCTGGTAAGAAGGGTCAACGGCGATATTGTACAGCCGCGCTCCCTGGTGTGACTTGCGCCATAGGAGACAAGCGGCGCCGGCAATGGAGGACTTGTCCTCCAGAACGAAATTCGTTGCCCGCGACTCGGTTAGAAGATAGTCTATCTGATCCCTTGTGAAGCGATCCGTCTCGAACGCCGCTTCCTCCAACATGAACAGCGCCGACAGATCGTGTTCGGTCGCCAGTCTAATGCGGAATCTCCGGTTCATATCAACTTCTCGTTTGCAAAAGGAAGTGAATCAAACACTCGTACAGCCCCCCATTGGCTTGGTCCTCATCACCGGCGTTTATGGTGGGGTTGTCGTTGACTTCGATTACCAGGTAACCCGTCTCCGTCTGTTTCAAGTCTACGCCATACAGACCGCGGCCGATGGCGTTAGCCGCTTTCACAGCCAACTCGATTAGCTCCCCCGAAGCCTTCTCCAAAGGGACGCTCTTGACCGGGCCATAGATCGTTCTTCCGTCGGGGGTATGGGTCAGTATCTTCCAACGCTTCTTGGGTATAACGTACTGACATACATAAAGCGGTTCGCCGTTGAGCACGCCGACCCGCCAATCAAAAGAAGATTGAATGAACTGCTGCACCACAATTCTATCGGCCCGCCTGAGAAAACGTCGGGCGATCAAGAGAAATTCCTCCACAGTCGATGCTCGTTCAACATACATAGAGAAACTGCTGTTCGGCGCCTTAACGACCACGGGATTGCCGAGTTCACCTATCAACTGCCTGGCCAGAGCGGGGCCTATGTCTTTCCGGTCTACAATTCTCGTCTGAGGAATCGGCACACTATTGCGAAGCAGACAGTGGTACATGTTGACTTTGTCGCAGCAGATCCTGATCGAATCTGGATCATCGATGACTCTGACCCCATGCATTTCGGCTGTGCGGGCAGCTACGTAGGCCGAGTTCAGGGGGTCGGTCAGAGCGCGAATGTAAATGGCGTCGTACTCCGGAATCTTGTACATGTCGGATCGAAATAGAAAATCTACTCGATGACCCAGCTTCCTTGCCACCTGACTCAGTCGCATCAAGGCGTTCATCTCGTCGGAGTTGGAGATAGTGTATCGCTCGACATATATGCCTAGCTGTCCCATGCTACTCGCTCCTTCAGGTAGTCGGCTTCACGCACTCCCAAATCCTCCATGAACAAAGGAGAGATATCACTCAATAGAAGCTGGTTGTTTTTGGACCGGACCGCCCGCACTCTGGCCAGCGGAACACCAAACACCTCCCAGACAATCCTCGACAGTTCTCGGAACCTGGGCTGCACGGCCCATCCCAGCACCGAACGAAAATACGCGATCTTACCGCCTTCGGGAATCTCCTGGCAGCAAACAGCATAGGTGAAGTTCCGAGTGAGCGACTTGGCGATGCTTTTGGCTCTTCCCGATTTCCAAACAACACGACCCTTCAACGTGAAAGGGTTTATAGGATCGACAATCACGGGCGGCTCGAAATAGCCGTTGCTGAGGTAGTAGTCTGGAACCGGTACTCCAGCCAGCTTTGCCTTTGCGAGAAGCAGCGGCGGGACGTAGGCATCAAGCATTTCCTTGCACGAAGGGCGAATGGCGTGCCCACTGTTTTCGTAATCCTGTGACAGATAGTATCCCTCACTCAGATAATCGTAGTTACCGGCCAAGTTTACCAAAGCGCCCGTATCGACCAGCCTTGCTAGAACCGGGTCCGGGTCGGCATTCTTCGCTGCTCTCTTGGCGGATTCCGATCTATTCAAACAGCCGTCCTTTGTTGCCTATCGTTGGTATCCTGACTCCCTGCAACATAACTTGTTCCAATAATGCACGCTACTGGGAAGATGATCGTGCGGTTTCCCGGCGGGGAAATGGACACTACTACCAAGACTCGCTCAAACAGGTATCATGTTGTTTCCTGTCCTCGAGAACCACAGGCTCGTGGGGCTTCGTAACTACATGCGGTGCAATGGTATGACGATGGGAGGCGTAGCCCCATACTCGCGTCGGCGTACAAGGACTTGGACCACATTGCGGCCAGGACGTGACCGCGTTTTTGGTGGTGATGTCTTTCAGGACTGCCTATCTGTCGATCCCTCCGTACCAAGATCGTCTTTCAATCTTGTCGGCACGTGACCCAACCAACCCAAGATGCCTTACGATTATCAGCGCAAGGCCCGCGACAAGGGCGGCGACAAGGCAGATGGCTTGCGACAACGTGAGCGGTCCGATGACCGTGTCGGGCTTCTCGGGCGCTCGGAAGAACTCGGTTAAGAGTCTGCCGACGCCGGACAGCATCACAAACCACGCCAGTTACATGCCGTTCCGTCGCTTCCGATCCAACGCCACGAAATAAACCACGATAATCGCCAGCACGATGATCTCATACAGTTGGGTTGGGTGTAGGACTACACCGGCTAAGGCGGTTCTGTCCGTGCCGCCCTCGGGAAATGTAACCGCCCATGGCGAACTGCAAACAGCTCCGTAGAAACATCCGTTCGCGAAACAGGCAACTTCAGCCAGAATCATCTCGAAACGGTTGTTAACCTCTAATGTGAGGAAACCCATCTGAAGCCGCCAAAGACAAAGTTACCTTCTGCTGTGAGGCAACGCGCAATCCAAAGCTGAAGGTCGTCCGAGGATTGAGCGGATTGGGGTAGTTCTGCATGAACTCAAAACCCTGCGGGACGGCACTCGCCACGTGATCCATTTCCGAAGATAGTTGTTTGTGGTAACCGGTCGCACTGAGCACCAAACACCGCTCCATCGAATCGACCACAGGAGGAGCCTCAAAGACTAGCTCGATATTCTGGCTAGGTACTAGTTCGGGACATTGTTCGTCCGCTGAGAAAAGCAGCGTCGCTATATCGCCTGAGCGCGAGTGCTCTGCCCGGACCAACGCTGATGGTTGGACATTGACCGGTCAAATCTCGGCCTGCACGAACGGCAGATGATTCAGCCACATGTAGCCCGACCATTTCAGACGCAACCGCAGAGTGCCACCATTTACGTAGTCCGACAGCTCTGCGTAGTTGACGCCCTGCTCGATCCTCGGGAACAGCTCCTGCACCAGAGTATTATTGCCGGTGGCATTATACTCAAAGGTCGCTCCCACAGCGTTGCAAGCAGCAGTATCACGACGGCCAGGCAGATACACCATATGCCCACCACCAGACCGACGGCAGGAGCGACAGATGACTGATGCCCCAGCAGGCGGTACATTCCAGCCCCGACGCCAGCCCCAGCAGTGCCAGAGGGAGCAGGATCAGGGGGCGTGTAACCGTATCCTTGTATGTCATCCTGCGGAAGTATAGTGGCTCGCTAAGGACAGCGCAATCATCCTGGCCCTATGGCACCCCTTCTGTGAACACACCGGCGGCGGACCGCCGTTGAACATATAGTTGACCAGCGAGTTCAAGTCCGCAATGTCGGGGCCGGAGCCGGTGCCGTTGATGTCCGCCTCTTCCATGGTAAGTTTGCAGCCCAACTGCTCAGCCATGTCGACTCGACCCGGTATGCCTGCCGCAGTCCCCGCTACCCTAATTGCCGGGAGGAAATGTTCACCGCCGCGGCCCGGTAGTCCGGTGCCAAAATACGCTGAAACCACACTCGGAGGAAAGTGTTACTAAGATCGAGTCTTGACGAACTCTCGATTGACCCATATAATGTGTTGATGCTGATGATTCTGCTACGAAGATGTCTGGTGGTACCGGTGATACTGGCTGTTGTCGGTGCGCTGGTCTTTGGCGGAACCGGACATGTGCTTTGTGTCTCGGACGACGGTCAGGTCAAAATCGAGTTGGCCTGCACGCCCGGGGATGACTGTGGCGGCGGATGTCCGGAGGCTGAGGACGAACCGTGTCCCGATCATGACGATTGTGGCGACTGCTCCGATCTTTCTACTGCCGGAGGAGCCTTCCGTCGCGGCTCAGCAGCGGCGGATGTCAACCTCGATGAGTTCACGCCGTCTGTTTCTCATATTAGTTATGCCGATCTACATACCGTATCCGGCGGTCATCCATTGCTGCCGGAGACGGGGCTTTCCCCGGGCCGCTCGATCTCGGCAATTATCTCAAGCGTTGTTCTGCGCTGTTGATCCTCTTCCCATAGTCCAACCCAGATAGTCTGAATCGTCGCCGGCGGCGTCTTGCGCCGGTCGATTCCGCCGTCGGTGCTGATTCCGACGGCTCATCAAACACACGATATTGGAATTCGAAATGATTCGAAAAACGTCAACCATCCTCGTCCGATCGGTTACTCTGTCGGCGCTGCTGGTGCTTCTGATCGCTGTCAAGGTCGAATCCGGCAATTATGAGGCACCTTTTGACAGCACTGCCGTCGTCGATGCCGATGATTCGCTATCGCTGGCCGAGGTCCTGACCCTCGTGGCCAGGAACAACCCCGGTCTGCAGGCATTGGTTTGGCAGGAACAGGCGATGCAGGGAGAACTGCGTCAGGCTCTGCTTTGGCCCAACCCCGAACTTCAGACCGAATTTGAAGAGGTCGATTGGGATGCTCCCGGGTTTAGCGAATCGGAATTTTCGCTAACACTCTCCCAGGAATTTGAGTTGCTGGGCCAGCGTTCGGCTCGAAAGCAATTGGCCCGGTCGCAGATCGAAGCTACCAAGCAGCAGTCACGGTTGGAGGCTTTTGATCTTTTTCTAAAAACCAAAGAGCAGTTCTACGCCGTCGCTCATGCCCAGGTGTTGGCGATTCTAGCCGATTCCTCGGCGGCACTGATGCAGGAGATGGTCGACAACATCTCCGGTCGCATAGAAAAAGGGGCGGCACCGCAATCAGAATTGCTCCTGGCTCGCCTGGAGCTGCAGGAGGCTGAACTTGAGCAACACGAGGCCCTCCAAGAGTTGACGGCGGCAAGAGAGGAACTGGCTGGTTCTTACCAAGGTCAGGCGGCCCAGGCCAAGGTAATTTGTGGTGACGAGCCGGCTCTGGAGTCGGTACTAGAAGCCCTGCCGCGACTGTCCGAGTGGGCGGACTTCAGTCGGAGTCTTCTCCAATTGCAGAGCGACTCCGCCGTGGCCGAAGCCCAGCGGAAGCTGGCCTCGGCCGAGGCCAGGCCAAGTTTCACCCTCAGCGCCGGCTACAGGCATTTCCAGGCGGACGGTTCAAGCTCTTTATTGTTCGGCATTGGTCTGCCGCTACCTCTGTTTGATCGCAATCAGGGCAGTCGGGCCGGACTGGATAACACTCTGCGTTCAATACAGCTGCGGCAGCAAAACGCCCGGCTCCAAGCCGCGGCAACGCTGCACGCGGGGTGTACTCGACTGCAATCGCTCGTGAGCCGGCATGGTATGCTCGACACGCTTCTGATTCCAACCGCGCAGCAAATCTATAGTAGTCTCCATGACGAATACAGCGCCGGGAGGATTCCCTTCACCAACCTGTTGCAAGCAAGGCGATCCCTGATGAATCTGCGGTCTGGGCATAACGACATACTGCTGGATATTCGGCGTCAGATAATTGAACTGGAGCACGCCACCGGCGCCATTCTCAAAATGGACCTAGACTGAGGAATACAAGTTATGAAACAACTACTCATATTACTGCTGCTACCGCTCGTGGCTCTTGTTTGGTTTTTATCTGCCGGTGTCTTTGCCCAGGAAGACCACGACCACGATCATGAATCGGCGATCCAGATGGAACTTAGTGACCATGATGACGCTGGCGCTGACGAGAACCACGAGGGTCATGATCACGAAGAGCTTACCGCCGACGAAGGCCATGAGGGCCACGATCACGAAGAGGAAGAAGAATTTCTAATCGAGCTGTCGCCCGAGGCCATCACGCTGGCCGGCATCACTATTGCCCGCATTGCTCGGGGAAAAATCGGTCGGTCTATTGAGTTGTCGGGGGAAATCGGCCTCAACGAAGATCGCTTGGTGCACGTGGCGCCCAGGTTCGCCGGCATTGCCCTGGAGGTTTATTATCGCGTCGGTGACTATGTGCACAAAGGCGACGTGCTGGCCATCATCGACAGCAACGAGAGCATGAGCCCCTATGAGATCCGGGCAGCCATGTCGGGCCGGATTATCAAGCGGCACATTGCACCGGGTGAATTCGTTTCCGAACAAACCAGCATCTATGTCATTGCAGATCTGTCCCAAGTATGGGCTCTTCTGGCAGTCTATCCCCAACACATGTCTTTGGTCGAGCCGGGTCAGCGAGTGTCGATCAGCACGATCGGATCGGACGCCGTGGCAGAAGGTGTTGTCGACTATGTAACGCCGGTACTTGATGTGCAGACGCGCAGCGTCGTTGCCCGAGTGATCTTGGCCAACTCAGGCAATACCTGGCGGCCGGGAACCTTCATTCGCGCCGAGATCATGCAGACAGGTTTGGAAGAGGGCCTCGTGGCCCGGGAAGCGGCGGTGCAGATACTGGATGAAAACCAGGTTGTATTCATCCCTGACGGACCCGGCCGTTTCCGGCCGGTCGAGGTGGTGACGGGAGACAGCGATGGCCGCTTCATTCGCATTCTGTCGGGTCTTGAGGAAGATACCGAATATGTGGCGGCCGGTGCCTTTGAGCTCAAGGCCCAATTAGTCACCAGCAATCTCGGTGGCCACGCCGGTCACGGTCACTGAGGGAGGAGAATATGACGCGACTTACCGAATACGTGCTCAACAACCGCCTGTTGGTGATGGTGTTGCTCTTGGTTGTCATCGGCGCTGGAGTTTGGCAATATCGGAATCTGCCTACCGACGCCTTTCCTGATATATCGCCGGTAATGGTGCCGGTTTTTGCCGAGGCGCACGGCATGGCCCCCGAGGAGATCGAACGCCTCATCACTTTTCCGATTGAATCGGCCATGAACGGTCTGCCTGGGGTCACCCAGATCAAGTCCACTTCGGCCTTTGGGATGACCGTCGTCTACGTCTATTTCCAGGACGACATCGACATCTACTTCGCCCGACAAATTGTGGCCGAGCGGCTGGCCGGCGCCACCGCCGAACTGCCGGAACTACACGAACCGCCGACGCTGGGACCGATCTCTACCGGTCTTGGCGAAGTGTTCATGTACTACCTGACCGCCGACAGCTCGGTCGACACCGAGGGCAAAGAGCTCAACACTTATCTGCGCGAGGTCAATGATTGGGTGGTCAAGTACCAATTGCAGACCATTCCCGGCGTTACTGATATACTCTCGATGGGCGGGCATGTGCTACAGTATCAGATCAAGGTCGATCCCTATGCCCTGAATAGGTTCGGGCTGGAACTGGCAGATGTGGTCGGCGCCGTAACCAAGAACAACCGCAATGAAGGCGGCCAGTTTTTGGTTCTGGGATCGGAGGAATATCTGGTTCGTGGGATTGGCCTGATTGAGACTCTCGCGGATCTGCGCCGGCTTCAACTGAAGGTGGTATCGGGAACGCCGATTCGCTTGGGTGATGTCGCCGAGGTTGCTTATGGCCGGGAAATCCGCCGGGGCGTAGTCACCCGTAACGGAACCGACGAGGTCGTGGTGGGCATTGTCATGAAGCTCTTCGGCACCAACACCTCCGAAGTTATCGAACGCCTGGAGGCCAAAATCCCACAACTGCAGGCTTCCCTTCCGGGCGGGGTGAAAATGGTGCCCTACTACAATCAGAGCGCCCTGGTCGGCAACGCCGTCAAGACCGTGAGTGATGCCTTGTGGCAAGGGGCCATACTTGTCATCCTGGTCCTGGTTCTGTTTTTGGGCAATATCCGCAGTGCCTTCATAGTGGCCCTGGCCTTACCACTCTGCGCTCTCGTGGCCGCTATATGGATGGGGGTGGCCAACCTGTCGGCCAATCTGATGTCGTTAGGAGGCATCGCCATTGCTATCGGCATGCTCGGGGACGCCTCCATAGTGACAGTCGAAAATGTATCGCGACATCTGGCCGACGACAAACTTCGATCCAAGAGCAAAACATCAATCATCATCACTGCCTGCAGCGAAGTTTCGCGTCCGATCATTTTCTCGGTGGCCATAATCATTTTGGTTTTTGTGCCTCTGTTTACCCTTGAAGGCGTCGAAGGCAAAATGTTTTCGCCGATGGCCTTCACCATCACCTTCGCTCTGTTGGGCTCGCTCCTGTCGGCCTTGGTCTTTTCGCCGGTGTTGGCTTCGCTTCTGTTGAGGCAGCAAGTGCGTCGGGAGTTCATCCTCGTTAGCGCTTTCAAAGTCGCCTACCGGCCCGTGTTGGGTTGGATTTTGGATCGCCGCGTAGTGATTGTAGTGGTGACAATTGTTGTCTTCACCGGATCAATGGCCTTGATCCCGCACTTGGGCACGGAGTTCATCCCGACCCTTGAAGAAGGGGTAATACAGGTAAACGTTGTTTTGGCCCCGTCGATTTCTCTGGACAAAGCCACCCAGACCATCATGAAACTGGAGAGATCGATTTTGGAGTTTGATGAAGTAGATCAGACCATTTCCAAGATCGGCCGACCCGAAGCCGGCAGTCATCCGCATCCGATAAATTCCTCGCATATTCAACTGATGCTCAAACCGCTGGATCAGTGGCGCAACTTTGAATCCAAGAAGGAATTGGTCGAAGCCCTAAACTCCACATTGTCGCAGTACCCGGGAATCCAGCTCAGCTTCTCGCAACCCATTCAAAACATGTTTGATGAACTGCTCTCCGGTGTGAAGACTCAATTTGCCGTCAAGCTATATGGAGAGGACCTGAATGTTCTTCGCCTCAAAGCCGAAGAGATTCAGCGGTTGATCGAGCCGGTTGAAGGCCTGGTGGACCTTTCGACGGAGCAGAGCTTTGGTCAACCTCAGGTGCAGATTATCGCCGATCGCGATGCCTGTGCCAGGTACGGTGTCAATGTAACCGATATTCTGGAGATGGTTCAGCTGGCCATCGGCGGTGAGGTCATCGATCAGGTGTTTCTGAACACACGCCGCTTTGGCGTCCAGGTGCGGTTCGCCGAGGCTTATCGAGACAATCGCGAGGCCATCGAGAATCTGCTCTTGCGTAATTCGGAGGGGGTGCTTCTGCCGCTATCACAGGTCGCCAGCGTCAAGACAGTAACTGGGCCGATCCAGATCAATCGGGAGAACAACCAACGACGGTGGGTGCTGTCGGCTAATGTGCGCGGTCGGGACATGGGCAGCGTGGTTGCCGATATCCAGAAGTTGGTCCGGGAGAGTATAGAGCTGCCGGCCGGTTATTACCTGGAGTACGGCGGTCAGTTTGAAAACCAACAGCGGGCAATGAACCGACTGGCGATCATCGTCCCAATCACCCTGGGCCTGATTTTTCTGTTGCTCTATATGTCGCTCGGCAGCCTGCGCAGCGCAGCCCTTATATTCACCAACGTCCCTCTGGCCCTGATCGGCGGCGTCTTAGGGCTGTATGTGACCGGGGAGTATTTGTCGGTTCCGGCCTCGGTGGGATTCATCGCCCTGTTTGGTATCGCCGTCCAGAATGGATTGGTTTTGGTCACGTATATCAACCAACTGCGAGATCGCGGCATACAAACCAACGAGGCCATTATGGAGGCCTGCTCATTGCGAGTCAGGCCGGTTCTCATGACAGCCCTGACGACGGTTCTGGGATTGGTACCGCTCCTGCTGTCGTCGGGCATGGGTTCCGAAGTACAACGACCGCTAGCCGTGGTCGTTGTCTCTGGACTGCTATCTTCGACTATCCTGACCTTGGTCGTCATACCGGCGCTCTACGGCTGGTTTGCCCCGAAGACGATGACAACCTGAGCTTTTACGCGACAGCCGGAGAAGAACTCTCTCTCCGGCTGCTGGTGTAGATTGATGAGAACTCATAGAATGAAAGTAGACTAATGCGAGCCATTACCATCAGCCTTTTCGTGCTACTTCTTTCCGCCGGGGCGGTCTTCGCTCAGGAATGTGGTCCCAATTGCCCGGTCTGCTCAGGAGCGGGCGGCACTGGCGGAACCTTGGTAGCCCCCCGGTCAATCATGTTTTCAGCGATGAGCATCCCCGGTGCGGATGAAGAGCGCGCGGTTTTCGCTATTCGGTATGGTCTATTCAGTTGGCTTGACGCCGGCGTCGGGTATGCCGCCCGAACTGAAGAGGTCCTGTGGAACCTGCGCTTTCAGCCCTTGACCGAAAGGAGTGGGTGGCGTCCGGGAGTGGTTCTCGGCACCGGCAGTGTTCGCACCGGAGGCACCGACCAGTCGCTGTATGTCCAGCTTGTGAAGTCATGGGATGCCGGCCCCGCCTTGAATCTGAATCTGTCGGCCGGGGCCGCTACCCTGGCGCCCGACTTCGACGAGTCGTTTGGTCTGGCCGGTGCGACGGTCACCTTCCTGACGCAGTTTGGTGTCTTTGCGACATACGATGGCGCATCGTTTCACGAAGGTGCCTCATGGAGCCCTTCGGAATGGTTGTCGCTATCGTTTCTAATGGTAGAATCCGACCTGCCGGCTATAGCGGCGACTCTTAGACTATAAGAGGTGCGACACACCGACAGCTCTATACTGGCACGCTCGCAGGTCGTGCCGTAGTGCGCTGTGAAGGACCGCCACCAAACAAGAACCCCCTCCGGCTGTAATCACACCGGAGGGGTCGTGCTGGCTTGTAGGGTCTATAGTATACTTATAGACACGGCACCTGTGCCGGGCCTCCAATGAGCATGAACACGGTGTCGCCCGACATGATGGCGGTCGTTTGGCGATACTTACTGGATCGAGATAAAAGACTATCCGACGTACAGGGATGCGTTTAGAAACAACACTCTCCGGTTCTAATCCGCACCAATGGTTGGATATATTTACGCGGGCAAGCCATAGCGCCTGACCCAACAGCCCAGGCATGTCAATCATCGGTGAATCATCCGGATGCAACTAGAGTGTCTGAGCTTCACTTCATTGGAGGATTTGCGATGGCGGTCGCCCTTTCAACTTGTCATCCAAATAACCGATATTGGCCACGATATTATTCGTAGTCTCCCCAATCGTGCCGGCAAGTGATTGAGCGGCGGTCTCGACTCGGGTGACACCAGAAGCAATGCGCTCATTGAAGGAAGTATGCATCTCCTTGAATTCGCGCTCTATGACAACGATCGGCAAGTCAGTGGAATGCAAGATCTCCGAGCTTATCCAGTCCTCTACCGCTTTGTCGCGACTGACGCCCATCACTATAAGCGCGAAGTCGCCACTCCTGGCGACCTCGACGATTGTGTCGACAACACTCCCACGTCGAACACACGAAGCGGCCTTCAGACCATGAACCGCGACCGCCTTTGCAATAGATCAAAAGCCATCCGGGCATAGGGCGACGGTTGAGGACCGTCATAAACATGAAGGACTACGACATCAGCCTGAAGACAGGCCGCTATACGCGCAATATACTGGGCAGTGCCCGAGGTCGGCGGTGGCCCTGCTGCGGGAATTAGAACCTTCATAAACAGGAGCTTTTCGGCCGACGGGCCAGCGAGCGCCGGCCGAAAGATCGCGCTCTGGGACGGCACCGACGACGGCGGCAAGGCCGCCTCGCCCGGTGCATATTTCTATCGTCTCCAGGCGGGTGATTTCCTGGCCACTCGGAAGATGCTGCTGATGCGTTAGATGCAAATATGTCAGATATCCCCTGATCGCCCGACGCCCACCAAAGGAGTGAACATTGATGGCCTATTATAAACGAAGGGGACCGTTGGGAGCAATAACGGTATTCCGCCAAACAAGATTGGAGTATGAGGATGTCGAGATCACTGTGCGCATTAATCACAATGAGCTTGAGTTTCATGACTTCCTTTGCATCAGCTCAGTCGCCGCGAATCATCAGCTACCAGGGACGTCTGACCGATGACACCGGGGCACCTCTGGACACGGTAGCCGATCTGACTTTTCGCATCTATGCTGAAGAGATTGGCGGAAGTCCCGTCTGGAGTCAAACCCATAGCGATGCGGAGATCACTGATGGTCTGTTTCATGTCGCGCTGACCCTCTACGGCAATGAGAGGTGGTGGCCTTGGTGATCTGGCCGTTCGATTGCCCGACAGCGCCATCAGTTCGGCCGAGATTCTAGACGAACCCGGAATTGCCGTGGGGGCGTCGATTGAAGGCGACACACTCAGTTACAGCATGGAGGATATTCTGGTTCATTCCATTACTATTCCTGCACCGCGTTACATTCATGTTACTGCGCGGTGTAATGCTTTCCTTCAAGGAACTACAAGTCCTCGGGGAGGTTTGATTCAGATTGATGAAACTGCTGGAGGTAGTGTGATCCACGGGCAATACGCTAGCATATGGGTGGATTCCTCAACTGTGACGGAGCTGTGGGACGCTATTCCACTGTACGTCGACGCCACCTTCTACAAATCGTCAGAGGGAACATACACGTTTCGTATTGAGGGGTACCAATTAGGCGCTGGTATCGTTAGTATATGGCAGCCACGCATGACTTTGTTATACTTCCCGACTTCATATGGAACCGTCGAGACCATCACCCGTAACCCCGGCGACAACCCTTCGGCTAGGGCAGTGGCCTTTGACGGAGATTCTCTTTATCCGGACGTTGGCCAGCTGTACGAAGTCGACCTGCGCTATTATGAATTGAAAGCCAAAGCTGCTCAGGAGGCAGCCGAGCAGGCCCAGCGCGAATTGGAGCAGCAGCGGCTGCGGAATCGGCGCAGGTGATCCCAAACCGTAGCCCCTTCATCTGTGGCCAATTGTGACCTTCATCATCGTAAGTTATTGCATGATATTCAGTGATATGGCCTAGGGTGGAGGGGATAGGCAAGAAATTCGGCCTGCAAATCGCAGTAACCTGTTGACTTATAATGAATTACATTAAATGGGCGTGGGGGAATCGAACCCCATACTCGCGTTGTGGCACAAGGACTTACACCCTATTGTGACCAAAACGTGACCGTTTTTTTTCTATGCCTTTGAACCTCCGGTTACTTTGTTCATTTGAACGGGATAACTTCACTACAGCGATAACTACATCGCCGTTCCCAACTACATGGCTTCTGTGACCTTTGCCCGTTGTATCCTCGACCAAAGTAAACTCTCCGGCTCGTATTCGACGTTTCTCTCCATCTGAGACTTCAGCTTCAACTTCTCCTGACAAGTAGAAGTGTAGCTGCCGAAAAGGCGCCGGATGCCAATCTCCTATCCAGCCTGGTTTCGCTCTAAGGATTGAACAGAGTTCCGCCTGCCCGAATACAGAAACATCCAATGGCGGCGCTGGTGGAGCGAAATCAACGGACTTAAATACAAGTTCACATTCTTCAAAATGTGACTCAACATTGTCGTCCGCATAGAGTCGTACATACTTCATACCGCTATACCTATGGCTGTTCAGATTCTGCCGGTGGGAAGAAGCCAAGCTGGGTCAGCATCGCCACATTGTCCCAGCTAATCCATGTCTCAGCAACTTTGCCATTCTCAATGCGCTGAATCACGATGTTCTTTAGCATGAACTCCTTGCCACTGGCCGGATGATCCCCCATCAGTCCAGTCTGTACTCCGGTTGTAGTTGTAACGTATGCAACCATGTTGCTGTCCGCTATGATGAAGTCGATTTCATCTTTACAGTTTGAGACAGCATTTACGAAATCAGCCACAAATGCCTTGAAGACTGCTGTGTCGCGAATCTCCTGTAGTCCGGGCGGCATCGCCTGGCAATGACGGACATAATCCGGAGCCAGTACCTCGTCGAATATCCCCAGGTTGCCGTTCGACACTTCTGCATGAATGCGCTGCATCAAAGCCTTGTTTTGCTCCTCCAGATCTCTTACAGCAGAGTTCTGTCCGCAACCAACCAGGATCATGAGAGTCAGAGCAATGATCGCGATTTGAAGAGTCTGCTGAATTATCGTCACCCTCATATTACACACCTTTCCGTTTTGACTTTTCCTTTTCACTAACATCCGGATACTCTTCAACCGCTACCTACTCCAAGCCCATCTCTCTCAACATGTCATCAAACACCGTAGATGATGGTGTCCTCAGAATCTTGTTTGGAGATACGCGACACCAGGCAAGAAACGTGTCATGTCTTTCGTAGGCCTTCTTCAGCCAACGATCCGCCTCATCTAATTCACCAAATGCATGGTAAGCCAGATAGAAGCATACTGGGGGCACATACTGTGTTTCTACCTTCTCTAAAAGATCCTGCAGTAGCTTGCGCGCACTGTCCTCGTTGCCGGATTCATGCAGCGCAATCGCATGCAGCATGACTTCCCACGTTACACCCCCTGAGAGTCGCATGGCTGTCTCGAAGGAATCCAGTGCATTTGTCATCATTCCCTTCATCCAGTAGGCGTATCCGAGCGTGGAATGATGTAGATAGTGGTATGGGTTGATGCTAAGAGAGTATTGGATATCGTCTATCGCCTCATCGTAATACCCTCCGAAATACAGTGAGTGCCCAACTAAGAAGTTACTCATATTCGAGAGGGGGTCAAGTTCCCTTCCCGTTCTAGCGGCCTCTATCGCCTCGTCATGTCTACCGGTAACGGTCAGGAAACTGGAATGAGTCGTATGTACAACCGCCGCGTTCGGATCCAACTGCAGGGCACGTTGTATGTCATGCTCCGCTTGTACCCAATCCCAGTCCACGAATGTATGGAGTGATGTCATCGTCGCAAGTGCAATACCTGATTGAGGATCGATTTCTAGAGCCTTCTGTACATGTTGTCTTGCCATTGGGAGAACACTGTCGGGTGGTTCTGATCCAAACAGGCTGGCCAAATAACCGAGTCTGCCAATCGAAGCGTGTGCTAGAGCATAGTGCTTATCTTTTTCGACCGCTTCCTTTAGACATTGAAGACTCTTCTGGTATCCCTCAGGGGTTTGCATTTCAAAAAAGTAACGACCCTTCTGGTAGAGGTTGTAGGCCTCAAGGTCTGCTACGTAATTTCTGTCCTGCAGCTCGTTTTCACTTTCGGTCAATTCACCTTTCAGCTTATCTACGAGGGAGAGTGCGATTTCATCCTGAATAGCAAATACGTCTTTCATCTCACAATCGTAACGCTCAGACCAAAGTTGGGAGCCGTCAGAAACCCTAATCAACTGTGCTGTTATCCGCAGCTGCAAACCAGCTTTTCTCACACTACCTTCCAACAGCGTGTTAACGTCTAGTCTGCGACCAATCTCACGGACATCTTCGTTCCTGCCTTTGAAATAGAAGGCGGAGGTTCTGGCAATGACACGAAGATTCTTGATTTTAGCCAGGGAGTTGATAATCTCCTCGGCCATACCGTCGCAGAAATACTCCTGCTCTGGATCATTGCTCAGGTTCGCGAAGGGCAAAACGGCAATAGATGGCTGATCATCTGTATTAAGAACGTGTGATGTGGAGCTGATATTACTTCCGCCCTGAGCGATCCGTTTCAGATCGCTCACGAGTCCTGCGGCACTCTGATAGCGCAGACCTGGATCCTTTTCCAGAAGCTTCGATATTATCCTTTGGAGATCATCCGATACACTGGAGTTGCAGCGAGCCAGTGGTTCTGGTATATCATTCAATATGGCCTGAAGCATTGCTGCCTCAGTGTTTCCACGAAACGGCTGATGGCCCGTAAACAGCTCATATAGTATGACTCCAATAGAAAACAGATCCGATCTATGATCAATCTCGCGCCCGGAAATCTGTTCAGGTGACATGTAACCCACGGTACCCATGGTTGATCCTGGTTTTGTGAGCTGTACGGTCCCCGATACCGCCGCCAGTCCAAAATCCAGTATCCGAGGTCGTCTGTTTATATCTAGGATTATATTTGATGGTTTGATATCACGGTGAATGACACCGGCTGAGTGCGCCGCTTGCAAACCATCGCAAATCTGAATGGCACCAGCAATTATGTTCTCGTTTGTGATATCGCCCTGTAGTATGTGTTCTTTGAGTGATCGACCCTCAACATATTCCATCACGAAGAATGGTCGACTCTGGAATTCACTGACCTCGTGAATGGTTACGATATTCGGATGGTTCAACTTGGCTGCCGCCTGAGCTTCGCGAGTGAACCGTCTTCGGCAATCTTCGTCTTGGCAGAGATAAGGGGGAAGGAATTTGAGAGCGACTTTTCGATTCAGCTTAGAGTCGTGGGCGAGGTAAACTTCACCCATACCGCCTGAGCCGATCTTCTCAAGAATCTTGTAATGTGAGACTGACGTTCCGGATGTCAGGGCAATGAATGATTGTGTCTTATCATCATGTGATTCATCAGCCGCCACAGGTGAGGACCCTCCTAATCGACTTAGCTACCAGTACAATAGAGGGAAGACTCCACCATGCGGCAATATAAAAATGAGCACGGTGAAATGTGCGTATATCGTGTCAAACATTGTTGTAAGTTATTGCACGATATTCGGTATTATTCAATCCCCAGAAGTCGCAAAAATGCCCCTATTTCAGGCACTTAGCGTTGATTGTCAATGAGTTACGAGTAAATAAAAATGGTGGAGGTGGTGGGGTCGAACCCCCAACTCGCGTTGCGGCACAAGGACTTACACCATATTGTGACCAAATTGTGACCGTTCTTCACGCCTCCTATTCACGGCCGACGAGTGCAAGAAGCCGAAGGTCACCTGGAATACATCGGCGCCGGCTTCTCTTGCCTGTTACTCTAGGCGCAATTCGATAATCTCGCTGATACTGTGTTCGATTCCCCCGCTGTGGTTCGGGGAGGCTTGGACGGACCTGCTCAAACTTCTTCCCGATATCTTTCAGTAATCCATAGTAAACATTTTCCTGTGGGGTCTTGTCGGTATCGTGAGCGCGGGGTGGCAAACCCAAGCGGAGCCACCCCGCGCACTCTTATAGGAGCTTGCATCTACCGTTTACAGGCTGATCTGGATACCGCCGTACAGATGCCTTCCGTAAACCGGGGCATACATGAACGCAGCATCATCGATGTGCTTTTCTTTTTGAGTGTAGTCATTGAGGTTCTTGGCCCCGATGTAAACGACGTAATTGTCCAGGATCTCCTTGCTTAGCTTTGCATTGAGAATGACGAAGCTCTCTGTCTCATGGATCTTCACGTCAGCTGGATCGTCCGGCTCGCTCAGGTCGATGTACATCTTACCTTTGAAATCAGCATCGGCCACGAGTTCCCAGGTTCCTTTCGTCAGGTCTGCTTTCAGCCCGCCTGACACTTGCGGGTAACGCGAGATGTTTCGGCTGCTTTCCTCCCAGACAGTACCCATCCAGTCGCCGCGACCGTTGTCGTACTTGCCTTCAAACATCTCAAACCTGGCACTTATCACCAACCCGCGAGCGACAGAGATTGAGCCATTGACCTCCACCCCCATCACATACGCGTTGTCGATGTTCTCCCACTGATACGTGTATCCGAGATCGGAGACCTCTGAGTCGGCATCTACGAAGGAAATAGCATCGGTAAGTTCCGTTCGATAGGCATTTACACTGGCTGTAATGTTGCGTCCAGTGTAGTCAGCCGTGAGCGAGTAGCTATACGATTTTTCGGGCTTCAGATCGCCCCCTTTATATACTCTGGGGGAGCCGCTACAGAGATGCAGATCCTCTGAGAAACCGTAGGGCACCCTGTATCCGCTACCGGCTGAACCGCGTAGTATGAAATCATCGGACATCGCATACTTCACTGAGAACCGCGGATTGACAGAGGACTCATCATATTTCATCGGCTCAAGCCCCTGAGGCAGGACATCGCCGGAACCACGGAATTCATCTTCAGAGTTGTGATAGTCAAACCGAAGTCCAAAGATTACTTCGAGCTTGTTGTTGACTTTGAACTCATCCTGAAGATAGGCTCCGATTTCATAGGCTCGTTTCTTGGAGGTCGACGAGTACGGCTCCTGGGTATCAATATCCAAGTACATCCCAGACTCTTCCAGATCGTTGTGAGAGAACTGTGTCCCCAGCAGAAGGCGATGCGTGTGGGCTATTGGCTGTACGATACTGAGATTAGCCACCAGCAGATTCTCGTCTGCTACATAAGGTCGAAGCAAATCGACCGCAGGCGCTTCGCCATATGCTTCTTCGTAGTCACTGAGGAAGGTATCATTGGTGGCGTTGCGCCTGTGGTTTGAGAAGGAGATGTTGGCGCTAAGTTCGGTACCCTTGGCTAACCAGGCTTGATACTCGGCCTGCCCACTGTAACGGTCAGTAATAATCCTCTCTGTTCCGGGGGCAAAAGGGTTTTCAAACTGCTGGTCGGTCAACCAACCGCCCTGGCGTGTCTCCGAGGTCAATCGCCCCCGAACCACTAGCCGATCGGCAGTGAACATATCATCCAGGAACAGATTTAAGCCAAGGTTTTGCCCTTTGGATCGGACTCGGTCTATCCATCCGTCTGGATTCTCCACTCCGCCTGGCGCATTCAAGTCACCGGTTTCATCCAGCTCGTCTTCCTCGGTCTGCTGGGCGAACAGGAAGAGCCCTAGGTTGTCTTTGCGAGTACCGGCGGAGATGCTGTAGCGGTTGGTGCCGTGCTCACCGAATTCCACATTGACGTTGGCTTCAGTCTTCCGGGGAATCGCGGAGACGATATTGATAGCTCCCGCCACCGCGTTACTTCCATACAACGCCGACCCAGCCCCCTTGACGATTTCTATCTGATCGATATCTGCCGTGCTCAGCTGCTGTAGTCCGTAGACCGACGCCAGGCCGGTGTAGACCGGTTGGCCATCCAGAAGAACCTGGGTATGGTCGGCGCCAAGCCCCTGCATTCGCAAAATAGAGAAGTTGCAGCCTTGGCACTGCTGCTCAACCCTCACTCCAGACTCACCCTCAAGCGCCTCAAAGATGTTGTGCGCCGATTTGTCTTCTATGGAGGCTTTTGATACGACCTCAGTGAAAACCGGTACGTCCTTGACATAACGTGGTGTCCGGGTGCCCGTGATGACAATGCCACCGGCATCGATAAGTGTAGCGGCCAGCTCAGTTGAAAGTTCGATGGTGTGATTGTCTTCCACCGTGACCGCGAATCGCTGGGTTGCATATCCTACCGCGGAAACAATAACCACCTGGCGACCACAGTGAACATCGCTCAGGTTGAAGTTTCCCATAGTGTCGGCCATAGTACCCTGATGGCTTCCCTCTATCTGGACGCTTGCAAATGGTATTGGTTCCCCACCAAGTTCTGTTGTCACTCTGCCTGTGATGTTTCCGGTCCCCGCGCTTGCCATGGTTGCAGACAAAACCAGAATCGACACGATACTTAGAAATTGCTTAATCATGTTGTCACCTCAATGTGAATGCATACGTGATAGCGCCAATGGCGCAGCTTGTCACACTTCTCTCAAGGTGATCGACGGAGGACTACGTTCATCTTGCTGACTCGCAAAGAACAGCGAGTTCACGATGTCAGTGGATGATTCAAGTGGGGAGAAAACTGGCTCTAAACGTGGAACATCCGAGTCAAGTACAGGCTCATCGGTCAACAAGAGCTTCGCCAACGAAGCCAGCACTACATACTCTTGCTCTGAGTGTTGATGCCTGTTTTCACCTTCCTCGTTCCTGTTGACCGGGTGGCTGTGTACAACAGTGCGACCATCAGGAAGTACGTGAAGGTGTAGCCCCGTATAGAAAGCGGCATTGAAGGCGGCAATGGCAATGATGACCAGGGTAGCCAAGACTCTGATCAGGATCGTGTTCACTGAAGCGTCACTTCGAGATTCCATCATCGCCAAACCTTAATGAAAGTGAATTTCATTTTCATTTGAGGCATAAGTATGGCAAGCCAGACATTTCGTCAAGCAGTTTTTGTGATTTTTTTCACTTTTCCTCGATCGGTGTTGCCCTGTAATGTGCCGGACCGACTGTGACCGAATCGTGACCACAGCCGTCGTAAGTTATTGTATGATATTCAGCGATATAGTTGACCGGTGGTGGGTATAGGCAAATGGTCCGGCTCGTATGTCGCTGTAAGTTATTGAGTTGTCATGAATTACAATAAATGGAGGGAACGCCGACCTACCGCAAAACAGTCTCAAAGCCCACGCTCCTCGTAACTCCTTGATAATAAACGACGAAATCATCTCGCACAACCACTTCCCGCCAACCCGACCAGAGAAACGATTTTCTCCCCTGATTTCCCAGCACCGGACGAGGGTGACGGGTTTGCAGTAAAACCGGATACCTGGCATCGAACCGCAACAACTTCGAATCCGGTTTTCGGACGCCGGTTCGGTTCCCAAACCGGGAATCGAATTGGCCTATGCCTGCTGTCCGAAAAGCGTACTGACCAGGTAGGCCGTATAGCCCACGTAACAGACCAGCAGCACCGCGCCCTCG
>JBDRES010000075.1:0-37986 GCA_043819515.1 bacterium
CGTCGAATTCAAAGCAGGTATGCCGTGGTCTGACGAAAGCAAGTACGGCATCATAAAGGCGGTGATGGCGTTCGCAAACGGGGGAGGCGGGCGCATAATTATCGGATACAATGAGGGGGCCGAGATAGGCAAGCGCCGCGAGGGTGTATCGGAGAGAGATCGAAAGACGTGGGACATAACCAATGTGAGCAGGGACGTCTGTAGGTATTCAGACCCACCAATCGATGTTGATTTGGCTCCCATTCCGGACCAGAGCAGGGGCGTGGTATACATCGTTCTCTCGGTTCCACCTCACGGGACTGTACCGCACATCTGCAGTAAAGATGCGCACCGGCCCGAGGGAGCGAAGGCTGTTCTCGAGGAAGGGGCTGTCTATTACCGCACTGCTGCAGGAGAGTCCAAGAAGATCTCGTCATCGCGGGAATGGAAAGATCTTATATACCGATGTGTGCTGAATACGAAAGATGACCTCGCAGCTAAATTCCTGGAGATCTTGAAGGGTGAGCAGGGAAGTCAGTCTGTGGCGATCGCAGAAGGCCCCGATCTCAATGAGTTAATGGATCACCTTGGCCAGCAGTCTAAGGTGGATCACCCCGGCGAGGCAGTAGAGATGATATATATGGATGTGATCTGCCGCCCGTCCCCGTCCATCCCCTGGGCGGAGCCGAAACTGTCCGTCGTCACGGCAGCTCTGTCCGAGGCGGATGTTGACTACAGGGGGTGGCCGTTTGTCTTCTTCCGGCCCGATTTGAAGTTCCCGCCGCGATATGATGATGGCATGGTCTGGGCCGCCACCAACGAGCCCTTCTATGACCGACTCATCTACCATTTCTGGACCTTCGATTACCGAAGCGGTGTGTTCTTCTCGCAAAACCTTATTCCCGAAGCGTCGCTGCGTGTGCCGAAGACTGTCGACCCATTCCCCCAGGTGAGCATCGTTGCGGAGGCAGCGGTGGCACAAGGTCGGCTCTATGCGAACCTCGGATTCTCGTTGGACACCCAGATGCAATTTGGCCTCCGCTACATCAATACTCAAGGAGCGGCAGTTCGCGATCTGGATCCGAAACGGCACCGGATCTGGATGTCGAGTCCGCCGTATCAGGGTGCAAGGGTCTCCCATCGTGTTTACGCACCTTTGTCCGAATTTGCGTACAAGCCTGCTTCGCTCGCAGCCGACTTGGTAGTCAGTATTGTTGAAAAAATGGGGATGCCCGAGGCCGCCCGGCTGCGAGGGGCGCTGGTTACAGAGGCAGAGAAACACCTATCCAAGCGCATGAGCTGATTGCCATGTGCCGGGTGCCCCAACCGTGAGGTTGGGTTTGGGCCTACCCACTCTCACGAGGGGGCCACCCCCAACTCATCATTCTGGCAGAGGCGGAATCAGCCGAACAGGGCGGGACCCGAAGTGGTTCTGCCATTTCTGAGGGCTGCGAGCGTGAGGTGTCGGGAGCGCAGGGCTCCCGACCTACGGGAACTGTTTTCGGAAGGGAGTCTAAGTTGTAGGTCGATACCCCCGAAGGGGGTTTCGACATTCACGGCGAATTCCATGAGTGTCGACACCCTATGGGGTTCCGACCTTGGCCCACCAAGACCTGCCCCGTGATCTTCAATTCGATCCTAGTTGACACCGCGTTTGTGATAGCTATCTTTGCGACATGGCGAAATTGGTTGATTTCATAGCTGCCCTGGGCGCGGAGTTTGATAACGACCGGCTGACCTATCAGAATACAGTCGCCACTTTCCATCCCGAATCGGTGGCCGAAGCGGCGCGGCTTTTTCGGCTGGCTAACAAGTTCAAGCAACCGATGTATATCGCCGGTTTCGGCAACAACATCACGCCCGTCGGCGCAAAGTTCGAAGCTATGGTGACGGTTTGCACCGACCGGCTCAACAGTGTCATTGAGGTCTCCAGCCAGGATCTATTCGTTACTGTCGGCGCCGGATTCCCGCTGCGCGAATTGAACCACCATCTGGCGCCGCACAATCTGTTTATACCACACGCCTACCTGCCGTATGTAGGCTCGGTAGGCGGGGCGCTGGCTACGGGATTACGGGCCGAGTTGGGTGGCCATGAAATACCGCTCAAGCGGTTCTTTTTGAAGGCGGAGATTGTCACTCCTCAGGGCGAGGTGATCACTCCCGGATCGGTCTGCTTCAAGTCGGTTTCGGGATATGACGTAGTAAAAGTGTTCGCCGGATCGTGGGGAGTGCTCGGTTTGATCGCTACGGCATCTTTGAGGACAATACCTGATTCGGCCCGCCATGAATATGACGACATGATCCAGATGGCCCCAAATCGGGAGGCGTTTCTGGCCGGACTTATCAAGAGCAATGTCACCACCGACGCCGTGTATTCGCGGAAGATCAAGCAGAAGTTTGATCCCAACGTGATCTTGCCCGTCGTATGAAGTCCGAATCAGCGCCCTGGGTAGTGGTCATTCCTCGCTGATTTCGATTGCGGCCGCGGAAGAGGTGGCAAAATGAACCGATCGGGACGACGCCTCCGGCAAGACTGAAATCGTATGAACCAACTGATAGCACGAGGATCAAGTGATGACTAAAGCCGAACCCAACTCCCGTGTAGCCGTACTTGGAGCCTCCCCCAATGAGGAGCGCTATTCGTTCAAGGCGGTCAAGATGCTGAAGGAATACGGTCACCAGCCGATCCCCGTGCACCCCAAAGGACATTTGGTTGATGGCATCACGGCCGTCAAGGCTCTGGGCGATATCGACCGGCCGGTTGATACGCTGACCGTATATGTCAACGCCAAGATTTCTTCGGCCGCTCAGGATGAGATCATAGGGCTCAAACCTCGCCGCGTAGTTTTTAATCCCGGTGCTGAAAATCCGGAATTGGGCCCGGCCCTGACTGCCGCCGGGATTGAAGTGGTCCAGGCTTGCACGCTGGTCATGCTCCGTACCGAGCAGTTTTGATCAGCGGCGTGCGAACGGCATCTCCCAAACGGGTTCCCATTTTCCTGCCGAATTTGAGCTTTTGGGTCGGTGGGCCCGGCAAATCGCCTCGCCGGGCACCCAATGCTATTCTTATGTTATTGTAGGATAACGTCATAGCGACCGTAGCAGTAGCCTTGCAAAGGTCATTCATGTGCGGGAAGATTCCGGGCTATGGGGGGTATTATCCTTAAAACTTGATGCCGAGGTCCGCCGGACGTTAGTATAAGGGCCGGAGGACAGGCAATGTCAAACGAGGTGCAGAAATGAAATTACTATTTGTGAGCGCCATCGTCGCTGCGGCGGCTGTGACCTGTGTGGCCGATGAGATCGCTGTCACTGTCTACAACAGCAATCTGGGCGTGATTTCGGAGTCGCGGACCCTGGAGTTTGAAAAGGGCGTCCATGAAATCGCCTTCAGGGATGTTCCCACACAGATCGACGCCGCTTCGGTTCGGTTTTATGTCGATGGTGGCCAGGTGGCTATCCTGGAGCAGAACTACGCCTATGACCTGGTCAGTTCCGACCAGCTTTATGCCAAGTATGTCGATCAGGACATCGAACTGATCGACAAATCCGGACGTCTGTACTCCGGCACCCTGCTGGCCTACGGCAGCGGCAATGTGACGCTTTTGGAGCCGGCCGGTCGAGTCAAGATCGTGCTTCTAGAAAATATCGCCGAAGTCAACTTCCCCAGCCTGCCCGATGGCTTGATCACGCGTCCCACCCTGTTCTGGCGTTATCAAGCGCAGTCGGGCGGCGCTAAGGATTGCCGGGTCGGTTATCAGACCGGTGGGTTGAACTGGAAAGCAGAATATGTTGGTGTGTTAGACGGGAAGGAGACCGAACTCGATCTTTCCGGCTGGTCATCCATAACCAACAACTCCGGTAAAACCTACACTGATGCCACCCTCAAGTTGGTCGCCGGTGAAATCAGTCGGGCACAGCCGGAGCCTCGGTTTCGAGCTGACAAGTTCATGACTGCAAGCGCGCCGGAGGCAGCCGGGTTTGAGGAGAAGGCCTTTTTTGAATACCATCTGTATACCCTCCCGCGCCGAGCTACGGTGGCTAACAAAGAGAACAAGCAGATTTCGCTGTTTGAGCCGGCTCACACCGGCGTTGACAAAGTCTATACATACCGTCCCGACCGCGACCCCAAGAGCGTCGAGGTGGGACTGCGTTTGGTAAACTCCACTGCCGATGGTTTGGGTATGCCGCTGCCGGCCGGCCGGGTGAGGTTATTCAAGGCGGACGACGACGGCTCTATGATACTGTTGGGCGAGGACAACCTGGACCACACTCCCCGGGATGAGGAAATTCGTCTCAAGGTCGGCAATGCCTTTGATATCGTGGGCGAGGAGACTGTCGTCGATCAGAGCCGTATATCACAGCAGGTGGAAGAGCGATCGTTCAAGACCGAAATCCGCAATCGCAAGACCGAGGATATTACGGTCAAGATAGAGAAGAAACTATACGGATACTGGCAATTGATGAGATCCGATTTTGAATACACGAAGAAGGACGCCAATACCATCGAATTCAACTTGCCGGTCGCGGCCGGTCTGACGGCGACGGTCAACTATACCGTGCGTTTCGGGGGCTAGTGGCCCGATCGCGGTTGACAACCCGAGGTGCAGTTCTTACATTCGGACGACGTGATGAGGTGGTTGTGAGTCGGTAGCCAAAAGGAGAGTATTGTGAGAAGATTTATAGGATTTCTATTCACTGTGGCGCTCTTGGCTTTTGTGGCTGGTGCGAGCTGGGCCAGGCCACCACGTAAGCTGAATGTCGATGCGTACATCAAGACGGCCAAAATCGAGATCCTGTCCGGCGACCCCGAGCGCTACTTGTACGCCGCCGCTATGCTGGATTCCCTGTTCATGAACTACGGACCGCATGCCGAAGGGTACTACCTTTGCTCGCAGATGGCCGTGGATGGAATCGAAACATCTTCGGGACCGGTCGACAAGCTGCCTTACGTACAGACCATGGTGGCCTATGCCGATTCGTTGCGGTCTTGTTGCGCCGACAAGAAAGTCAAAGAGAAATACCGCAAGGGATGCGACGAGTTTGTCACCAAGTCCGACTCCGTCGGGGTTCTCTACTGGCGACAGTTTTACAATGCCGGCATCGAACAGCTCAAACTTATGGATACGCTCCAGAAGGAGCTGGCTACCCTGAGCGATTCGAGCACGATGGCCTACCTCAATGGGGGCATAGCGGCCAATTATGATTCCTGCAAAGCAAATTTCGCTCTCTGCCTTACTATAGATAGCGCTGACACCAGGGCCTATGTGGCCATGGGTACTGCCTACCAGCAGAACCAGGAATACGATCAGGCCATTACCTGGCGCGCCAAAGGACTGGATTTGATCGAAGCGGCTGTGGCCAAGGCGGTGGCCGAGGGCAAAGAAGTCAACCCGGAGATCCTGGATGCTAAGGCGACGCTCTTGCAGACCGTCGCGTACGATTACATCAATCTGAACAATTACGCCGAAGCGGTTCCTTATATGGCGCGGTTGATCGAGGTGATGCAGCAGCTGCCCCAGCAGGAGCCCGCGAGTGTCGTCACCACCATGTTCAACCTGAGCATATGTCTGAATAATACCAAGCAATACGACTCGGCTTTGAGCGTCTTCCACTCAATCCTGGATGTTGATCCTAATCACGTCGACGCGATTTCCGGTGTGGGTCGGTATTACAACGAAATGGGTCGTTGGGCGGCCGATTCGGTCAAGGTCTATGAGGCGGCTTCCGATGACGCCGGAGTGACCAAGTGGCAGGATCGGCGCCAGGAAATGTTTGATTCGTCGCGCACCTATTTCAAGCGGGCTTTTGATATCAACCCGGACGACGAGTTCAACACCGGCATGTACGCCCTGGTCAGTGCCATCACCATGAATTTTGAAGACGCCGCCGTGGCTTTCCAGAAGATGACTGAGCTGGAACCGGAAAACGCCGAGAATTTCATCTCCCTGGGCGACTGCAATCTGAACTTGAAGAGGTTTGAGCAGGCGATTGCCGCCTACGAAAAGGTCGTAGAGCTGAAGCCCAACAAAAAAGAGATTTGGCAGCAGTTGGCTGACTTGTATCATCAACAGAATATGAGCGCCAAGGAAGCCGAGGCCAGAAAACATTTGTAAGCGCTGCGGCGATGATCCGGTCATGTCCCTAACCGGAGAATGACCGCGCCACCGAAATATGAAGGCGCCAGGCGTTGTTGCCGGCGCCTTTATTTTGTGAGGGTTGATTGAGCTCCACCAGGTTGGCCAGGATTGCGGTATCGGGCCCGTCAAAGCAGACCTTTTCCTATTGCTTGCCCGCCGGTATGGAAGAGCCTGACGTTGGTCAGAGGGTGGTCGTCGGCTTTGGCCGGTCCCGAAAACTCGGTTTTTATCTGGGGCCGGCGGCACCAGTCGGCGATTTTCAGATCAGACCAGTCGAAAAGGTGCTGGACTCGGTCAGCTACTTCAATCAGGAGCTCCTGTCGTTTTGCCTTTGGCTGGCCGACTATTACTTCGCCAATCCGGCCGATTGCCTGGCGGCCGCCCTACCGGCCCCGCTACGCAGTCGGCGGGCGGTCAAGTATAGCTGGCATCAGACGGCTGATCCGGCTGCCCTGCCCCCGTCTGTCCGAACACAATTCAGGGCGGGGCGCCTTGTCTCCGCTGCCCAGATGAAAGAGCTTCGCCAGGTCCGTGGACTGTTGGGACGACTTCTCAATGAGGATGTTGTTGTCGAACAATGGACCTCGGCCTCCGTTGTCGACGGCCGGAGCTGTCTGGGTTTTGAGGCGGCCGCGGAATCGGTATGGGAGGCTCATTTTGAAAAGCGCCGTTTCCGTCCCCAACGATTTCAGGGGATAGCCAGTCGCCCCCAACTCCGCCAGGAGGGATGGAGCGATCACCAGATCAGGCAGGCGCGCCAGGCAGGTGTTCTCGGCGAGGTGTTTGGTGAGACAGATGATGCTATCATGTCGTTCATTTCACCCCGCCAGGCGGTCAGCGAGCACCAGCTCACCACCGAACAGGATACGGCGGTCGGGTCTCTGATAGAGTCTCTGGACGAGGGCTTTGTGCCCTCGCTTATTCACGGTGTGACCGGTTCGGGGAAGACGTTGGTCTATTGCCATTTCTGTCGGGAAGTGCTGAAACGTGGGAGGACCGTCCTGGTCTTAACGCCTGAGATTGCTCTGAGCGGCACCACTCTGGCCTACTTCCGTGGTTTTTTTGGCGACATCGTGACCGTCATCCACTCGGCTATGACCGAACGTGAGCGCCTGCAAAGCTGGCGGGGAATCAGGTCAGGGAAGTATCGTATCGTCGTCGGGCCACGCTCGGCGGTGTTTGCGCCGCTGGTCGATCTGGGCGCCATCGTGGTTGATGAAGAACACGACTCCTCTTACAAACAGGATGACCCGGCGCCACGCTTTCATGGGCGTGATGCGGCCATAATGCGGGCCAAGATGGCCGGCGTTCCAATCGTCCTCGGCTCAGCCTCACCGTCATTTGAGTCATACCATCATGCTCTGAACGGCCGTTACCGGCTTTTGCATCTGGACCGGCGTCCGGCCGGCGCCACGTTGCCGAAAGTAACGGTTGTTGACATGCGCTCTCAGCGTCTGCGAGGCGAGCTGCCCTTTTTCTCCCTGTCGCTAAAGAAGGGAATCGAGAAGTGTCTGGAAAACGACGAACAGGTGATTCTGTTTCTCAACCGCCGGGGCCATTCACCACTGCTCAAATGCACCGACTGTGGTCATGTTCCGCAGTGCACCGCCTGTGGCGTCAACCTGACCTACCATCGGGTCGGGCGGAGACTGACCTGCCATTATTGCGGTCATGTCGAGCGAGTTCCGGAGAGTTGCCCTGGATGCGGCGGGCACGAAATCGAATATCTCGGCGCCGGGACCCAAAAGGTCGAAGAATCGTTGCCGGTGTTGTTTTCCCAGGCGCGCATGGTACGTCTGGACAGTGATACTGCCGGGGGGCGAAAACGGGCGCACCGGATCCTGCAGGCCTTCGCTCAGCGCAAATATGAACTACTACTGGGAACACAGATGGTGGCCAAGGGTCTGGACTTTCCGGACGTAACACTGGTTGGTGTCCTGGCGGCCGACCTCAGCATGGATCTACCCGACTTTCGGGCGTCGGAGCGAACTTTTTCTCGCCTGTTGCAGGTGGCCGGAAGGTCCGGCCGGGCCGGCCGACCGGGCCAGGTGCTGATTCAAACTTATTATCCCGAGAGCGCTCTTATCAAGTTGGCTGCAGCGCAGGACTATGTCGGATTCTACCAGTCGGAAATCGATTCGCGGCAAGCGCTGTCGTTCCCGCCGTTTTCGCACCTGGTATCCCTAACCATGACCGCCAAGACCGAAGAGCCGCTCAAAAAGGCGACGGCCGATTTGGCCGCAAGGTTGAGGGAGTGGGCGCATGAGCAGGGCCTTGAGCTTGATCTATTGGGCCCGGCGCCTTGTCCATTGCACCGTTTGCAGGGTCGCTACCGTCGTCGCATTTTACTCAAGACTTCTCGGGTAGTCGCTCTGGTGCGTGGCCTGACCGCTTGGGAGGAGCGGCAACCCCGTTTCGGTTTAGCCGCCACCGTCAGAATCGTGGTTGACGTTGACCCGGATGATCTGATGTAATTCTTGGCGGTTTTGGAAGGAGATGGACTCGAGAGGGTTGAGGGCGGGGCAACCGTCGGGCCGAATCCCCTCTGATATCGCTAGCTCAACTCTGGCCCGACGGCCCCGCACACGCTCAAATGAAAGGACTGGAGATTTTCCAACTCCACATCGGTTGGTGGCAAGTACCATGCCATGATTCACGTTCTGTTGCTTTCCGGTCGCTAACACGTTGTCAGGCAAACCAAAAAGAATGCGATTTGTCTATCTGGCCAGGGTCCATAGCGGGCCGTCTCGGATGATGCCACGAGTCCCGGCGTGGGTTCTACGTCGCGGTTCATGCGTTGCGATGGCAGCCGGCTGCGACAAAAGTCAAGCAATGACCCGCCAGGAACGTTATATTTGAGAGCTTATGGGTAGAATAGCCACAAAGGTCAAATTCCAAACCGTCGGTTGTCGGCTTAATCAATATGAGACGGAGAAGATGGCCGCCGATTTGGCTCCTTTTGGTTTGGTGCGGATCGATGGCGATGAGCCGGCCGATCTGTATATTATCAATACTTGCACCGTCACCCACCGCGCCGACAAGGACTGTCGCCATCTGGCGCGTAAGGCTCGCAAGGATAACCCGCAGGCGAAGGTAGTCCTGGTGGGTTGTTATGTCGAAACCGACCCGGAGTCGATAGCTGGGGCCAACGAAGTCGACGCCATCATCCGCAATGACGAAAAGGGCTCCATCGCCGAGCTTCTGCCGCTTCGCCTGCCCGATCTGTTTGGCATCGGTCCGGTGGCATCTGCCGCGACCCCTATGACCGATTTCTACCAGCACAATCGGGCCTGGATCAAGATTTCCGACGGCTGCAATCAGGAGTGTTCCTTCTGCCTGGTTACAATCGTGCGAGGTCGGTTGACCTGCCGGCCGACCGGTGACATCATTGAGGAAGTCAGGTGCCTGGTGGCTCACGGCTATAATGAGGTGGTCCTGACCGGGGTCAATATCGGCTATTTCAAAGACGGACAGTCTTCTCCGGCAGTCTCAAACCTGGCCGAGCTGTGCCGGGCGATTCTGGACCGGACCCAACTTAGGCGGATTCGTCTTTCATCAATCGAACCTCAAACCGTCACCGACCAACTCCTGGGCGTTGGTGCGCAATCGGTTGGGCGGATCTGTCGTCACTGGCATGTACCGCTGCAGTCAGGCTCGGATAGAATTTTGAAACTCATGCGCCGCCCGTACACTCGAGAGCACTTTTTGGAGCGGCTGAGAGCCATCAAAGCCACCGTCCCCGGAGCCGTCATCGGCATCGACATAATCGTTGGTTTCCCCTCCGAGACAGAGGAAGACTTCGCCGCCAGCCGGGAAGTGGCTCGATCAGGCCTGGTGGACTATCTCCATGTCTTCAGTTATTCCAACCGGCCCGGTACGGTCGCCTCAGAATTGCCTGAGAAGATCGGCTCTCAGACGATCCGCCGGCGGGTCAAGGAACTCCAGCATATCTCCGGCGAACTCTGGGCCGATGCCCATCGGCGTCATGAGGGCCTGACCCTTGATGTGATCTGCGAAAACCGTCAGACCGATGACGGCCGCTATCGCGCCGTCGCCGATAACTACCTCAAGGTGCGCATGCCACAAGCGACCTCCGGAGGCAGGCAGATCTATCGGGTGCAGCTAACCAGAGCGCACGCGGATTGCGCCGACTGTGAGATAGCCGATTAGTCGTTTAGCCTCGCCCCAATCTCAGATCCCAGATTCACACTGTCCTCGCATCGTTTTCGCGCTACCGTTTCCCCATCCGCCGGAAAAATCTTCCCTTTCGATATAAAACGGACTCCGCATGCTTGTTCGCAAGTTTGCGTAATCTTCAATCTACCATTGACTTAACTGTTCGCATGCGAGAGTGGCACAACTGTTGCTCTTCCGGTCGGTGGAGAAATAGCGTTTGGAGAATATTCGTGACGGAAGAACCGGAAAAGAAACCGCAGACCGAAGCCGCCGAAACTGAGGCCGACCAGGCCAAGGGCAAGAGCCCGCTGCTTAAGTACTTGATGTTTGGCGGCGGCGGTTTGGTGTTGATCGTGGCGATTGCCTTCGGCACGCTCATGCTGTTGGGTGGCGACAAGACGCCGGCTGCCGATCCGGTTGAAACCGAGGTTGACTCGACATCGACCGCTTTGGATCATGAAGGCCGGCTAGCTTCGCACGATCAGCCCCAGCATGCGCCTGAATCTCCCGAAAACGCTGGTCTCGCTGAGATGGATCAGGAGGATATGCTCGAGAGTCTGCTGTCCAGCGGCGATGATAAGTTCATCGATCAGATAATGGACAATCTGGCATTTCTAGATGACGCCCCTGACGAATCTGAAATCGGCCTCGACGCCGTGGAGCAATCACGCCAGGATTCTCTGGCGCAAGTTCACTGGCTGGACCAGGAGAAAGCGGCGCTGGCCGCTCGCGAAACCGACTTGGTGCAGCGTGAAAAGGTTCTGGCCAAGCTCGACCGGGAAGTGACTCAGAAGCTCCTCAAGGTCGAACAGGCCGAAACCTCGCGAATCAGTAACCTGGCCAAGCTTTACGACGGTATGGATCCGCGTTCGGTTGCGGAATTGATGGCCAATCTTGATGATGAAACGGTGGTAGCCCTGTTGCCCCGGATGAAAGCCAAAAACGCCTCCGCGGTTATGGCTTTGATGCCGGCCAAGAGAGGTGCCAAGCTCTCCAAGCAAATGATAACGATCGCCGGTAACTAATATGAATACGCCAACTGCCAACATTTTTGATTTGCTGCTGGGACCGATCGATCCCGCCGCCATTGGCGCCATCGGCGATCCTGCAAATCAAATGCCGCCGGATAACCTCTTTGGCGACCTGTTGGGTCAACTGTTGGTCACTCCCCTGGAAGGTACCGCCTGCGAATCGGCTCGGCCTCGTTCACCAATCAGTTGTGATGTCCCGACTGGATTTTCACTGGAACACCTGCTGTCCGAACATGCCAGCTTAGCCGAGCAAGCCCCGGAGACCGGCGCATTCGTCGGTATCGATCCGGACTGCCAAATACTAACCGATCAACCGGGCCTCACTTCGGAGATGAATGCCAAGGGCGGCCTGACCAGTCCAGCCGACTCCAAGGTTGCGGCCTGCAATCGCGAACTGCAGGCATTGCTGTCTCAGCAGTCGCCGATAGGAAACCTTTCACTGCAAATGGCTCTCAGCGGCCGGCCGGTAGATGTCCCGGACGGCACCTATCGCATCGTCAACCAGCAACAGACCGGCACGAGCCTGAATCTGGAGATTGTTGGAAAGGACGAATCGCAGCCGATTCGGATCAGCATACCTCTGGCGCAAATGAAGGCTGAGGCGGACGGCTCCAAACTGAACAGACCGCTGGTCTCTATCAACGCCGAAGGCGAGGATCAGCACACTATACAACAGCTATTGATGAAGATGAATTTGCGACAACTGACGGTGGGTCGCCCTACGACCGATGCAACTACCGCTACCCGCGAGGCTGTCGCAGAGCTGACCATAGCCGCCGAAGATCAGAGTCGCCGTGTCAACTTGGTCCAGCGCGTGCCGCAACCTAGTCTGGTTGGGATGGTCATGCCGCTACGGCGTGAGACCCTCAGGCAGTCGGATACACCCGTGATGTCCGACAATGCCTCCGAATTGACGGCTGTCACTGAGTCGGGGACAAGACCGGCGACGGCCGGGACTGACTCCATGATTGGCCGTCAGCGCCAGCCCGAAGGGCCGCTGGTCACCGGCTTCAAGATTACTATGGATGGGGTCACACCTAAGACACTGCGTCCCATTCCGGCACGGTTCGAGGGAGTCGCTAACGGCTCCAGTGCGACTGCCGACAATGGCAGTCTCAAAGGCGAAGCATCAATGCTCGATTTCTCGGCGGCGGCTCGCGGCGACCAGATGACCGAGAGTGCCACGGCCCGCCCGGTGTCCTTTCATGTGCCACCTGACGCCGCCCAGCACCTGAAGAGCTCACGCCACGCCATCCAGATACGGATTGAACCGGATCATCTGGGTCCGGCCCGCTTGTCAATCAGCGCCAGCGGTGACAAGATTCGTGCTCACGTCGTAGTTGAGAGTGCCGAGGCGAAGGTCCTGGTCGAAAGCCGTCTTGAACACCTGGTACGCCAGCTGGACAAAGCGCATATCAAGTTTGATCAGATAGATGTCAGCGTGGCCGGAGATAACGAGCGCCACGAGTTCCGTGAACCGTATCCCAGGCGTCCGCTGTTGAAACGCCTGCCCCAAGCAGACAATGCCGGCAACGAAACCGAAGTGGCTGCGGCACTGGCGCCGGCTATGGCCTCGCGGCAATATATCAGCTCCCACGCAGTAAACATGCTGGCCTGAGAGGAAGATAACGATGAGTTTTATATCCCCGATTCAAACCAATTCCGACGGCACGGCGCGGCAGACGGGAAACATGCAATCGCTCGGCAAAGATGATTTCCTGCAGTTGTTGGTGGCCAAACTGGCTAACCAGGATCCGATGAATCCCATGGAGGATCAGGATTTCGTGGCGCAGTTGGCCCAGTTTTCGTCGCTGGAACAGATGAACAACATTGCCCAAGGCATTTCCACATCCAACGATTTGGATATGCTGCAATCGCAGTCGATCAACAACACCATGGCGGCCGGTTTGATCGGCAAGGACGTCAGAGCCAAGTACAACGGGGTCTACCTGTCTGATACCGAAACACCGCGAATAACCTACACCCTCAAAGATCCGGCCGCGGAGGTTGTGATCAGAATCAAGGATGCCGAAGGTTCGACGGTGGCGACGCTATCGGCCGACGATCTGGAGGCGGGTGTACAGAGCATCACCTGGGATGGTTTTGATGATCGCGGCAATCGCGCCGCCGACGGGTACTACACGGTCTCGATTCAGGCCACGGGTCTTGACGAGAGCGTCTTCACACCCAGCCTGGCCCTGGAGGGAACCGTGGATTCGATCGTCTATCGCGAAGGCACGGCCTTTTTGAGAGTCAACGGCACGGAGGTTCCGCTTGGTGACATAACCGCCATCGGCGAGCCCGGCGCTTTCACCAACACCGACGAAGACGACTAGGACACCAGAGGTTTACTATGTCAACAATCAACGCCACTCAGGTAAATGGCTTTCCCCGGCCGGTCGATTTGATCGACATCGCCCAGCGCCAAAGTGCCCCCGGCACAAAGACAACACCGGATAAGGCCAGCTTTAAGCAGATGTTCTCGGCCGAGCTGGCCCAGTCTAAGAATATTACCATAACCAAGCACGCTCACGACCGGCTGCACTCACGCGGCCTGGAACTGACCGACCAGCGACTTGATGATTTGTCAGGGGCTATCGATCGGGCGCAGAGCAAAGGCTCTAAGGAAACCCTGGTTCTCACCGACGACGCGGCCTTTGTGGTCTCGGTCGAGAACCGTGCCGTGATCACCGTCTTTGATCGCCAGAACCTGAGAGACGGTGTCGTGACGTCGATTGATTCGGCCGTGATCATATGAGCTATGAAAAATGAAATCAACAAAACACATATACAAAAACACACTAACCAAGGTTGGACTCCATCTTGATGGAGAGGCCCTGGTGAAACTCATGGAGGTAACCAAACCATGATGGCATCACTTTTTTCTGGTGTTTCCGGTCTTAAGAACCACCAGGTAAAGATGAACGTGATTGGTAACAACATTGCCAATCTGAATACGATCGGCTTCAAACCCGGTCGCGTGAATTTCCAGGAAGCGCTGGTACAGACTTCCCGCGGCGCCGGTCGCCCGTCGTCAGTTTCGGGTGGTACCAACCCGGTTCAGATGGGTCTGGGTATGGAAGTGGCTACCATTGATACCCTGTATTTGCAGGGTGGATTGGAGACCACGGGGCAAATCACCGACTTGGCCATTCAGGGGAATGGTTTCTTCATCCTGGGCGACTTGTCAGGATCCCGATTCTACACTCGCGCGGGAGCTTTTGGTTTTGATGCCGATGCCCGTCTGGTTGATCCCGGCACCGGTCTGATGGTGCTGGGCAAGATGGCTGATGCCAGCGGCAGTATCCCGTCGTTTGCGACTCTATCTGAAATTACGTTGCCCTTCGATCAACAGGATCCGGCCCGGGCGACTACGGCCGTTACCCTGGCTAATAACCTCAATGCCGCCGCTTCCGACTCTTTACCCACGTTGATGGCATCCGGCACTTCCGGTGTCGTAACGGTGTCCGGAAAGGCCACTGACGGCGTTGGCGGGATTCACACTATCAGCATCGAAGGTGAACAAGCTAAACAGGCCACCTGGGTTTCCAATACCGGTGGTGTGACTCTAAATACTACGTTGGCATCATTGGGCGTCAATGTATTTGATGATTTCTCAATCACCATCGACGGTGGCGATCCTCAGCCCATCTCGGCGCTGAACTCGTCATCCGAAGTCCAGGACTTGATCAATCAGATCAGCCAGATTGACGGTATCACTGCCGCCCTGGTCGGCGGTGAGATCGAAATCACCAGACAAAAGGCAGGTTCCCCGGCCGATCAGAATTTGGTTTCGTCGGTTGGTGTCAATGCCGGCGGTAATGTCAACATCGCCAATGCCGTCTTTGGTGTTCCCGATACGGTCACCTTCGATTCGGCCACGCAGATCGATGTGACCCGCCGCGGGGCTTCGTCGACTTTTGTCGCTACCGATTCGTTCCTGCCCGACCAGGGTACCGGTGCCGCAACCGGTCCCGTGAGCACTCAGTTGGGTCTGGTGTATAGCGAGGCCACCGGCCTGGTAATCGGCCTGAGTGGAATCGGCGGCAGCGGGATCACTTTGGGCGTCGATGAAAGCGTCGGCCTCGGACGCACTTACGACAACCCGGTGGCTCCTTTGGGCACCGATCATCCGCTGGTGATTCAGACCGCCCCAACGACCCATACTGCTTCCATCTCCGTCTTCGATTCTCAGGGCGGCAAGCATACCGTGTCGGTAGAGTTTTTCAAGTCGGTACTGGATAATCGTTGGGAGTGGTCAGTCTCCACTTTGGGCGATGAGATCGTGACCACCGGTGGAAGCGGTTTTGTAAACTTCAACAGCGATGGATCGCTCAATACTTTCGACTATAACGGCGGCGCCGACTCATTTACGATCGACCCTCAAAACGGCGCCCAAAGTATCCAGGTCAGATTCGACGTCGGCTCCTCAGGAAACTTCGACGGGCTGACCCAGTTCGCATCGGGGGCCCACACCGCCTTGATTACCGGGCAGGATGGTTACGGGCTGGGTATCCTCGAAAAAATCTCGGTTGATAAGATCGGTGCCATCTCAGGCATCTTCTCCAACGGTATTACGCGCGTGTTGGCGCAGATCATGTTGGCCGACTTCGCCAACCAGGGCGGTCTCAGCCGGGTCGGCAAGTCGATGTATCGGCCGACTGGAAACTCCGGTGCGGCTCGTGAGGGTGTCGCCGGCGAAACCGTCGGAGCCAACATCTTCTCCGGGGCCTTGGAGTCATCGGCGGTCGATGTGGCCCAGGAATTCACGGCCATGATTACCGCCCAGCGCGGTTTCCAGGCCAACTCAAGAATCATCACCACCTCCGACAGCATGCTGGACGAGTTGGTGAACATTAAACGGTAATGGTAAGAGGCCATGATTAAAGTAACCCGCCTCAACGGCAGTACGCTGGTCATCAACGCCGACCTGATAGAATTTCTGGAGGCGACTCCCGAAACGATTATCTGCCTGACGACCGGTAAGAAGGTGATGGTCAAAGAAACCATCGATGATGTGATCGAGCGGGTGGCCGAGTTTAAGGGCAGAGTTGGTATCCGGAGTCGGACTCCGGATACCGCCGACGCCCTCGAAAGGAACTAGTCATGCCGGATGACGAAAAGACAGTCGTTGAACAAAACGACGATGCTGCCGCGAACGCGGACGCCAAGGCCTCAGGTGGCAAAAGCAAACTGATCCTCTTCGGTGGTATTGGTTTGGGAGCGATAGCTATCGGCATCGTCCTGGCCTTGTTCGTTCTCAAGCCGATGATGAGTGACTCCGGCGAATCGACTGGTGCCGAGGCTACTGAAGAAGTTCAGGCCGAGGGCGGACATGCTGCCAAGGAACCCAAGGCGCCGTCCCACGGCGATGGTCACGGCGGTTCGTCCGGGACACCCAAGGGTGGTTCGCTGGTATATGCCGTCACCGATATCGTGGTCAACCCGGCCGGAACCGGGGGAGGGCGATTTCTGTCGGCCTCATTTGCCTTCGAGCTGACGTCGCCGTCGTTGGAAAAGGAGTTCGTTGCCCAGGATGCCAAGGTGCGTGATGCTCTGATCACGATCCTGACCTCCAAAACGGTAGCCCAGCTCACCGACCCCAAGCAAAAAGAGATCACTCGTTATCAGATCAAGAAGCGACTGGCGACGGTGATGGATACCGACGCCATCGAGAATGTTTATTTCACCGACTTTGTATTGCAATAGAGAAGGCACCAAGTAGTGGCTAAGATACTATCTCAGGATGAGATTGATGCTCTGTTGACAACAGTTTCGTCATCGGAAGGCGAAATTGAAGAGCAATCCTATGATGATGAGAAGTTACGCTCGATCATAGCCTACGACTTCAAACATCCCAACCGCGTCTCCAAGGATCAGATAAGAACCCTGGAGAACATGCACGATAATTTTGCCGGCCATTATGGATCGACGTTATCGACGGTGCTAAGGACCATCGTGGATATCGATCTGGTCTCGGTCGACCAGATCACCTACTCCGAATTCATCATGTCGCTGGTGACGCCTTCGTGTACCTTTACTTTTGCCGCGCCGCCGCTGGAAGGGGGCTGCCTGGTTGATTTCAACCCGACTCTGACCTTCGCCCTGATTGACCGCATGTTTGGCGGTTCCGGTAAGATATTGGAAAGCGAACGGGAAATGACCGGCATCGAGCGGGCGGTGGTCGGTCGCCTGGCGCAAAAGCTCTACCGTGACATAGAGCGCGCCTGGGAAAACATCCAGAAGTTCGAGATCGAGCAGAAGAGCTTTGAATCCAACCCGCAGTTCATCCAGATTGTTCCCCCGGGTGAGACGGTGGTGGTGGTTTCGTTTCAGATCAAGCTGTTCCAGTCTACCGGACTGCTGACGATCTGCTACCCATACGTTTCGCTGGAACCAATCATCACCAAACTGTCGGCTCAGAACTGGATCGATGCCACCGCCAAGAAGAATCAGGCCAGCGATCGTGAGCTGCTTTTGAAGGGTCTGGACAGCGTCTCGACCGAGGTCATGGCCGAACTGCTCCGCACCAATCTCAAGATCCGAGATTTTCTCAGTCTCAAGGTGGGGGATATCGTCCCTTCGGAAACCAAAATCAACACACCCTTGAACGTGTATTTCAATCGGACGCGCAAGTATTTGGCGCGGCCGGGCCTAAAAGCAAAAAAGAAGGCTTTCCAGATATTGCAGCAGTGCAATCAGGATGATTAGGAGAAACGCCTGATGGAAGATGACAAAGACATAGGAATTCCCCAGGACGTCGCTGAGGATCAGGCCCCCGCCCAGGGCCTTGAGGCTGCCTCTGAAGCACCGGTCGAGGCGGTAGCTACGGCCGAGGCGGAAGTGTCTGACAGTTTGCCGGAAGAGGCTGAAGCGAGTGGCCCCGACAAGGTGGTCAATCCGGATGACGCCAGTGAAGAGGACGCTGAAGCGGCTATGATGGCCATGCTCAACGACCTGCCGTCCCAGGCTCCGAGTGCGACTGCGGACGACATCAACTTCGGTTCCGCATCCGTCAGCTCGGCCGAGTTTCAGCAGTTGTCGGAGGCGGCTGGTGATGCGAAAATACGCAACATCGATCTGCTGATGGATGTCAACTTGCCGGTTTCAATCGAACTGGGCCGCACGCAGATGTCGATCTCCGACATCCTGTCGCTGGGGCCGGGCTCGGTGGTCGAACTAAACAAGCTGGCCGGCGAACCGGTCGACCTTATGGTGAACTACAAGATTGTAGCCCGGGGTGAGGTAGTGGTGATCGACGAGAATTTTGGGGTTCGCATCACGCAACTGCTGACCACCGAGGAACGACTCAAAGTTCTGGGAGAGCAATAACGTGAAACGGCGCAGCACTCTTTGGGCCTCGGCCGTCATCGTCGGTTTGGCTGTGACGGGACTGATATTGCTCAATGTCAACCAGTCTGCGGCCGTCAATGAAACGGCTGCTGCCGCCCTGGGGCAGGCAGCACAGCCGGAAACCCAGATGACGGCGATAGACGAGTTTGGCGATTCAGGCTTGGCGGCTATTGGGAAGATGACGGCGGCTCTGGTGGTGGTCATTTTTGCCATCTATGGCGGCGTTTGGTTGCTACGCCGGCTTTCCGGCGGACGGGGTTCTCGCAAGGAGCAACGGCTTCTGGAGGTTTTGGAAACAGCCTACCTGGGGCCCAAGAAAAGCGTCACGCTGCTGCGCGTAGCCGACAAGTCGGTTTTGCTGGGGGTTACTGAGACGGGGATGTCGGTCCTGACCGAACTGGATGCCGATCAAACGACGGTGGCTCTGGCCGGACCGGAGCAAGTGACGTCGGGTGACAACTTTGATCGTCTCTTTGCCTCGGCTTCGAGGCAGTTGCAGCGCTTTGCCGGTCGCTCGCGGCCGGCCACACAGGTTTCCTGAGGATTTGACAGGCCCATAAACGTCGGCGACAGGAAGTCATGCCGACCGGCTTGCGACAGGATGTTGCAAGCGGACATGAGAATATAGGATATGAAAACGACACTTACCAAAATCGCGTCGATTACCACCGCTCTGTGCCTGCTGGCGGCAGAAGTCGGTACCCAGACCATTCCCAAAGTATCTCTTCAGGTAGGTGAGGCGGCCGACTCAGGTGACATCTCGACGACGCTGCAGATCGTCATTTTGATGACCGTTCTGGCCTTGGCGCCGTCCATATTGATCATGGTGACGTCGTTCATTCGAATCGTGGTGGTGCTGTCGTTTTTGCGTCATGCTATGGGTATCAATCAAATGCCGCCCAATCAATTGCTGATCGGGCTGGCTCTGATTCTGACCTTCTTCATCATGACGCCCAGTGTCGATCAAGCCTACAACCAGGGCATCAAGCCGTTTTTGGACAACAAGCTGAGCAAGGAAGAGGCCTTCGACAAGGCGGCCGAACCGTTTAAGGAATTTATGCTTTCGCAGACACGCGAAAAGGACCTGTCTCTGTTTGTCAATATCTCAAAAATGGAGCGACCGCAAAACGCCGAGGAAATACCGCTCAGGGTCCTGGTCCCGGGGTTTGTAATCTCCGAACTGCGCACCGCTTTCCAAATCGCCTTTGTATTGTTTGTTCCATTCTTAGTGATCGATATGGTAGTGGCCTCGGTACTGATGTCGATGGGCATGATGATGCTGCCGCCGATCATCGTTTCGTTGCCGTTCAAGATCCTGCTGTTTGTGCTGGTGGACGGTTGGTATCTATTGGTGAAGTCGCTGGTGGAATCGTTCCACATGTAGATGAGGTTGAATCCTATGACACCCCAGATGGTTGTAAGTATTGGCCGCGAGGCTCTCATGTTGACCCTGATGATTGCCGGACCGATGCTCTTGGCCGGTCTCCTGGTGGGCGTAACCATCGCCCTCTTCCAGGCCGTCACTCAGATTCAGGAAATGACTCTGACCTTTATCCCCAAGATCGTTGCCGTTGCTTTGGCGCTGCTCATTTTCCTACCCTGGATGATCAACAAGGCGACCGATTTTACCCGCCACATGTTTGAGCTAATCCCAACGCTGGTAGGCTAAGAGCCCAATTTTCCCCTCTGAGCAGTCAATGACCAGCCGTCTGGTCAATCTTTTCCCTGATCTGGCGCCGCGAACTCCAAAACAAAATCAATGGAATCGTAACGGTTTATTCCGCAAGCGCTTACGAGTTGTAGTCGTCCTGTTTCAACCTGGCACAGGGTTTGAGATACATAAAGTCGATTAACTCGAAGTATGTGGAAAAACGACTTTGTTTGATTTCATAACCTTTGGCGCCGATCGACTTCAAGTCCTCCTGCTGGTGATCATACGGACCAGTGGGTTGTTTTTGATGGCTCCCATTTTTAGCCACAACGACCTGCCCAAACTGATCAAACTCGGTTTGTTGTTAGTCATCGCGATCTTGCTGGTAGCGGCGATGCCGTCGCCTCAGCTGGAGGTAGCAGATTCGGCCTGGTCGCTGACCGGCCTAGCGCTCAAAGAACTCCTGGTCGGCTTTGTGATCGGGCTCGTTTTTCGTCTGCTGTTTTTGGGAGTTCATACCGCCGGTTCGATCGTGGGTTACCAGATGGGCTTGGCCATGGTCACCCAGTTTGACGCCAATCTGGCTGCTCAGGTCTCGGTGCTGGGGCGGCTGTGGTTTATCGTCGCCATGCTGATCTTCCTGGCCATTGACGGCCATCATCTGATCATCAATGCCCTGGCCTCCAGCTATGAGTTGATGCCGGCCGGGTATGCCTCAATGCCATCCGGTCTGGGCGAACTGATAATCAAGGACACCGCGTTTGTGTTTGTCATCGCCCTGAAGATCGCCGCGCCGTTGATGATTTCGTTGTTTATGACCGACGTGGCCCTGGGCACTATTGCCAAAACCATGCCGACCATGAATGTCTTTTTCTTCGGCATACCGATCAAGATCGGCGTGGGGCTGACCGTCATGGCGCTGTCGCTGCCGATGGTCAATTACATTCTGCGCACCACCCTGGGCTACTTCGACCAGCAGGTGCAAACCATCCTGATCGCGATGGGGAGGGCGTAGGCAGCCATGTCCGAGCAAGGATTCCAAGAAAGAACCGAGCAGGCGACACCACGCCGCCAGCAGAAGGCGCGTGAGGAAGGCAAGGTCGCCAAGTCACCGGAGGTCAACTCGGCCGCCATGCTCGGCTTCGGCTTTCTGACACTGCTCATGCTCGGTCCGCGAGTGGCCACTCAAATAATGCATATGATGCAGTACACTATGACCAATGCCCCGACCATTGCCGGGGCCGATGCGACCTTCGTCACCATTTTTGGTGATTACGCCATGCGGTTCTTTTTGACCGTGTCACCGGTCTTCGTCGTGCTGGGCGTGGTGGCCTTGGCCGTAAATGTCGCGCAGGTCGGTTTTCACATCACGCCCAAGGCCATCGAACCCAAGCTCGACAAGCTCAATATCGTCAGTGGACTCAAGCGTCTGGTTTCGGTGACCTCTCTGGTCAACCTGGTCAAGGATTGCATCAAACTGCTCATCGTCGGCGTCGTCGCCTACAAGGCTATCGAGGGGGAGTTTGAATCGTTTTTCCTGCTGCCCGATATGACCGTGGCCGATCTGGCCATCTCCATGGGCAAGCTATCGGTCAAGCTGGGCCTCAAAATAGCCGCCGTCATGGTCATTATCGCCGCCCTGGATTTCGCCTACAAGAAATATGAGTTCGAGAAATCGATCAAGATGTCCAAGCAGGATCTCAAGGAAGAATATAAGGAAACCGACGGTTCACCGCAGCTCAAGGGCAAGATCAAGCAGTTGCAGCGGCAGATGTCTCAGCAGCGGATGATGCAGGCGGTGCCGCTGGCTGATGTCGTAGTGACCAACCCGATCCATCTGGCCGTCGCCCTCAAATACGATTCCGAGGCCATGACGGCACCGCAGGTGCTGGCCAAGGGCGAGCGTCTGGTTGCTGAGAAAATCAAGCAGATCGCGCGCGAAAACGACATTCCGGTAGTAGAGGACAAGCCGCTGGCGCGTTCGCTATTCAAGCTTTGCGACGTAGGCGATTTCGTGCCGGAGACTCTGTATCGGGCCGTGGCCGAACTCCTGGCCTACATCTATCGCCTCAAGGGGAGGACCACAGTAAATGGCTAGTCCGCGCTCAGGCTTCTTGGATGCCATGGCCGCCCGCAGCGACATTGTCCTGGCGCTGGGTGTCGTGGGAATCATCGGGGTGCTGATAATCCCGATCCCGACCGGCCTTCTGGATTTTGCGCTGGCTTTCAATATCACCTTCTCCCTGGTGGTACTGCTGACCACGTTGTGGGTCACGCGACCGCTGGAGTTGTCGGTCTTCCCCGGCATGCTTTTGATCGTCACCCTCATGCGCCTGGCTCTCAACGTCGCCTCGACGCGGCTCATCCTGGGCCAGGCCTACGCCGGTGATGTTATCAACTCGTTTGGCAACTTCGTGGTCCAGGGCAACTATGTCGTCGGTTTCATCATCTTCATCATCCTGATCATTATCCAGTTTGTGGTCATCACCAAAGGTGCCGGACGCATCTCGGAAGTGGCCGCGCGCTTCACCCTGGATGCCATGCCGGGCAAGCAGATGGCTATCGATGCCGACCTCAATGCCGGTATCATCTCCGAGGACGCAGCTCGTTCTCGTCGCGAGGAGATCGCACACGAAGCAGATTTTTACGGCGCTATGGACGGTGCCTCCAAGTTTGTCCGGGGTGATGCCATCGCCGGTATTCTGATCACCCTGATCAATATCATCGGTGGCTTCGTTATCGGCATCGCCCTCAATGACATGTCGCTGGGCGAAGCCCTGCGGACCTACTCGTTGCTCTCGATTGGTGATGGTCTGGTGACGCAGATTCCGGCCCTTTTGGTTTCGACGGCAGCCGGTATCATTGTTACCCGCTCGGCCGCCAAGGACAATATGGGTACTGATCTGACCGGTCAGCTAACCCGGCAACCGCGGGCCATAATGGTGGCGGCGGTGGTTTTGTTTGCCTTTGGAATGCTGCCGGGGATGCCCACAACAACCTTCATGGTGCTCAGCTTGGCTGTCGGCGGTGTCGGCTACGCTACCATGCAAAATCGCAAGAATGTAAAGGCGCACGCGGCTCGCGAGCAGCACGAGAAGGCGCAAAAGTCGACAACCCCGGAAGAACGCACCGAAGATCTGATCAAGGTCGACGCTCTCGGTCTGGAGATCGGCTATGGTCTCATTCCTCTGGTCGACGCCAAGCAAGGCGGCGATCTGCTTGAGCGCATTGCCACTATCCGCAAACAACTGGCTTCCGAGTTGGGCATAGTTATTCCGGCTGTTCGCATCCGCGACAACATGCAACTGCGTCCCAACCAATACCAGATCCGTGTCAAAGGTATTCGAATAGCCAAGTACGAATTGATGCCCGACCATGTGCTGGCCATCAACCCCGGCTTTGTCAAGGAGAAGCTCGATGGTTTCGACACCACCGATCCCGCTTTCGGTCTCAAGGCCACCTGGATTATTCCTAATCTGAAAGAGATCGCCGAAGCCAAGAACTTCACGGTGGTGGAACCCTCGGCGGTGCTGGCTACGCATTTGACGGAAGTGACGCGGGCGGCGGCTCATGAAATCACCACCCGCCAGGATGTCCAGCATCTGCTCGACACCCTCAGGGAAGACTGTCCGGCTCTGGTTGATTCGATCGTTCCCGAGGTGGTTCCGCTGGGGACGGTACAGAAGGTCATCAAGGCCCTTCTGCGCGACCGGATTCCGGTGCGAGACCTGGCCACCATCCTGGAGACAATGGCCAACTTCATCGGCGCCACCCAGGACAGCGACGTTCTCGCCGAGTATGTGCGCATGGCGCTGGCGCGACAAATCACGGAAATCTACCGAGACAAAGACGGCAAGATCAATGTGTTCACGATAGATCCGGCCCTGGAACAGCAGTTGGGCGAATCGGTCCAGAGCACCAAACAGGGATTGATGTTGGTGCTGGATCCGGCCCTGGCCGATGTCCTCCTGACCGGCCTAGGGCAGGAGGTTGACAAGATGCATCAAGCCGGTTTCCAGGCGATCTGTATCTGCTCTCCAAACATCCGCCTGGCCCTGCGCCGTTTGGCGGAAACCAAGTATCCGACTCTGGCGGTCATCTCTTACAACGAGATCGCCCCCGAGGCCGAGATCATGTCCATGGGAATGGTGAGGTTGCAAGATGATAATTAAATCGTTCACGGCTTCGTCAGTAGCGGCCGCACTCAAACGGGTGCGTCAGGAAATGGGTGGTCAGGCCATCGTCCTGAAGACAGTCCAAAACGCCGCGTCGTCTCCTGAGGCCCGAGTTGAAATCACCGCTTGCTTGGATCGGCCGTCGGTCGGCCAATCATCTACGCTTTTGGCTCGCAACAATCACGACGAAGGTTGCTCTCAAAACGACATAGCGGTCCGCACCGATACGCCGGAGCCGCAAGGCTCCGGTCAGTCCGACGTATCGCGCCGCCTCAAAGAGCTTGAAGCACAACTTGCGGCTCTCTTGTCAGGTGACCGGCGACATCAGCCCGATCCCTACGACCGACCTGTGGCCGAGTTGTCGGAAGCTTCTCAGAATCTACGACGCGCCGATTTTCCAGAAGAATTCATAAAGCGCGTGATGGCCCCGCTGTCAGGCGGCCGGTCGCCCGAGGTTGATCTACACGCGGCCGTTCACCGCGAGCTGACCTCTCGGTTGGCAGCGATCATGCAGCCCGACCTGTCCTTCAAGCCGGGTGATCGCATCGTTTTTGTCGGTCCCGCCGGGGCCGGGAAATCCTCAGTCATGGGCAAGGTAGCCGCCAACCTGGTCATACGAGACGGCGCCAAAGTGACGCTGCTTACCCAGGACTCGACCAAATTGGCGGCCGCCAACGAAATCACCAGTTACGCCACCGCCATCGGTGCCGATGTGATCGGCTCGTTGGCTGATGAAAGCGAAGAGAAGCTGAAGCGGAATATCCTGCTCATCGATACGCCGGCGTTGCCCAGTGATCCCGATCGGATTGCGCGTCTGGCCGAACGGATTGAGGCGACCCGGGCTACCCATCGGGTGGCCGTCTTTTCAGCCCTGACCAGGTCGACCGACATTCCCCGGCTGGCCGAACTCATGTTGCCGTTGAAAGCAACCCATGTGGCCATGACCATGCTGGATTTGACCGAGTGTCACGGTTCCTGTGTTGCCGCCGCCCTGGCCACCGGTTGTCGTATCGGTTTTGTCACCGACGCCCCCGGAGGCATCGGCCGCGCCGGTGTGCCGGATCCTTTTTACATGGCTCGCCTGGCCCTGCGGCAGGAGGTGATTTGTGAATAGACTAAATCGTTATGGGGACCGGTCGCACGCGCTCGACACCACACCGGTCGTTTCGATCATGTCGGGTAAAGGTGGCGTCGGCAAGAGTGTGATTGCCTTCAACCTCGCCGAATGCCTGGCCACCCGCGGCTACAAAACGCTCCTGATCGATGCCGATCGATACCGCGGAAACCTGCACATCCTGGCCAATCAGACCTGCGAGTATGGTCTGGCTGAGTTCGCGTCCGGGCAGTTGTCGCTGGCCGAGGCGAAACTGACGATTGGCGAGAATCTCGATTTGCTGGCGGCAACGTGTCGGACCTCGCAAAAATGCGAGCACGACGGTTTGCAGGCGGCGCGGATGATTTCCGATCTACGCTCTCAGTCGGCTGCCTACGATCTGGCTATTATCGATCATCCGTCGGGAGCCGGTCCGGCCATGACCGTTATCGGCCATGCCAGCAATCTGAACCTGTTGGTTTTGATTCCCGAGCTAACATCGATCGCCGATGCCTACGGACTCTACAAGGAGCTTGTCACCGCCCACCGCCGGATCGACTGCCGCCTGCTGGCCAACTGGGTAGCCGATGAGACCGAAGCCGCCTACTTACAGGACAAGTTCAGCAGCATGACCCAGCGGTTTTTGGGTCAGTCACCCCGTTTGCTGGGCTGGCTTCCGTCTGATCCCGAAATCCGCCAGGCAGTGGCCGCGCAGGCTCCGCTAAGGCATGTGAGTGTGGCCGGTCGCGCGTTGCAGGCATTCGACAATCTCGCCCAGGACCTGGCCCGGACCCTCAGTCTGAGCCCTTTCCGAGGTTTTAATAGACCCTCAAGCAGCATAAATGACTTGGCCGAAACGGCCGATATAAGGAATTAGGATTCATATGGTTAAGGTAACAACAAAAGCCCCCAAAAAGAGTGCCGTTGAGGCCGCCGTCGAAGACACCAGTGCTCCCGATTTGGAAGCCGGGCGTCAACGCCGCCGTCGACCTGATGTTACCGCCCGCGATTGGGCTCGCTATCGCCGGTATCAGTCCCCGGAGATGCGGCAGAGTCTGCTTAACCAGTATTTGCCGCTGGTGCGCAACGTCGCCTCCCGCATGGCTATGGGTTTTCCTCGTTCGGTGGAGCTCTCTGATCTCGTCAACACCGGCGTAGTAGGACTGATCGAAGCCTTTGGTAACTTTGATGAGGGCCGTGGCGTCAAATTTGAAACCTACGCCGTGCCCCGAATTCGAGGGGCGATCCTGGACGAATTGCGAGCGTTGGATTGGGTCCCCCGTTCAACCCGGGCTAAGTCGCGCGAAATTGACCGGGCCTATTCCGCCCTGGAGGGCGAACTGGGTCGACAGCCGCAAAAAGGTGAAGTGGCCGAGCGCCTTGATATCACCGTGGGCGAGCTGCACAAGGCCCTCAATGACGTCTCAGGTACCAATATCCTGTCGCTGGACGAGGTCATCTACCGCGAAGACGACAATCGTCAGGTGCCGCGCATCGAGACTATTGTCGACGCCACTGTCAGCAATGTCCTGGGCGAGATCGAAAAGGGTGAGATCAGATCCTTCCTGGTGGTCGCTATTGATCGTCTGACCGATCAGGAGAAGCTGGTTATCGCCCTGTATTACTTTGAGGAGTTGACCCTCAAGGAAATCGGCGAGGTGATGCATATCTCCGAATCACGAGTGTCACAGATTCACACGCGCGCGGTAGGTAAACTGCGCGGCATGGTAAAAGAGAGGTTTGCCCTGACCGGCTGAGCCGGTCGGTGGCCGCAGGAGTTGGTTATGACCGACGATATCGACAGCATGGATCGGGTAATGGGGCCGCGCCCCGAAGATCGCATGAGCCCGGTGGTACGATCTAATCGCCATCGGCGTCGGGGCGACCAGAACCCGGAAGAAGTATCCGAGGAAGAAAATCGGCGTTCGCAACAGGACCGGTTGGTGCTGAGCGGGCATGATGAGGCCGACGATGAATCTTCGGATGCGAAAAGCGAAAACGACAAGGACAGTCCGCCTGAGGATGACGAAACCGCGTCCGGTAAGAACGAATCAGTCAGTCTGGATATCAAGGCCTGACCGGACAAGGAGCGATAAACAATGGAAGTTTCATGGGATTTGATATTGGACGTCGGCCTCAACGCCGTCGGTTATCTGGCGGCCGGGGCGCTGGGGATACTCGTGTATGCCATGTTTAGTGACCGCCGCCGACAGCCCAAGTCGGCCGCGACCCTGAAGCCGGTGACGATTACGGTCGACGCCAACGCCACCACCGCGGCCCGGACCACGCGCCCGGTGCAATTTCTGAACCTGAGCAACGTGCCCCGCTCGCACTATCAGGCACCGTCGACCGACCGGCCGCTTCTGGACCTGGTGCAGGGTGCCGCCAAGAACCGCGGGCAGGTCATCAACACGGCCCGGCAAGTGACCAGGGCAGGTGTTTCGTCCGATCGCATAAGGACGTTCCTGCCTGTCACCGACCCCGATCTGACCGGGCTTGATACAGGGCAATAAACAACGAGCTTTAGGAGATAAACATGCCGACCGACAGTGCCTTCTTCCTGACCAAAATCGAGTGTCCGGTCTGCAAGACCGTCAATGAGTTTGAAACGGTGCGCGTCGGCGCATACGTCGAGCGCGGTCGCGACACCGATTTCTGCCCGCTGGAGATCCAATGGCGTTATCCTCGCTACGAGGCCTACAACCCCCTGGCATTCTTCACGGCGACCTGCAGCAACTGCCATTACTCGCGCGAGTACAACAACGCTTATCGCGACTGGAAAAAAGATCAGAACTTCAAAATGTACCGCCTCAAGGTCGTCAAGGAACGTCATCTGGAGAAATTGGCTCAGGCCGACTCTGTGGTCAGAGCTCTGGGTGAGAAAGTCGATCTGACCAGCCACCCCAACGAATCGGCAGTATTAAAACTGCATCTGGCCATATTTGACGAGCTCCTGGCCGAGCATCCTACCGCTTTGGATTTGGGTCGCTTTTATCTGCGCATCGGCTGGGCTTTCCGCGATATGGAAAAAGGGGAAAACCCCGGTGTCAAACTGATCCGCGGGCTGATGAGTGAGATTGAATCTCGCCTGACGTCATTGCAAGGTCCCTCGGAAAGTTTTGGCCGAGAGATCGATGTCTACCAGCGCCACATCAAGGCGCACTTCGAGGCCGACAACATTCCCGGCTCAACAAAATCCCAGATGACCGCCTATCAGGACCGCTTCCACCAGGCGATCAGCGGCTTGGCTTCAAGCTGGAAGGTCACGCTGGCTTCTCTTGGCAGCCTAGGCGAGTTGTCGGCCGGATACCAGCGCGAGATTCTCGGATCGGACAGCGGTTCATCTGAGCTTTCGTTTGGTGGCGCCGCCAGCTTCTCCGGGTATCTGAGTGAGCTGCGCAAGTCGTGGGACGGTGTCGTCACCTGTGAGTTGGAAGCTCTCAAACGAGCCGTGCACTACTACCAGGAGGCGTTTGCCTCGGGCCGTGACATCGCGACCGGATACCAACAGCTTCAGGCCTCCTACTTGATTGCCGAGTTGTCTCGGCGAGTGGGCGACCATGATAGTGCCCGGCAGTATTTCAACAGCACTATCAAACACGGCCAGGAATTCATTTACCAAAATCGTCAGGATCGATCTCGTACCGCCCTGGCCCGCAAGATTCTGGAGCTGGCCATGGACCAGGGGCGCCAGAATATGGAAGCGCTCAAGAAAGCATAAGGGAGAATCTAGTGACCACGCCGCAATTGGAGATTACGCGCTTGTCCCAGCCACTTAGACTCTGGGAACGGATTGAGCTGGTAGTCGGCCCGCAGGAAAGCTGCGGGCGCTATTGGACCCGCGTGGAAGATTTCCTCAACGACGGCATCGTGATCAGTGAACCGCAGTTTGTTCTCGGTCGCTCGCTCTTGCGCGAAGGGTGTGAGGTAATGGTAGTCATTACCCGCAAGGATGCGGCCTACCGTTTCTATAGTCGGATTCAGACATTCGGCACTCGCGGCCAGAGGACATTTCTTTTGCGCCCCCCGCGAAGGGTGCAGCGCCTGCAGCGACGACGCACCGCTCGTATAGATTTCTCCACGGCCGTCACCTACGCCAGGATCACCGGCATCATGGAGTGGGAGGACGTGGAGGATCGCCTGCGATGGAACATCTCCAACAGCATCAACATCAGCGCCGGCGGCCTTCTCATGAAGTGCCGACCGACGCTCGAAGTCGGCGATGTCGTTTTGCTCCAGATTGCTCTGCTGGAACAATTGCAGCTGCCGCAGACGCTGGCGGGTGCCGTTCGTCGTTTGACTCGTTCCGAGGAGGATCATTGGGCCGGCGTGGAGTTTATTACCGATACTATGCTGCCGGGCTTCCTGGGCAGCACCCAGATAAAACGTCTGCCGACATGTGTGCAGCAATTCGGCAGCCGGGAGCAAAACCATCTGGCCAACTACATCTTCCGCCGGCAGGTTGAGCTCCGCCAAAAGGGGCTACTGTAGTATGACTATGACGGCCACACACGACGAGCATCAACATTTGCTGGCCACCAACGACATTGTGCTTTCGATGATAGTCGGTCGCCTGGTGTGGATTTTCTCAGAACAATTCCCGGGCGAGCCGCTGGCCACCCGCGCTATAGACGCCAAGGGACGCGTGATCTCCGTGGATCGTGGCGGCGCCCAGAAACGCATCGATAATCTTGTCCACAATCAAAAGGTGACGGTTCAGTTCGATTACAAAGGCGAGAAGCTCTCGGTGCGGGCTCGCCTGAAACGATCCGGTGGAGGTCGGTGCCAACTGATCTTTGATGCCAACGCCATTGCCCTCACCCGCCGGTGTTTTCAGCGGATGGACGTTGTCTGGCCGGCTCGCCTGGCGGTTCTGCCGGTGTCTTCGTTCCGAGCCGACAAAATCGCCCACCTGCGCTGGCTGCAAACCGATACCATTAACTTCTCCTCGGGCGGGGTCTTGATCGAGATGTCAAGCTACCTCACTCCGGACACCATTCTCCTGATCAATTTCGAACAGGAGTGCCTTGACTTTCCGGCCCTGATCGCAGGACGCGTCCGTCATTGCGAACAGCGCCATCCCGGTCGCTTTCTGGCCGGGATCGAGTTCATCGTCGATGAACAGAAACTGCTGTTGCTGCCGCCGATGACGGTGCGGGCCATGCCCCGAGTAGTCTTTGAATACAATATCAAAAAACGGACCTGGCTTGACAGCCGGGTCATAACGCTTCTGAGCGAAAACGAAACTGCTCTGACATAGGAGTCTTTGATGAGACAGACAAGTGACAATCCGGCCGAGGTTTCGGATCATCGCATTGGGGTCCGACCGCCGCTGCAAGCCGAAACCGAAGACATGCGCAGGTTCGTGCGTCTGGAGATTATCTCACCCGCCCGCCTGCGCCGCATAAAAGACATTTTTGGTGGCTTCTGTCCGGAGGGTGATTATGAAATCCAGGCCACTATTCTGAACCTATCCGACGGCGGCGTTCTTCTGGAATGCGATCAGCCGCTAAATGAGGGTGACGTGGTCGGCATGCGGTTTACCGTTTCTCAGGTGGCTCCGCTGGACGGTGTTCTTGGATTGGTAAAACGCTGCGAACCGGATGAGAACCTCAACCTCATCGGCATTCAGTTTGTCAACCGCGAGGATCTGACCGATTACCTGAGCGAAATCGAAATGGAACTTCTGTCGGGTAACTTCGCCGATTTCAACGCTATCGTCAAACGGGTGTTGAGCGGCTATCTCCAAAGCGAGGCAAAGTGAGCCTGCGGTGGCCGATAGTCGCCGCCGTGGCTATGGTGCTGGTCGTCACCGGTCTGGCCGATGCCAATCCGCCTCTATTGAACAAGCGAGTTCTGGTGAAGGTAGACGCCGCTCCCAATGCCTGGGCCGCCGGACAATTAGCCGGCAAACTCCTTGACCGGCTGAGCCGGGACGGGTCGCTGAGGGTGACCGTGGTGGACCCGGAAGCCGAGGGCCAGCCTCCATTTCCCAAGGCCGATCGCGATCTCGACAGCCTGATCGGCTGGGGACAGGAAATGGGCGGTCGCTATCTTCTCTTGGTCGACGTGCATCGTAAAGACCTGTGTCGTCGGAAGAGCTGGTCGCTGCCCCTGATCTTTCACCGCTGGGAAACGGTGGGGGTAATCGAGGGAGAGGTGCGCCTGATCGACATGGCCCGCTCGCGCCTGGTTGTGGCTAAACCGTTCGAACTGGAGCGCAAAGCCAAAGGGGCCTTTCAGGCGACTATGGACGATGATGCGGGCGATCCCGATCTGCATCTCAGTGCCCCTGAGAAGCTGGCCTTCTTTGCTTATCTGGAAGATCAGTTGGCCGAGCATCTGCTGAGGGAAACCAAATTACTGAGAATGTCATCACCATGACGTCCCCCGCTGATGAAGAGCCGACCGCCATACCGATCGAGTGGTGGCGGTTGATCGAGACGGTAGCGGCCCTGGCCGACGCCGAGGGCGGAGCGTCCAAGCCTTGGGAACGGTTGCGGCAGGCTATCATGGAGATGAAAGCTGCCCTAGGCTTTCAGGCGGCCACCGTCTACCTCCGGGATTCGGAAGCGGACAGCCTGCGGGAGAAGCTGGTAATTGGCGACAAAGTGGAACTGGTCGACTTCCTGAGCTTCGGCTCGGGTCCGGGCGTGAGCGGATGGACGATGCATGAGGGACGGCCACTGCTGCTGGCCCATCGGCGAGAAAGCAGCCGAGAAGGACGGGACTGCACTTTTGGCACCTTCGTTTCCCTGCCTTTGGTTCTGAACCGGGAAGTGTTGGGTGTTCTCAATCTCGGCTATGACCGGGAACAGGCCATCTCCCCGCCGCAAGTGGCGTTGATGTCTACGGTCGTGGCTTTAGTGGCGCTGCTGATCCAGCAAGCTCTACTTCGGGCCAACAACGATCACCTGAAAAGCGAACTGACTGCGGCCAGGCAGCAACTTCACCGGGCACACGAGGGGCTGACGGCACTCAAGAAAGTGGCCCAGGCGGCCCGAACGGCCGAGGCCGTTGTCCACGGCATCAATAATCCCCTGGCGGTGATTCTGGGCAACGCCCAGTGTTTAATCGCCGAGCGGGCGGCACCCAACCAAAAAGCATTGACCCGTCTCAGACGAATAGAAGAGGCTGCCCAGGAGGTGGCTAAGGTCAATCGCCACTTACTCAGAATTCACTCTATGGCCGACGACGTCGAATTGGCGGAGTCGGGCAAGCAATTTCAGGAGCTTACCAAGTGACAGATGCGACGGACATAGATGTCGATTTGCAGCGGCACTTTGGCGTTGAGGCCAAATGCCTGGAGAATATGGGACTGGGCTGTTTTGCGGCGGATCGCCAAGGCAATATCGTTTTCTGTTCGCCACTGGCTCAGAGGATGCTGGGCCTAAAGGACGTGATGGACTGCGGACCGAACGGTATTGAAACGATGGATCGAGTGATGGGTCTGGGAATAGCCCAGAAGTGGTCGGCCATTTTGGGCGGCGAGGGGTTCTTTTGCCATCGGGCGCAGTGTACCAACCTGCAGGGGCATTACCACACCCTGTCATTGTCGCTGCAGGCCGATACTTCCGCCGGAACGCCCGGCCAAGTGGTTATCGGGGTTGTTCGCGAAGAATCGGATCCCGCCGCCGACAAGCCAGGCAACGACATCCAAATACTGGCTGAGGTGGCGGCTGCTTTGTCGTCGATCCAGGAGTTGCACCATCTGCTCAAGGTGATCCTGACCGGGGCCACGGCCTCTCAGGGTTTGGGCTTTAATCGTGCCTTTTTGTTTCTACATGATGAGGAGGCCGGGGACTTGGTCGGTCGCATGGCCGTGGGGCCGGCTACGCCCGAAGAGGCTGGTGACATTTGGGGCAGTCTGTCGGCGGACAACCTGTCTTTGGCCGAGTTGCTCGGTGACAGTGTCGACCATGAACAAGCCCGGACCGATCACATTACTCAACTGGTCCTGGGCTTCAGAATAGACCTCGAACAATCGCCGATCATTGCCGGGGTTTGTCGCGATGAAAAGGGTTTGTGTTTGTCCGCCTGCGACGAACTCGATCCGGTCGTGACGGCGCTGACCGAGCGCCTGGGCACCAGGGACCTGGCCGTAGTACCGATGATCAGCAAAGGCAATCTTCAGGGGCTGTTGGTGGCTGACAACTATATCACGAGGCAACCGATGACAGTGCCGTCGCTAAGGCTGCTGCAGATCCTGGCCAATCAGGCAGCCGTGGCTCTGGAGCGGGGGCGATTGTACGAAAGCCTGTATATGCGCGCTACCGAAATGGAGCGTATCAATCAGTTGCTGGCCGAGTCACAGGATCAGATGATAAGGATCGAAAAGATGTCGGTCATTGGCGAACTAACCTCAGCCGTGGCCCACGAACTCCGCAATCCGCTGACAATAGTGGGCGGTTTTGCCAACCTCATGCTCAGAAGCGATCTTCCCGATGAACACCGTGAATACCTGGGGATAATTGCGGCTGAAACACGGCGGGCCGAAACCGTCCTGGATCATGTCCTCGACTTCTCCAAAGCCAGCCGAGGTGAATGTCGCCAATTCGATTTCGCCGACCTCTTGCGACGGAACCTGAATCTCCTCAAAGGCCGTCATCGCTTGGCTGATAACCAATTACAGCTGGCGGTCGGCAACGAATCGTTGCCGGTGACAGGCAATGTCGATCAGCTTTCGCATGCCGTTTTTCAATTCATCAACGTCGTCGTCGAAGAGTTGATACCGCCTTCATCCATCACCATCCACACCAAACGTAAGGATGATATGGCCCTCATGTCGGTCGAGGTCCGGTGCGATCTGAATCGACGTGAAGATGTTAACCACGTCCTGCAACGGATTTTTGCCGAGAGCCCCGCCTCGCAGCGCTTGTCGGTGATCGTGGCGGGGGAGACAGTGCGCTATCATGGTGGCAACTGTGGTCTGGCCGTGGGCGCCGGCGGTGATACTTCGGTGTATATGGAACTACCGTTGAACAAGGAGAGCCAAAGTGAATAAGCGTGTTCTGGTGATCGACGATGACAAGGCCCTGCGCCTGCTCTACGAAAAGGAACTAAGCCATCGCGGCTACCACGTTGAGACCACCGGTTCGGCTCGACAGGGAATCGCTTTGGTCGCCTCCGGCCATTTCGACCTGGTGATTCTGGATATCGAAATGCCCGACATGATCGGATTGGAAGCGTTGGCCGAGCTGCGCCAAGCCGCACCCACAACCCGGGTCGTGATCAATTCCGCCTACAGCACTTACAAAGCCGATTTTAAGTCCTGGCTGGCCGATGACTATGTCGTTAAGTCATCCGACTTGGAACCGCTCTTGCAAAAGATTAGCGACCTCACGGTGTCATCATGAGCATCGAAAGCGAGGTGCCTCGGGATATCAGTGTCATCGGGCAGGTGGATGAACTGAGTGAGGAAGTCAAGATTCTGGCTCTCAACCTGGCCATCTATCTGGCCAAGGCTAAGCCGGGATCAAAAGAGCTCGACAAAATGGAGCCGGAGTTCATTCGCTTGGTCAACGGCACGGTCAGGGTGGTTCAGCAGATCGCTCGAATTATAGCCGCCGCTCGCAACGGTGAGAGCCTCATCTACACCCCGCCCTCAGGCGACCTTCATCGCGACCAAATTGAGGTGCGGCTCCGGGCCATTCTGGACCAGTGCGGCCGCATAATGAGCTCGCTGTCCCGATCTGAGGACTTCACGGCGTAGGACGCTGCCGGGTAAACCGCCAAGATCGGCCAACTTGATGCCTTCAGGAGGCTACATTTCTGACGATAATAGAAAAAGGGCCCAAACCGCTCCGGCCGGAAACTCGGCCGTGACGGGCATCTGCCCGCCGGCAACTGAAATTGTCGCCGGAGCCCTATGGCGAATAAACAAGCCGGATTCGAGGAATGCATGACGATACTCGGTCTAGACCAACTGACCCGTATGGCGCAGGATCGCGGCCAGCCTTACCGCGTGTTGATAGTCGATGATGAAAGATGGGTCCGCGAAGTATTCAGGGACTTCTGCGAACTGACGGGCGCTTTCGATATCGAATTGGCCCAGGACGGCCCCCAGGCGCTGGAAAAACTCCGGGCCGGGCGGTATGACCTGATCACCCTCGATCTCATAATGCCTGAAATGTCGGGGTTGGATGTTCTGGAAGCGATCAAGGAAGCGGCCCCCCAAATTCCGATCATGGTCATCACCGGCAATGCTACCGAGCGTCTGGTCACGCAAGCCGGCGTTCTGGGAGCTTGCCGCGTAATATACAAGCCGGTTATGTTGGAGACATTCATCAATGAAATAGCGGCGACCCTGCAAAAACGAGCGGCAGCGGAAAATCCAACAGCCGCCGCTGTCACAGGGGCCAGACGATGAGAAGCGAGGTGTCGATACTGGTTGTCGACGGCGAGTTGATAATGCGCAGTCTGCTGGAAAAGATCCTCAGGCGCGAAGGCTTCGAAGTGCATTCTGTTCAGGACGGTTCGACAGCACTTGAGTATCTCAAGCAGCGACCGGTGAATATTGTCGTGACGGATATGAAGATGAGCCCGATGGATGGTCTGGAACTGGTCAGTTGCGTCAAGAAACAGCATCCAGATATCGGCGTCATAATCATGACCGCCTACGGCGACACGTATACCGTCAAGGACGCCTTGTTGATGGGGGCGGATGAATATATCACCAAACCGTTTAAGAGCTATGAAATTTCCTTGGTTGTCGAGCGCGCCTACTGGCGATTGCTCTCGGCCGCCAATAAGGTATCGCCATAATCGCCCCGGGAGGCATGCATGACCAGAGACAGTGCCACTACCCCTCAGACCATCAATCGCCGTCGGGCGAAAATCACTATCAGCAAGGACAGACTTTCGGCTGTTTGCGCCCTGTCCAAACCCGAACCGGGCGAACCGCCGCTGACGATGGAAGAGGTTCAGCAAGAGATTGCAAAGGCTGGCGTCGTCTTTAATATCAGTCTGGAAGACCTCGCTAAAGCTATTCAGGATCGCGACTATAGCCAGCCAATAGTGATTGCTCAAGGTATACCGATGGTCAAGGGGACCGACACTCAATTCGAGTACCTCTTTGAGACCGGTCGGCAGGCTCACAGCCCGGTCGTGGGCAAAGATGGTCGCATCGATTATCGCAATATCAACTACATCCAGAACACCAAAAAGGACGAGGTGCTGGCCCGCATGTTGCCGCCTACTGATGGGAAACCGGGCACCTCAGTAACCGGCGAGGAAATTGCAGCGCCGCGAGGAAGAACCGTGGGATTCTCCAATGGCGAGGGAACACGTATTTCCGAGGACGGATCCGAGCTGATCGCTGCTGTCGACGGCGCCATTGTTTTTAAGCAGGGGCATGTTGCGGTCAAGGAAGTCACAGTTGTAAATGGTGATGTGGATTTTAATATCGGCAATCTGGATTGCCGCGGATCGGTCAAGATTACCGGCCACGTAAACGCCGGCTTTACTATCAAGGTTGGGGGTAACCTGGATATCGGCGGTAACGTCGAAGATTGCATTTTGGATGTCGGCGGCAACGTTGTCATCAGGGGTGGGTTCTTTGGTAATGGCGAAGGACGCTTGAAAGCGGGTGGCGATGTCACTATCAAGTATGCCGAGGGGCAGAAGATTGAATGCGGCGGGAACCTCACCGTCGGTGGCGAGCTGCTGAATTGTCAGGTGACTGCCAAAGAGGTCGTCAGGGTTCAGGGGAGCAAAGGTAGGATAGTGGGGGGCGAAGTCAATGCCGGTAAGGAAGTCTGGGCGGCGGAGATCGGCTCCGACGCCGGCACCGCTACGATCCTGAGAGTGGCCTATGACGCCGATTTGATGGGCCGATACCGCCAAATTGTCTCTGAAATGGAGCGAGTACGGTCCGACCGAGAGCGAGTGAAAGACTCGCTTTGCCAGCTCTATAAACTCCAAATGTCCGGTAAGTTGAATGCTCAGCAGGCTGAGGGCCTGAAGAAACTCGAGGAATTCCACAATGGTGCACCGCAGGCTCTTGAGAGTCTCGCCAAGACCCGGGCCGAGGTGGAAGAGAGAATACGCCGCGTCAAGGATGCCCGCGTTATCGCCACCAACGTAATTTGCCCCGGCGTCAATGTGCACATAGGGATTTTAACCAAGGAATTCGACCAGGAATTACGCGCTTGCCTGCTTTTCCAGGACGGTTTCACGGTTCAAGCCACCAAATACGATCCGGACAAGCACGGTCGCTAACTTCCCAAAAAAGACCTTGAAAAGCCTACGGGGCAGGCGTATATTCCGTTCGCTCAGGGCTATTCTGAGTCGACGGAGAGGTGGCCGAGAGGCTGAAGGCGGCGGATTGCTAATCCGTTATAGGGGTATCACCTCTATCCAGGGTTCGAATCCCTGCCTCTCCGCCATA
>JBDRES010000076.1:0-66517 GCA_043819515.1 bacterium
GACTACTTCGTTTAGGCTGGTCGACTGCATCTCGTAGCGACCGCGTCGGGCCAGCGTGAGAAGATCCTGAATGACATCGGCGGCGTCCTTGGCCGCCTTGCCCATGCGCTGGACTTGTTTACGGATGGGGCTGTCAGAATCGAGTTTGCGCTCAATCAGCTCTGGATAACCGACCAGCGGTCCCAGCATGTTATTTAGATCGTGGGCGACGCCGCCGGCCAGAACACCCAACGATTCCATACGTTCGGCTCGCTCGAGTTTCTCTTGCAGCCTTGCTCGCTCCAGTTCCGTCTGTTTGCGCTCGGTGATATCACGGACGATGGCCAGGAGCATAACCTGATTGCCCAGCACCATCCGATTAAGACCTACCTCGGTCTCGAACAGCGAGCCGTCCAACCGGCTGTGTTGCCATTCAAATGACTGAGTGGCACCGTCCAGGGCGGAGTTGATCCTTTCCATAGCCGCTTCTTTCGAGGATCTGCCGTCTGGCTGGAACTCGGGCGAGACTACGTATGGCGGTTGGCCCAGGATCTGGTCTCGTGTGCAGCCGAACATGTGCTCGGTCCGGGCATTGCAGTCGACAAACCTATCTTGCTGCATCAGAAAAATGGAGTCGTTGGCAGAGTCAAACAGGGTGCGGTACTTGCTTTCGCTTTCTTTGAGGGCCTCCTGGGCCTGTAGCCGTTCCCGGTTTATCAGTACTTGCGCTATCTGGTCGGTGATTTCGCCAGCAAAGGTGATCTCATCGTGTGTCCAGATCCGGGTCTGGCCAACATGTTCCAGGCACACCACCCCGACAACTTCGCCGGACACTCGGATAGCGGCATCCAACATCGAGGTAATGCCCCTCTCGTCCAAATAGCCAACGGTAAACTCGGAAGTACGCGGGTCCATACGGGCATCGTTAGCCGCCACGGCTCGGCCGGACTCCAAGGCTTTGACATACCGAGGATAATCGGCTGAGTTGACTGAGAAACCGGCGCGATGCTCCTGCCGGGTGCGATCGTACTGCGCAAAGCAGCGCAGATACTCCCGGGTTTCGCTGAAGAACCAAACTCCGGCGAATGCGACATTAACCGCTTCGGCGGCCAACTCGCAGGCTGTGCGAGCCACCCGCTGCAGATCACCGGCGGCCACGGCGGGATCAGTGACCAGTCGGACAACAGCCTCCTGCTGCCGACGTAGACGTTGTAGTCGCCTGATCCGTTCCTGTTCGATCAGTTTGCGCTCAGTGATCTCAGCTTCCAGTTCCACCGTACGCTCGGCAACCCGCAGTTCCAAACCATCGTGAGCCGCCTGCAAGGCCACATCACGCTGCTGGATCTGGCTCAGCATCTCGTTGAACTTGTTCACCAATAGACTGACTTCATCGCCGCTCGTGGGCGTGGCCCGCAACGAATAATCCCGCCTTCGGGACACTTCCATAGCAACGTTAGCCAGGTCGACCACGGGCCTGGAAATCAATTTTTGTAGTCTTGCCGCAAGGACAAAGGCCAGCGCCATTGATACCACCATCACCACCATTACCGCCATCACTATCCGACGCAGGCGCAGATCCAGGGCGGTTAAATCCATCTCAGCGTAAACGGTACCGATCTGTTCTCCGTCCAACACGATCGGTCGAAACAGGCTCAATTTGCTTCGGTCAAAAACATGGCTGCGGTCGAGACGTACCGGCGGGTGATAGTCTGAGTATCCGCGGCGAGCATAGGTGGCGAATAACGAGCTATCCACTCGGTAGACACTCATCGCCATAACGACCGGTTGGGCCCGTAGCGCCGACAGCGCCTGCTGGGCATCAATCTCGGAATCAAACAGAATTGCAGCTGTGCTCGAATTGCCCACCATGTCGGCCTGAATTGCGAGATTGTGAACCATCGTTTCCTTCATCGTAATGCGGTCATAGATGATGAAGATGGTGCCGGCCACCAACAGCGACAGACAACTGACCAGCATGACCAAAAGAGTCGTTTTGCGCTTTATCGAAGAGCCACTAAATAGTCTCATGGTCAATCACCATAGAAATCAATCGTATACCCGAACGGCTACATCAAGTAATCGAGAGCTGACGTTTAGTCTCGCCACCTTGGCGGCCAGTAGATTTATTTCGAATCGAATGTTTTTGTTCTGGATTTCAAAACCGATCATCCCCCCCTGTTCGGCGAAGCTATCCATGTCGCTGACGGTCAATACCGAGCGTTCTGCCAGACGGTCAAGAATCGACTCCAGGCGACCGCCTTCGGACTCGCCGATAAACAGAATATGACAATCTACCGCTTGATCGAGAGTGCCGGCGTGGAACACCTTCAGGCCACGACCGCGTACCACCTTATCCCGGATCGTTTGCTCGAGAATGGCTCCAAAGGGGTCATCACCGAGGATACCGATGACAATGGTGGCGCTGTCCGGCAGGGCTTCCGATGGCCATTGTACGAATTTTGCAAAATTGTACAGGTATGCCGCTTTGACCTCGTATTCTGACGGATGAGCTCCGTCCTGACCCAGTCCGGTACTCGCCAGAAACCAGATAAGTGCTGCACATGTCAGCCAATTACGATTCATCGCCAACCTAGCCCACTCCATCGATCACTAGTATCGTTTTCCAAGCGGGGGACAATTTCATCTGTCCATGTGAACCAACCGTAAGTATCATCCTTGCCCCAACTCACCGGACTGTCCATGTCACCGATAGGTAGAAACCGCGCGAGCGTTGGATGGCCAGCCGGCTCATTTCCGGATTATATTCCCGGTGGGCAGCCTGCAGGAGGTTTCTCCCGGCCAAGCCGATTTCTAGTTCCTGCAACGGACGCCAAGCCACCCGGGCATCGGCGGATACGTAGGCTGAGACGTCCTGACCGGGCAACTCACTTACATAACGACCAACAGCGTCAATATCAACATCACGCCTGGGAGTAACCGAGGCGCGTACCATGAACTGATGATGCGGACTGTTCCCGACATATTCGCCGGGGATATCGGATGCCAACTGGGCCTCGGGAGCATCGATCTTCATCTCGAGGTAGCTGTAGGCTGCCCGCACGAGAAGCTTCGAGGGGGGGGCCCAGTCGACGGCCAGTTCTCCCCCGTATGTGTAGCCCTCGGCGTCGTTGGTCAGCTGGAGCGGCATCAGAGCATAGGCGGGCGAACCGGCCACGACGTGGGGGAAGCCGGCTTTCAGAAACCGGAGGTTGCGATATCTGTTGTAATACAGAGCGGCGTCAACGGTCACGCTCTGCTGCAACTGAGTTCGGTAACCCAACTCTGTCGCCACCAACTCCTCTCCCGCAAAGGCAGGATTTCCCTCCAGGCGCACCAAGAGCGGCACCAGAGCAAACGGATTTCCGCCGCCGTCAGGAGGCAATGAGTATGCGGCAACGTGACCATCGCTTTCCACCCGTGAGGGAGTGCGTACCGCTCGGGATATGGCCGCCCAAAGCGAGTGATTGCGGTGGGGCGTAAACAACAGACGGCCATTGGGCTGGATCTCCAGGCCGGTGAAATCATTGTGCTCGAACTTGCTGCCCACAGTGGCACGGAGCAAGTTGTGAACGAGACTGATCTCAAGCTGGCCAAAGGCACTAAGTATGTCGCTCGTTTTAGCTTCCAAGCCTGGTTCGGTCCAGGCATACTCAGTATCGAGGATAGTATCGGCGGTCAGGCGATAAGCCAGTCCCCAAATGAAGTCAAGCCGCGATGATACGCTGAGCTGATGCTGGCCATCGATTTCGAAGTTGTGGCGACGCTCGCCAAAGAAGACGTCCTGGCGGCGCTGCCAATCATAATTGACCTGGAGTGCATAACTGGCCTGGCGACCATACCTGTGAATCCAATGACCAACCACGGACATCCCGACCAACTCCGTTTGGCCGCACACCTCATCGGCCCAGGGATGAGTCAACCTTGGAAACGTGTACTCCACTCCGACGCTACCATCGTGCACTGATCCCACAAATGACAGCTCGTGATTCTGATTTGGCTGCCAGTCCAGCCGGAGCCCTCCCCGCGTCATATTCCATCCGTCGCCCACATCAACATCGAAGGTGTCGATGGAATGAGCTTTGTCGGCGTGGCTGCCAAAGACTCGCCACCAGGCGTTTTCTCCCAATGATCCACCCCAACGCAAGTATCCGAGGGCGGATTCGTAATTACCGACAGCCCCTCGCACCAAACCACCGCGGGTATGACGGGCGCTCTTGGTGATGATGTTGATAACGCCGTTGACGGCGTTGGCACCCCAGAGAGTAGCTCCCGGGCCACGAATCACCTCAATACGCTCGATTTCATCGACAGGAACATCCTGAATGTCCCAGTAGACACCCGAAAACAAGGGCGTGTAAACCGAGCGACCGTCGATCAGGACCAGAAGCTTGTTGGCAAAACTGCCGGCAAAACCGCGGGCCGTGATGGCCCACTTGCTGGCATCAATCTGAGCCACCTGGACGCCGGGGGCCAGACGCAGGGCATCGGCCACTGTTGTGTATCCTGAGCGCCGGATTTCTTCGCCACTGATGACGTAGATGGCAGCCGCAGCATCGACCAAACGCTCGGCCTTCCTTGATACCGAAGTGACCTCAACATTGGCGAGATCCTCAAGGCTCAGTTGGGTTAGATCGGTGCCGCCGTTTCCGGCCGCCGCCATTGCAGATGCAATTGGTATGCAGAGGATGGCCAGCACACTTGGCAGCCATCTGGGCGCAGATCGTAGGTCAGTGAGATGGCTTAGCACGGAAGCCAGTCTTGGCGGAAAAGTTGATTTTGTCATCATCATGTGATATGCTCTGTGCGTACTCTATGGACTTTGGTAGCCACTGGTAGCGGCGGGACCGCCAACATCTCTCGTGAGATCATCTCCAGGCGCTGTTAGCAGCCCGCCAGTTGTCATCTATTGTTATCGACAGAAAAGACGATCATGTTACCTATATTCAACATGCGGGCGGCCTGCAAAAGGCTATTATTGATCCTGCGGTCAGGGCGTAGAAGGCGAAACTCCACCGTATACGCAGGAGAACCGATATCGTGCGGCCTGCCAGTAAGTCATTGACTTATATGGCCCTGCAGGAGCTCCTATTGCCTTCCCAGCAGCAAAATCGCCTCGGATACTGCGGCTGGATGGAAACATACCTTGAGGCGGCCCTGCCGACCAGGTAGCCACTTGCAGCGAAGGCGCTGGCGCAGGAAGTGCCCGGCGGCAAGGCACTCATTGACAGAATCCGTAATCGACCTATATTGTAATTATAATTCGAGTTACACCTTTTTGACCAAAGGGTCCCAGCAATGCACAAGATTCGCCTGTTACCGCTGTCAGCGGTGGTTCTGATCACATTTGTCGCGACCGCCACTTACGCTGTCATGCCTCCTGCTCCCCAGGAGTGGTTTGAGCGCATTGGCCTGCCGATGCCTGAGGCGCTGAAGAACGGCCTCCCGGCGGCGGCCCAGGTTGTCAGCGAAGAGATGAGTTTTCTGGCGAAGTCAGGACCGTCGGACCGGGCTACCGATGCTTTACTATTGATACTGGTCGAGTTTCCGGATAACCAGGCCGACGAGGGCAATCACCCATCATCAGCCTACGATGACCTGATGTTCTCACAAGGCGTCATTCCCACCGGCTCGCTCAGGGAGTACTACGAGGAGATTTCGTATGGCACCTTCTCCCCCGCCGGTACCGTCACGGTTTGGGTTGAAGCGCCGCAGCCCTACAGCTATTACACCGACGGCAATTACGGATTCGGCGGATATCCCAATAACTCCCAAGGGCTGTTGGAGGATTGCGTCGAGATTCTTGATCCAATACTGGACTTCTCTCAATTTGATGGTGACGGTGATGGTCAGGCCCAGGGCATTTTCCTGGTGCACGCCGGTCCCGGCGCCGAGGAGACCGGGGATCCCAACGACATATGGTCGCACGCCTGGTATCACGAAGTGGCGACCGACGATGGCGTCTCCACCGGTCGCTACTCAGCGGAACCGGAAGAGCATATGGACGGCAGCCTGATCCGCATCGGCGTTTTCTGCCACGAGTACGGCCATGTTCTGGGTATGCCGGATGTTTACGACACCGATGGTTCTTCTGAAGGAGTGGGCGTGTATTGCCTGATGGCCGCCGGTTCGTGGGGAGCCTTGCCCGGCAATCCCGAGCGCCCGACCCACATGTCGGCTGAAATGAAACGACGCCTGGGATGGATGATCCCGGTTGATGTCACTGGTTCACTGGAGGATCTACTCTTGCATCCGGCCGCCACGCACAGCGAGTGCTATCGCGTCGATCATCCGACCGACCCGGATCAGTACTACCTGCTTGAATTCCGCGGCAAGGTCGGCTTTGATTCGCTCCTCCGGGGTGACGGCGGATTGGCTATTTGGCACGTCGATTGGAACGGCTGGCAACAGGACGAAAGCCATCGTTATCTATCACTGGAACAAGCTGACGGCAACGGCGATCTGGAACGCGACCACGGCACCGGCAACCGCCATCCACGGACCAATCGCGGTGATGCCGGCGATCTCTTCCCCGGTGCTACGAATAATGTCCATTTCTCGTTCTCGACCAATCCGAACAGCATGGACTACTTCGAAGCCAACGACATTGTGACCGTCACCGGGATCTACCAGTACGGTGATGATTCGTTGCGGCTGGACCTTTATGCCACACCAAGTGCATCCATCTACCGGGTCACCGACGTGACAATCTATGACACGCTGCAGCAACCGGGTGGCTCGAACTTCGACAATGCCGCCGACTCCGGCGAGATTGTGGAAATAGTCGTTTCGTTGGCGGTAGAGGGCACCGCTCAGGGTCTAATCACGACCACGCTGTCCTCTACGGACACACGCGTCGGCATCATCAAACCGACAGGTATGATGTCGATCGGAGCTCACGGTGATTACATCGACAACAGCTCCGATCCGTTCCGGGTGGAGGTCCTCTCCGGAAACGCGGATTCTGCCGTTGTCCTGAATCTTGACATGAGCCTGCCATCATACGCCCTTCGCGACGTACCAATCATGATGAATATCAATCGCCAGAAGATCCTGGTGGTGCTGGACAATAATGGATCTAACTGGTCGGACGATTTGTTGGACGCCGCCTACCGTTCCGGCTACACGTTTGATCTACATAACAATGCCACCGACGGCCTGCTGGACAATGAGGACCTGGTTCCCTATCAAGCCGTCCTGTGGACGCACGGTTCTTATTTTGGTCGACGGACTTCGGACCCGGACTACGAATACTGTCTCAGCACCTACGAACGGGACGTGCTAAGTAATTATCTCGACGCCAATGGTCGTCTGGCTCTGTTCAGCCAGGATTATTTGTACGACAACGGCCTGGATGCCTTTGCCGGGGATCATCTGCGGGTGGGCAGCTACATTGACGATGACGGCAGTACGCATGTTGTCGGCGCGCCGCTGAGTTTTTTGAATGGGTACGATGGGCTGGCGCCCACCTGGTCTTTCTATGACTACACTGATCGCATCACCCCCACAGGCGGAGCCGAAGGCGCGCTCAGAGATGACATCGATGCCGAAACGGTAACGATCAACTATCCTGCGGGCACGCCCTCAATGACCGATGAGGCGGTAGTTTTTTCGACGTATGCAATCGAACGCCTGGATGAATCGTCTCAAGAGGTACTGTTGCCGCCGCTGTTCGACTGGCTCTTGACCAATACCAATATCGATGTGCCGCTGGCCATCTATCCCAAGGGTTACCAGGTGGTACAGGCACCGTCGGTAACATTTTGGTGGACGGCTGTCGACGGTGCCGCGGAGTATCATGTGGTGATCGAGGAAGACACCACCTATGTCAACGTCGTGATCGATACGGTGGTCGCGGCCAATAGCTTCTACTCGGACGCCTTGCTTAGCCAGCGCGATTACATGTGGCATGTCTCGGCCACTCCGCCGAGTGGTCCCGCGACCAGTTTCTCACCGACCGCGTTTTTCCGGTTCATCTACGATGCCAGCAGTCTCTGCGGCGACGCCAACGGCGACGCCATCGGACCGGATATCGCCGATCTGGTATACTTGGTCAACTACATGTTCAACGGCGGCCCGACACCGCCGAACTTGAATGCCGTCGATGTCAATGGTGACGGTATGGGTCCGGACATCGCCGACCTGGTATACCTGGTCAACTACATGTTTAACGGCGGCCCGGCGCTGAACTGTCCGTAACCGCCACGAAAGATCGAGTATGCAGCCGTCGGGCCGAGACGCCCGACGGCACTATTTCGTTTCACTCGGCACTATTTTGTTTCACTGCCGGCAGTGCGGCAGGCACTACATCGACAGGTTGACAGTTCTTTCAGTCACGCTTTAGTTTGCGGCCCAGGGCGCCGTTCTTGTTCAGCTTGTTGTACTCCCGCATGAATGACCCAATCCTCAGACTAAAGTCCTTATCGGCCTGACGCCGAGCACGTTGATCCTTGCGCCGGGACAGCATCGCCGCCTGCTGCTGGAGCTCGATGTAGTTCTTCCAGCGCTTGGCATCGAGGTCACCCGAGGCCAGGGCCGCCTCTATGGCACACCCAGGTTCACCGCCGTGCCGGCAGTCACGGAAACGACACCGGGTGGCCAGCTCTTCGATATCACCAAAGACAGCATTAAGGCCCTCTTCGGTCGACCAACCCAGGATTTCGCGCAGACCCGGCGTATCGATCACCACCCCTCCCTGCGGCAGGAGGATTAGTTCACGATGAGTCGTGGTGTGGCGACCGCGATTGTCCCAGTCGCGAACCTCGTTCGTCGCGATGCGCTCCTCGCCCAGAAGACGATTGATAATGGACGATTTGCCGACCCCGGACGAGCCCAGCAGGGCCACGGTTTTCCCGGCGCCAAGGTAAGCCTCGATCCGGTCGACGCCGTCACCGATCGCGGCGCTGACGATACACACTTCGACTCCTACTATGGCGGCAGTGACTTCGTCCGCTCGCGCCTGGGCGTTTTCGCAAAGGTCAGCCTTGTTGAGCACCACCACCGCGGTGGCGCCGCTGTCCCAGGCGGCCGAGACGTAGCGTTCGATGCGGCGCAGGTTGAAGTCCAGGTCAAGCCCGCTGACCAGAAAGACGGTGTCGATATTGGCCGCCATCACCTGCTCGTCGGTGCGACCGCCGGTCTCCGGCATTCCCCCCGAGTGCACCGCCTTGCGGGAGAATTTGCTTCGCCGTGGCAGGATGGCATGGATGGTAGCGGCGCCCTCATCGGGGCGTGCTGCGATGGCGACCCAGTCACCCACCGCCGGCAAACTGCTGCTGTATTCGGCGGTGTGCCGCATACGGCCGGTAGTGGTGGCGTCAAGCTCGCCGGCGGCGGCTATCACACGGTACTTAGTACGATGCTGCAGGCTGACCCGGGCCGGCACCCAGCCGTCCTGGGCAATGTCATTAAAAAGCGCTTCAAAATATGGGGACCACCCCGAATCGGCAAGATTCATTTCTATACATCCGTATCAGTTGTTTTTTGTCGCTGTCTCCGAGCGGAACACCCTCAACATGAGAGGAGCACCAGCCCATACTGATTGGTCGACCGCTCGACGTTTCCAGGTTTACTGATAGAGAATTGCGCTGGAGGTGGCTTTGATGACTCTCAGGTTTGCCTGAGCCGATCACTGGTATCAAGGCCGTGCCGCCCTAAATGAACTCAGAGTTACCGAGAACTAAAAGAGCCGAGAACCAAAAGAACGCAATTCTCCACTGGCTTTTCTTAACACAGTTGTCAGTAGCACAATGCCTCCTTTCGGCTAGGTGGTTGGCAGTCTGGTCACTGCTGTCTTGTACGAAAGATAAAACAAATCGTCTCCTGGTCAAGACAAAACCGGGACGGTCGACCACTTTGAGTCCGGGGATTTCACCGGAACATCCCAGATCTGAAGGCCGTATCAAAAATCAAGGATCCGTAATCCTGGGAGAACTTTTGTGCGCCGCATCGCATCAGTTACAACCGTTTTGGTCATTATCATCTGGCCCGCCGCAATGGCTTGGTCAGCGACCGACCAACCAACCGGACTGGCCGCCTATGTACTCATGATGCCGGAGTTCACCTGGCTGACAAAGCCTTCCGCCCATTTTCGGATACACTACTTACCCGGTTCGGCTGCCGAGAAAGACATCGAGGTGCTCTTGAGGCAGAACGAAGCCTCACTTGCCTCTCATCTGGCCATCCTGCAGACATCGTCATATGACCGAACAATCGACATCTTCTATTTCGATTCGCGCGATCAAATCAAGAAGGTCGTGATGAAACCATTCAGGGCCTTAGCAGACGCCAAAAGCATGACGGTTCTGGCCGTCCGCAATCATGAAGAGGTCGCTCGGGATGCTCATGAGATCATGCACGTCGTTTCTTATGACTTGTGGGGTAAGTGGGACAACCGAGATGAGTTGGCCTGGTTGGGGGAGGGACTTGCGACCTACGCCGACAAGCCCTGCAACGGCCACAACATGACTGAATTGGCAGCTCATCTGATGAAGAACACGAGCAACACCCCACCCCTGGATTCACTGGCTATGGAATTCAGGAAGTACCCCGAAATGATCGGCTACCCGCTCATGGCCAGCTTCGTCGAATTTGTACTTGAGAGATTCGGACCTGAGTACCTGCACCGGTTGTGGCTCGCTGATTATGCCGACCTGGGGAAAATCCTTGGCGAGGACCGGAGCGCGATTGAACAGCAATGGCGTGAATATGTGCTTGGCAGATATCCCCTTCCATCCGTACCTGATTGGGCAGAGTTACAAGAGCACGGTTGCCGGTGAGGCGGCTGCCGGGGGGAAGATCGGACTTTGGCGCCACTGCCGGCTTGGTGTCGCCACCGCCCGGGCAAGACACCCGGACAAGTCTTTAGTTAGTCGCTCACGGACGGAGGGTTCTCGCCCATCACCAAAAATCCTTGCGCCTCAGAGGGAACAAAGACTATATGGATGCGTATATACTATATTCCTCCGGCTGTCGAGCGGGGGATTGCTGATCGTTGCCTGGCGGCAAGGGTTCTATGGCAAGGCCGGCAAGCCCGTACGAAAGTCGCAGGCCGATCGGTGCCCTTGCATACCGAGAACAACCTTTACAGGAGATGACATTTTGAAGTTACGCAAAGAGGATCTACCAATCGCGCTGGAACTACCGGTGGCCAAATTTCGGGTGGCTGAATGGGGCGATAAGGCGTTGGCGTATGTCGAGCTGGCGGCGGGGGCGGATGCCACACCGTTGCTTGCCGGATTGCCCGATGACATATGCCAGTGTCCGCATTGGGGGTATATACTCAAGGGGGCCATTCACGTCCGCTACCGCGACGGTGAGGAGGAGATTTGCCGGGCCGGTGATATGTTTCATTGGCCCGCCGGGCATACCGTCTGGGTCAAGGAGGATACGGCCTTTGTTGAATTCAGCCCCAAGAAGGAATTGAAGGAAGTCTACAATCATATCGGCAAGAAAGTGGCAACCGTCTCTTGATGACTCTATTGTGATCGAAAAAGCCCTCGCATTCTGCGGGGGCTTTTCTTATTTGTAGCAGGCATTGGCTCCTGACAAGTCAGGTTTGGCCTTCAATGACGCTACTCCCCTACCCCCGGGATAATCATAGCCCTCTGCGTTGGGGTAAGAAATTCTTGTGCCAAATGGAAAAAGGGTGTTGACAAAGCAGTCTATATTGATATGATTGTTTTGTGCATATGCACATAACGAACCTGGAGCTTGAAATATAATGCCACGACCCAGAAAAAAATGTTGCTGCCGCTGCTACCGGGCCGACCGGGTCTACAAGCCCCAGGGAGTCCCCATGCGCGAAATCGAGCCGGTCCTGCTGAGTCTGGACCAGTTTGAGGCGATGCGGTTGTGCGATGTTGAGGGAATGGATCAAGAGCAAGCGGGCACCAAGATGGGCGTTTCTCGCGGCACTGTCCAGCGTTTGCTCTACAGCGGACGCCGGAACCTAACCGGGGCTATTCTTAGCCGCCAAGCGATAATAATCAACCTGAAACATAATGAGGCAGAAGATGTTAGTGTGCATTCCAAGCCAGGGCAAGGCCGGGCTCGACGATCAGGTGAGTGAGCATTTTGGATCGTCGCCGTATTTCAGCCTGTATGATACCACCACTGACGAACTGACGGTGCTCGAAAACCGTAACGCTCACCACAGTCACGGCACCTGCCACCCCATGAACCAGTTGGCCGGGCAACATATCGACGCGGTCGCCTGCTCAGGGATGGGACGACGGGCCATTGAAGCTTTGAGTGTCGAGGGCATCAAGGTGTACCAGAGTCGGCCCGGTACGGTGGCCGAAGTTGTCGAGGCCATGAAGCAGCAGGACCTGCCGCTGATGGATCCGGCCAAGGCTTGTCGTGGCCACGGACAAAAGGGTGGGTGCCGACCGGAGTTATCGGCTGAGCCCAAGGACCGGCTAACCGAGGGGCGCGGTTCAGGCTTCGGCCGTGGCGGACAGATTCGTCAGGGAGGCCAAGGCAAAGGTCGCGGACGCTGAGTTCGCAGCCATTTCAGGGCGTCAAGCCGGTCGGGAGTCTGCCCCCTACCGGCTTTCGCCTGTATTGTCATTCCGTGGCTTGTCAGAAGCGCGATTGTGCACTATCTTGGCGCGCAATCGGTGTTGACTTGAGGTAGCGCTGGATGAGCATGCGGAATGGACCTGACAGCCCTAAGTTTTTCAAAGTGATTCTGAGTTCGATCGCTGATGGGGTTTTTACGGTCGATTCCAAACGCATTATCACCAGCTTCAACCCCGCCGCCGAGAGAATTACCGGCATCCCTGCCTCCGAAGCGATAGGCAAGCATTGCTCCGATGTCTTCCATTCCGACATTTGCGAACACTGTCTGCTCAACCAGACCCTGCAAACCGGGGTCGAGTGCATCGACCGGCCGGTGAATATTATCAATGCCCACGGCGAGAAGACCCCGATCTCGATCTCAACGGCGGTTCTGCGCGATGAAAGCGGTTCCATTTTGGGGGCGGTCGAAACTTTCCGCGATTTGTCGGCGCTCGAGCGCTTGCGTAAGGAGCTTGATCAGCGATATTCTCTGGAGGACATTGTCTCCAAGAGTCCCAATATTCACAAACTGTTTGCAATTCTGCCCGACATCGCCGAGAGCGAAAGTACCGTTCTGATTGAAGGTCCGTCAGGTTCGGGTAAGGAACTCTTTGCGCACGCCATCCACAATCTGAGCCCCCGCAAGGGGAAGAACCTGGTGACCATCAATTGCGGGGCGCTGCCGCATCAGCTGTTTGAGTCCGAGCTTTTTGGTTATGTCAAGGGTGCCTTCACCGACGCCAAGCAGGACAAACCGGGCAAACTGACCCTGGCCGAAGGAGGCACGGTCTTTTTTGACGAAATCGGCGAGCTACCGCTTTCCACTCAGGTGAAATTACTGCGCCTCCTGCAGCAAAGAGAGTACGAACCGGTCGGCGGGGCCAAGCCGATCCCGGCCGATATCCGGATTGTCGCCGCCACTAATCGTGTCTTGCGAGAACAGGTAGCGGCCGGGAAGTTTCGTGATGACCTCTACTTCCGGCTGGCCGTGGTCAAGCTGGAGTTGCCGTCGCTTAAGCAGCGGCCGGAAGATGTCCCTCACCTGGTGGACCACTTCATCAAACGTTTCAACGCTCGCACGGGCAAACGGATCCTCAGTGTCAGTCCGGAAGTTATGGCCATCCTGATGCGCCATGATTTCCCCGGTAACGTCAGGGAACTGGAGAACATCGTCGAGTACGCCTTCGTTCTTTGTCACAGCAGTATTATCCAGGCCGAGCACCTGCCTCTCGAGCTCCGCCTGAAACCTGATCTGACCGACTCAACCTCGGCCGACACGCCCCTGGGCAAGGTTGTCGACGAGCGCGACGAGATTTTCCGTGCCCTGCGTGAGGCCGACGGTAATCTGACCCATGCCGCCAAACAGCTCGGCATTCATCGCACCACCCTTTGGCGCAAACTCAAGCGCTTCAAAATCGATCCGGATCAAATCCTCTAAGGCCACTCAGCGCTGCAGTTAAGCCGTTGCATTTGGCCATGCAACGCTGTATTGCAACATCGCGCGTTGCATTTGCCGCAACGACAGCCGGACCGAACTGTTCTTTAACGTATTGTCTCATAATAGTATATGCGATTTGTGCAATCCTGGCACAACTGTTGCGTTGATTCTAGTGCAGTTGAAGAATATGAAAGTAGCAGCACCACAGATGGGTGAGTCAATCGCCCCGTGTTTTGAGGCCGCAACCACCTTCGGGATCGCTGTTGTCGAGGGCGAGAGCATTGTCTCCAGCCAGACTATCAGTTGCGAGGGATCGGAAGGATATCGTCGAGTGCGGCTTTTGCGCGTGCACGACGTCGGAGTACTTGTTTGCAACGGCATCAAAGCCCACTACTCCGACATACTGACTGCTTCGGGGATGCAGGTGATCTCCGGAATCACGGGGCCTATTTCGCAGGTCTTTGACGATTACCTGGCCGGTCGACTTCCGGTCGATATTCGCCATGCCAATGATGCCCACGAGCCGATGGCATTTCATCACAACGATTTGGTAGGCTGGGCCCGGGAGCTGTTTACAAACCATGGTTACCAGATTCAGGACGGCCCCGGTCGGGATGCATTCCTGGTCGATCTGGTAGCCGAGATGACCTGCCCTGTGTGCCGCAAGCCGGTACGGGTAGCCATCTGCTGCGGCGCCCATACTTATCGATCCACCGTCGAGATTACCGAGTTTCACCATACCACAGCTGCCGATTATAACGCTCGGGTCTACGTATGTCCGGCCGGGGCCGCCACTATCCAGTGTTGTCGATCCTACGGAATCCAGGTGATCGACCCGGAGGTAGTCAAATCTGAGCCCGAATCTTCCGGCTTGGCCCCAATCCCACTGTTGGAGAACCCAATTCGCGGTCACGAAAAGGTATCACAACCATGACAATAACATTTCAAATTGCCTGTCGCCCAACGGAGTCCGAATGAGAACCAGCAAGATCACACCGGACGAAAGAGCCCGCGCCTTTACTTCGGCTCGAAAGCCCGAGGTGAACGAAAGACAGCACCTGACGGTCCGTTATCACGTCGAAGACCTCGATGTGGTCGACCGTCCGCGACGGTTTCTGGAGGCTTTTGCAGCCATCCTGAAGCACTCCAACTATCGCCTGGCTCTTGATCATTATGTTCGCGTCAGCGCCAAGTGTTCGCGCTGCACCTCGACCTGCCAAATCTACCAGGCTACCGGAGACCCGAAAGACATCCCCTGCTATCGGTCGGAGCTGCTACTGAAAGTCTATCGTCGCCACTTCACTATGGGCGGCATGCTGCGCGGCAGGGTCCTTGGAAACGGTCATCTCACGGACGCTGATATCGAGGAGATGGCCGATAGTTTTTACAATTGCACGGCCTGTCGGCGCTGCATCAATGAATGTCCGGCCGGAATAGACCATGGTCTGATGACTCACCTGGGGCGCTACATCCTCAGCGAAATCGGCATCGCCCCGCGAGCCCTGGTGGTGAGTACGCGGGAACAGCTGGAAGGTACCAGCGGCAACACCTCGGCCATACCGGTTCCCGCCCTGGTTGATACTCTGGAGTTTCTTGAGGAGGACATGTTCGAGGAGAAGCGGGTGCATATTAAGTTCCCGCTTGATGTCGAGAACGCCGAGTATGTCTTTTTTGCGGCCGTGTCCGACTATCTCATGGAAGCGGAAACGCTCATGGGCGTGGCGGCTGTTTTCACGGCCACCGGTGATAGCTGGACCATCGGTACCGGAAACTACGACGGTATTAACTACGGCCTCTTCTATAGCGACCGCATCTTGGAACGAGTAGTGAAGAAGGTCGACGCCGAGACCAAGCGCCTGGGGGGCAAGCAGGTGCTGATTGGCGAATGCGGCCACGCCTCGCGGTCCGCCAAAGTGTTCCTGCCGATCTACTGCGGTGGCGCCAACGCCCTACCGGTCTTGAATATAATGGAGTACACTCATCGGGTATTCAAGGAAGGGCGTCTCAAAATCGATCCCGACGTGATTACCGAAAAGGTCGCCTACCATGATCCCTGCAACCTGGCCCGTCAGGGATGGATTGTTGATAAGCCGCGAGAGATTTTGAAGGCATTCTGTAGGAACTATGTCGAGATGACCCCGATTGGCGAGGAAAACATTTGTTGCGGCGGCGGCGGCGGGACGGTCTCCATCGATGAGATCCGAGCCTACCGGACCACTATCGGCGGTAAGCTAAAAGCCGACCAGATCAGGAAGTCCGGTTGCCGGATTCTGGTAGCACCCTGCGCCAACTGCAAGAAACAGCTCAAGGAGCTGGTCGAGGATCAGAAGATCGATTGTCAAGTTGTGGGGCTTCACGACTTGATCTACAAGGCCATCATTTTTGACGAAACACTGATTGTCCCGCCCGGGGAAGCCGAAGAAGAGGAGGCTTGATTATGGAACCAATCCTGGATTTCGCGCGGGGGCCACTCTTCAGGTTTTGTCTGGCGATTATGCTCTTGGGGCTGGTCCGCCTGTTTGTTCTGGAAACCGTGGCGGCCTTTTTGGCCTACCGGCGTGCCGGCGACAAAACCCTGCCCTGGAACTACATTCTGCGGCGCACGGCGCAGTGGCTTTTCCCGGTCAAACGAGTGACCCACAGCCGCCCACTTTACAGCTTCTTGTCGATCAGTTTTCATGTCGGCCTTTTGCTGGTGCCGGTATTCCTGTTGGCTCATGTCCAGCTCTGGCAGGCGGGAATCGGATTGCGCTGGCCGGCGTTGCCGGCCGCCTGGGCCGACGGACTGACGCTGTTGACCATTGTCACCGGCACCGCCCTGTTTGTCGGCCGCCTGTCAAATGCAACCTCGCGATTTATCAGTCGCAAACAGGATTTCCTGTGGCCGCTTGTGCTGATAGTGCCTTTTATCACCGGTTACCTCTGCTCCAATACGACCCTGAGCGCAACCAACTACCAAGGGCTGATGTTGGTCCACGTTCTCTCGGCCGAGGTGATTTTCATCTTGTTACCGTTTACCAAGGTCGCCCACTGCATCCTGGTGCCGTTTTCGACGTTCGTCTCTAATTTGGCCTGGAAGTTCCCGGCCGAGACCGACGATGACGTTTGCACCACGCTAAACAAGAAAGGGGCTCCGGTATGAGTGTTGCCATTCTAACCGATGTCACCAAGTGTATCGGGTGCCTGGAGTGCGTCGGCGCCTGTAAACGTGAAAACGACCTTACCTGGGATGTCCCTCGTACGTGGCAGAAAAACGACGGCCTCTCGGCTCAGAATTGGACCTCGATAATCCAGGAGCCTCAGGCACATTTCATCCGCAAGCAATGTCGCCATTGTGTCGAACCGGCCTGCGCTTCGGCTTGCCCGGTGGGCGCCTTGCACAAGACGCCCGAAGGGGCCGTGATCTACGACAGTGAGAAGTGTTTGGGTTGCAGGTACTGCATGATGGCCTGTCCTTACGGCATCCCGCGCTACGACTGGGATCAAGCTGTCCCCTACGTGCGCAAGTGCATCCTTTGTTACGAGCGTCTGAAAGAAGGCAGGCAGCCTGCCTGTACCGAAGTATGCCCCGAGAAGGCCACGATATTCGGTGATCGCGATGAACTCCTGGCCGAAGCGCATCGACGAATCAAATCAGAGCCCGGCAAGTACATCGACCATGTTTGGGGCGAGCACGAAGTTGGGGGCACGTCGGTCCTGTATGTATCGGACGTCGACTTGGGCTTTCTGTCGATCGGCAATCAGCCCGGAACAGGTTCGCTGCCGGCCACCACGGCGCCGGCCATGAAAGCGGTACCGTTTGCCTTTGTTGGCATGGGGGCGGTCATGTACGGCCTCAATTGGGTGATCAAGCGACGCATGGAGCTCTCTGAAACACGCAAAGATGATGGACCTGACGATGAATAGAGTGCAAACAACCAAACTAGTCCTGTGGTTGATAGCGGGATTCGCCGCCGCAGTGGGGGTAACCCGTTTTATCTTCGGCCTGGGGCCGACCACCAATCTCTCCGACGCCACCCCCTGGGGTTTCTGGATCGGCTTTGACGTAATGGCCGGCGTGGCCCTGGCTGCCGGCGGTTTTGTCATGACGGCCGCCTACTATATCACCAAACGAGAGTCGCTCCACTCGATGGTCCGTCCGGCGGTACTGACGGCGTTTCTCGGCTACCTGGCCGTCATTTTTGGTCTGCTGTTCGACCTGGGTCTGCCCTGGAGCATCTGGCACATGATGATTTACTGGAATCCGCATTCACCGCTGTTTGAGGTCGGCTGGTGCGTGATGCTCTATACGACGGTGCTGCTACTGGAGTTCAGCCCGGTACCACTGGAAAACACCAGCCGTTATGCTAAAGTGCGTCAGTTCTTACTCAAACTGCGCTTCCCGCTGGTCCTGCTCGGGATCATGCTATCGACCCTGCATCAATCGTCACTCGGCTCGCTGTTTTTGATCATGCCCTTTCGGCTGCATCCTCTTTGGTACACGCCGGCGCTGCCGATCATGTTTTTTGTCTCGGCCATTGCCCTAGGTATGATGATGGTCTCGTTGGAAAGTCTGGTATCGCACTGGCTCTACCGTCGCGATCCCGGACGATCGCTGGTTGCCAAACTGGCCAGGGCGGCCGTATGGGTGCTGGGAATCTACTTGATCCTCAAACTGGGTGAGCTAATGGTCGCCGGCGAATTTGCTCTTGTCTTTGACGGCACTTGGGAGAGCAATCTGTTCATCGTCGAGATGCTGGTGGCGGTGATTATCCCGCTGGCAATGTTCTCCGTGCCACGTTGGCGCCAGTTGCCGGGCGTACAATGGGCCGGATCGCTTATGGTGGTCCTGGGCATGGTACTCAACCGCCTCAATGTCGGCGGCATCACCATGTTGGGAGCAACCGGCGACTCGTATGTCCCTTCCTGGCAGGAAATCTCGATAAGTCTCGGCGTCGTGGCCGCGGTAGGTTTGGTCTTTTTGTTTGCGGTTGAGAAGTTCCGTATTTGGGACAAGCCGCCGCAACATCCCGAAGCCGACGCCCATGCGCGGCCTGAATTCGATCATACTTCCGAGGTCTGGCTCGGATCACCGTTTGTGGCCGCCCGAACCAAATACTCGCTGGCCTTCCTGGTTGCCTTTGCAATCGGCTTTGCCCTGATGCCGGGGGGCAAGATCCACGGCGACGGCGTGATCGACGCTCCGGTGAGCAAGGCCCGGGGGGGCAAGGTTCTCTTTGTCGACGGCAATCACGACGACTACGGGGTCGCTTTCGATCATGCCCGCCATATTGATTCGCTGGGTGGTGATGAGTCTTGTGATCGCTGCCACCATATGAACAATCCGATGGATCAGCAATCCGGATGCTGGGAGTGCCATCGACAGATGTACCGCGTAACGGACGCTTTCAACCACGACTGGCACGCCAGTCCGGCCGGTGGCAATCTATCCTGCGGGCAGTGCCACGAAGGACAAAAGCAAACCAAAACAGCCAAGAGGTGCGACGCCTGCCATCTCGATCTGTATCCCGAAAAGGCGACTATAACAGTCGATGATCGCTGGGCGCCGTCGTATACCGATGCAATGCACACCGCCTGCATCGGGTGTCATCGTGAAAAAGCCGAACAATCGACGGAGCTACAGAGGCTGACACAGTGTACGACCTGTCATCAGTCGCAGTCGCCGGCTTATCTAACACCGGACGCGCTCCGCGATTGGCAGCGGCCTTACTTCAATCGCGTGATTTTGCCCCCGGCTCCGCCGACAAGCGAAGAAACAACGGACCGGACACTATGACTAAAACGGTTCTCATAGTAGAAGACGAGGCTGACGTTCGGATTTTCCTCAGCACTGTCCTGATGGCAAACGGCTACCGGGCGCTGGTGGCCTCCGACGCCGAAACCGGCCTGGAATTGGCTCGGGCCGAGCGACCGGACCTGATCAGTCTGGATGTGATGATGCCCAAGCAATCCGGCTTGTCGCTCTATCTCGAATTGTGCAGGGACACTGACCTGGCTCGCATACCGGTGGTGTTGGTCACCGGCCTGGCCCAGCACGGCCAATTCAATTTTCGTGATCAAGTTCCCGATACATCCGTTCCGGAACCGGCCCGGGTGCTGGAGAAACCGGTAACGGCGCCGCAATACCTGGAGCTGGTCGCGTCCTTGACTACCTCGTCCGATTCCGAAAACCAGGGGGAAGGCAATGGCTGAATCCCGTCGACAGGTTCATCGCCGTCTCAAGGACATGGTTGCCGGGGCGCTTTTTAACGAGATACCGTTCAACGTCGCCGTGATTGATCGGGACTTCAATGTCGTCGACGCCAATCAAGCCTTCGAGAGACACTTTGGCGAGTGGCGCGGCAAGAAGTGCTACATGGTCTACAAGAAATTGCACCGACCATGTGACGAATGTCCGTCGTCTCAGGTATTTGAACAGGGCAAGACCATTGTTGCCGACGCGGTCGGAATGGACCAGCACGGTCGGCAAACTCATTATGTAGGCCATGCCGCGCCCCTGCGGAGCGATCCCAACGGACCGGTGGAGTATGTTCTGGAGATGACCCGTAACGTCACCGGGACGCGCAGTTGGCAGCAGGAGTACCAGGTTCTGTTTGATCGCGTCCCCTGCTACATTACAGTCATTGACAAAGAGTATCGAATCGTCCGGGCCAACGAGGCCTTTCGCGAGAATTTCGGCGAAGTGATCGGCAAGCACTGCTTTGAAGTCTACAAACGAAGAACCAGCCGCTGCCACAGTTGCCCGGCCGCGCGCACTTTCAGAGACGGACGCCGCCATCGATCCAATCAGTCCGGGATCGGCCGGCGCGGCCAGAATATCAGCTACGTCGTGTCTACCTCTCCCCTGGCGCGTCAGGGTGAGAAAGTGGGACACGTCATAGAGATCTCAACCGACGTAACGGCCCTGAAGAAACTCGAACACGAGGTGATCGAAGCCGAGCGCTTGGCGGCCGTAGGGCAGACGGTGGCCGGGCTGGCTCACAGCATCAAAAACATTCTCATGGGCCTCGAAGGCGGCAAATACATGGTCAGCCTCGGACTCAAGAAGACCGACCGCGACATGATCAACCAGGGCTGGGAAATGCTGGAACGCAACTTCGACAAGACGACCAGCCTGGTGAAAGACTTCCTCAGTTTCTCCAAGGGGCGATTGCCGGTGCTGAAGATGATTGATCCGTGTGATCTGGCCACGGAGATTGTCGACCTATACAAGGAGATCGCGGCGCAGTCAGGGATAGTACTCAGAGCCGAATTCGGGCCGCACATTCGCAAAGCGCCGCTGGATCCCGACGGAATCCATACCTGCCTTACCAACCTCGTTTCCAACGCCATCGATGCCTGCCAGATGAGCCCCAACAACGGCAACGAAGTGGTGATTAATATAGAGGATTCGAACCAGAAACTGGTTTTTGAAGTTTCCGACAACGGCAGCGGCATTGACGCCGACATAAAGCACAAAATCTTCACCACTTTCTTCACAACCAAGGGGGGCGGCGGGACCGGACTGGGTCTTCTGACGACGCGCAAGATCGTCCAGGAGCACGGTGGCACCATAGATGTTGAGTCAAGCCCGGATCAAGGATCACGTTTTTGCATGACCTTTTCGCGCCAACGGCTGATGACCTTGTACAGGCAAAAGGAGTAATCAAATGGCTGGGAGATATTCATGAACAATACCAAAAGCAAAACCATCCTGGTTGTTGATGATGAAGCCGATGTTCGCAACTATCTGCGAGCGGCGTTGGTTGAGGCCGGTTTTAATGTCGTCACGGCTACCGACGGCAACGAGGCGATGGAAAAAGTGAAGGCAAACTCGCCCGACTTGATTTCACTGGACTTGGTCATGCCGGGCAAGTCCGGGGCCAGGTTCTATCGTGAGATGATCAAGCACCGGGAGTTCTCCAAGATTCCCATAATCATCGTCACCGGTCACGCCCGCGATGATTTGGGTAAGGCCGACCTTAAGGAGTTGACCATGTCAGGACCCGGCATATACCTGGAGAAGCCGGTTAAGCCGGACAACTACGTGGCGGCCATCAAGCAGCTTCTGGGTATGAAGGCGTCTAAAGCGGAGACGGACCTGGCCGAGCAGGTGCGGCTTCAGAACGATCTTAAGAACCTGATCGATTCGGCTGATCCCGAAACTTTGCGTAAATTGAAGGATGCCCTCGGCGAGTGAGGCCGATCCGTGGGTCGGATCATTATCGCTAAGCAGGCAGAGTATACTCCGGCCATGATCGACCCGGCCGGTCAATTTCTAATGGAGGCCCCGACATGGGCGATAAAAAATGCATACTGATAGTCGATGATGAGCCCGATGTCATTAAGTGGCTGACGGTTCTGTTTACCGAAAACGGCTATGACACCGAGGCCGCCTACGACGGGCTCGAAGGGTTTGAAAAGGCCGTTGCGCGCGTGCCCGACCTGATTACTCTCGATGTCAGCATGCCGCGCGACTCCGGAATCAAAATGTATGACAAGCTTCTGAAAGACGAGACCACTAAACACATCCCGGTGATCATGGTGACGGCAGCGCCACCGCAGTTGGGCGTCTTCCTGGACCGGATGAAAACCAAGAAAGCACCGGCGGCATTTCTGGAAAAACCCGTCAACGAGCAGGAGTTGCTTCAGAAGATAAAAGATCTTATTTAGTGGTGTTGATGCCATGGCGCCGTATCGGATGGTCCAGACAGATCGTGATCTTCGGAGGCGCCGAGAACGCCGTGAACGGCTAAGACAATAAACCGTAGGATTAAACATGCCCCGAGTGCAGTTCCGCTCTATCGGCAAATTCCACAGCCCGAGGCTGATCACCCTCGCCGGCCTCCTGCTGGCAGGCATCCTTGCCGTCGGCAGCGTCCGCGCCGAACACCCCAGCATCTTCTTGATGGACAAAGATGGCGAGGAGATCAACCCGATACTAGGTGAGAATGCCGACCAGCCGTTTTCCACGGCCGCTACTTGCGGCATGTGTCACGACTACGAAGAGATTACGTCAGGTTATCATTTCCAGATGGGTTGGGATGTGGTCTCGGATGATTTTGGCGTTGACGAAGGCAAGCCCTGGCAGATCTCCGATGGTATGATGGGCAAGTGGTGCCCTATGTATTTGCGTCAGCCGGCCAAAAAATCAAATAGTAGTGCCGACGAGATCGACTTGACGGTCTATGACTTTGTCGGTCGTGCCACCGCCAGCGGTTCCGACCTCAGTTGCGGCTCATGCCATCCTGGCGGCGGCGGACTCGAGTTTGATCGAGATGGTAATCGCTATGATGAGACTCTGATCGAAAACCCTGAATTGCGCGAGGAGCTTGACGGCGACTACTACCAGTCGCAGTGGGACCGCAGCGGTGTAGTGGAAGCCGACTGTTTCATCTGTCATCTGGAAGGATACAACTTCCTGGAACGAGCCTACCAACTGTCGCTGGGGAACTACCGATGGGCGGTTGTGTCCGGCACCGGCTTTGGTATCGTTGACGGAGTCGTTAATCGCGGTCAGCAGCCGTCGGTGACTTACAATACTCGTTTCTTCAACGCCGATGGATCCATCTCGCCCGAGATGTCGTGGCCGCCGCCGGATGACAATTGTGTCTTCTGCCACGGCCAGAGCGACGCCCGCAAGCGCGGTTTCTCCTGGAATGATCCGTATAACCCCGATGTGCACAATAACCAGGGGGTTAGCTGCACCGCCTGTCACCCGTCCGGACCCGACCACCAGTTTGCAAAAGGCCATGCCAGTGATTTGCGCGTCGCCGACAGTCTTGATGGTACCGTCAAGACCTGTCGGGAATGTCACCAGGAGGGTCTGCTGGGGGCAACCATTCCCCATCATGAGACGATTCGCCCGTCCCATCTTGAGCGTATCGCTTGCGAGGCCTGCCATATCCCCACACTCGGCCGCGCTGCGGCCCTTGGTTTTGATGCGACTACCGGAGAACATGTCGTCACCACCAATCCAATGACGGCAACGGCACTGGGTGAGCGCGCTCAGTGGCGGCCGATTTATGAACGCTGGGATAACGATAGGATCTACCCTTTCAACGGTCTGCTGCTGACTTGGTGGGGCAATCTTGTTGATACGGTTTTGTATCCGCTCTGGCTGCGAGAACATGCCGCCGGATGGGAGCTCTTTTCCGATCAGGTAACCGATGACAACGACGATGGCATAGCGGAGGTCAACCGGCCTGAAGAAATCATCGCGGGGTTGAAAGCCTTTTCGGCTTCGCTGGCCGGCAATGAGCGGTTCACACAGATTCATCCGGTGCTGGTAAAGGGCGGGAGTGCCTACCATTTGGACGATTCCGGGCAATTGGCGACGCTCGAATACGAGCCGGGGCCATGCACCAACTACTCCATCAGCCATAACGTCGCTCCGGCCAGGATGGCCCTGGGCGCCAATGGCTGTGACGATTGTCATACCCCCCAGGCGCACTTCTTCAAGGGTCAGCGGATCCTGGACTTCTGTGATGAAAACGGCCGGCAAGTCACAGTCTCCAACGGTCGGTATTACGGCTGTAATCCGCTGGCCTTCGCTATCAACTCCTTTCACCAGCAGGTGTTGAGCCCGATCGTCAGTGTCAGCATTATCATTGTTATCTTCCTGATCACGCTACACTACCACAGCTATGGTCCGAAGCACATCTCCTTTGTGCCGGATTCCGGAGAGGTTCTAAGATTCACCTTTGTCGAGCGTGCTGTCCACCTGTTGCGACTGCTCTCATTTGTTATCCTGGCGATCACCGGCTTGATCATGGCCTTCAACTGGACCAACTGGATGCACTTGCTGTTTTCATCCCAGAAGCAGATGCTGCAAACCCATATATGGTCGGGTGTCGTCTTCATTGTAACCACCCTGGCGGGACTGAAGCTCTGGCTCCGCGACGCCTTGTTTGCGTCCTATGACAAGCAATGGGTCAGACGATTGGGCGGCTACCTTGGATACAAAGGGGAAGTGCCTTCCGGACGGTTTAATGCCGGGCAGAAAGCTTTCTACTGGTACACCACCGTGTTTGGTCTGCTCATTTCGATTACCGGCGTGCTTCTGATATTCAAACTGGAGTTTGTTCTCTCGGTCATTTGCATCACTTCGACCATCCACAACCTTCTGGCCTTTGTTTTGATCGCCGGCGTCATGTCGCACGCCTACCTCGGCACCATTGCCAACCCCGGTACCTGGAGGGTTCTGATCGATGGCTTCGTTTCCCGAACCTGGGCCAAGCACCATCACCCGAACTGGTATCAGATGCTGGTCGACCGGGGCATTTTAGACCGGGATAAAGCGACAGACCACGACGAGAATAAAGACATCGATTCGTCGGAGGAATAGTAGTGCTGACGACTTCAGCCCGGCTCAACGTGAACCTACCGGCCCGGTTTCGTGCCCGGGCGACTTGGACAGGAGAGTTCTGCGGCAAAACGCCGTCTTTTTTGTGCTCATGGAATTGGTCACATATGGAAGAGAGAAGACTATTGACTGTTTCAACACAGAGGTATTCCTTGGATGTTGAAAGGGACAAACTATGTTTTTGGAGACTATACCTGGGAAATCTCGGGGCAGATAGTGTTGCTCCAGAGTGGAGTCAGTCAGGTATCCTTTCGCGATCGGAATCCGGCGAATCGGGGCAAGGAGGTCGACAATGAAGGCAGGTGAGAAACTGGTCATTATCGGTTGCGGTGGAGTCGGTGGTCCGGCAGCCATGCTCTCCAGGAAGCTCATGCCCGGGGTGGAGGTCACCAATATTAGGGAAGAGAAGCGCTTCATAGTGCGGTGAGCTCTCCCACACGTTCTGGCCGGTCTGGTCAGTGGAGAATCGATAGTAAACCCGGACACCATGCTCACCAATGCGGGTGTGCATACCATCGTCGATCGGGTCACCGCCATTGATCCGACGGACAGGCATGTCACACTGACCAACGGCGAAGTACTACCATATGATAAATTAGTGTTGGGGACGGGGTCGAGCCCGATCGTGCTGCCTGTTCCTGGAAACGATCTTGAGGGTGTCTTCATCGTACGTTCTCTTCGCCATGCGGAGGCTATAAGAGGGTTCCTCACCACGAAGAGACCAAAGAAGCTGGCCCTTATCGGGGCCGGGTTCATCAGCTTGGAGACGGCAGTTCTTCTTCGACAGGCCGACGCCGATTGCGAGATCACGATCTTTGAGTTGCTTGATTACCCGCTCTGCACAATGCTGGATCAGGAATTAGGGGACAGAGTCGCTGAATTTCTCAGAAGTAGGAGCATCGAACTGAGGATGGGCGTTTCCTTGGCCGAGATCCTCGGAAGAAACGGTGCAGTAGTAGGGGTAAGACTCAGTTCGGGTGAAGTCGTTAAGGCAGATATGGTTTTGATGAATGTCGGTGCCAAACCCAACGTTGATCTGGCCCGCAAGGCCGGTATGGATATCGGCCAGTACGGAGTGAAAATCAACGAGTACTTAGAGACGTCTGATCCGGACATTCTGGCTGCCGGGGATTGCGCCGACAATAAGCACTTCATCACCGGCCGTCCCAACCCGGGTGCTTTGCGCGGCCCCGCAGTTATCATGGGGAGGCTTGTAGCCAAACGTTTAGCCGGCTACGACATTCCATTCCCCGGCATACTGAATGCGTCTGTCTGTAGCTTGATCGATCTCAATGTGGCAGCGACTGGGTTCACCGAACGCCAGGCTCGGGATGAGGGTTTTTTCACAGTGTCGGCGACAGTCGATTCCAGGAGCAAGCACGGCATGATCCCCGACTCGAAGCCATGGACCCTTAAGCTGGTGTTTGATCGGGATTCCAGAAGGCTAATCGGCGGACAGATTGTAAGCCATGACATGCCGCCGGTGAAGGAGATTGATACCGTCAGCGCCCTTATCCTCGGAGGTAAGACGGCCGAGGACTTGACAGTGTTTATGGCGGCAGGGAACCCGGATTGTTCCTCGGAACCAAGCCTGGAGCCGATTGCTATCGCAGGAGAGCAGGCACTGCAGAAACTGGCAAACTGATCAAGCAACAAATGCCGTGACATCATCACTGCAAGCGTATCAAGGATTATTCATGCATTGCCTGCGCCAAATGCTACAAGGGCATGGCCGAACGCAACGGCGAGTTCGCCCAGCACGATCAAATCGAGTTGGTCGCTATGACCGACTGCGGTGATTGTCCCGGGCTCACGTTTCCGAGGGTTAAGCTTCTCAGCGAAATCACCAAGAACCTTGAGCGGCCAATCGATACCTTGCACTTGGGTACCTGCATGAAACTGGCCATGGAGACGGGAGATTGCCCAATTGATTTTGAAAGCATGAAGGTCTTATTAGAGAACAAATTCGGCATTGATGTCGTGCTCGGCACTCACGCATATTGACACTCAACGTTTGGAAGCGATAGGAATTGAGTGATACGGGCCGTCCTGACGACCCTCCCGAGCTGCCATCTCAGAGAGACAAACCTCTACCCGACATAGCGAAGCCTATTGACTTCTTCGCGGAAACACGCCGAAACGAACCATGGCGGTGGGACTAGGATTCTCCAAAGCCTAGATCTGCAAGACCCACTGCCCGGCACGATACGATACAAGTGCGGCGACCCCTTGGACTAAAGCATTAGTGTGCGTTTTCTTGTGCTTGTATCAACTACTGGTCGTTCTGAGAGGCAGCGGGCACAAACCATAGCGGCGGGTGGGTGAGTCCCGCCGTCATGAATATAGAAAGAGAATCCACGTCGACTACGGACACGCCACCGGCGCAGGACCGCCATTAAACATGTAGTTCACCAGGGAAACCAGGTCGGCGATGTCCGGGCCCAAGAGATTGCCGTCGACATCAGCCTCGCCGAGGCACAGCGGTTCGGGGCCGCCATTGAACATGTAGTTCACGAGGTGAACTAGATCTGCTATGTCGGGCCCGGCTCCGTTGTGATCAATGTCACCCCGCTTGACGCAGCACACCGGATCGCAGGCGTCACCAATGCCGTCGCCGTCGAGATCCTCCTGGCCCGGATTCTCGACCGACGGGCAATTGTCGTCAAAATCCGGAACGCCGTCGTTGTCGGTGTCGGTGCCGTCTATTTCCGGCACGGTCGTCATATACATAGAACGACCATGCGTACCGGCTACCAGTTTGCGGGTGCCTTCATGAAAGCAGAGATCATTCAAGGGTACCATGGGCATGCCGGACCCGAAGGCCGCCCATGACTGCCCCAGATTCTTAGTGTAGTAGACGCCGAAGTCGGTACCGACATACAGCGTAGAGTCAAGCAGGGGATCAACCACAACATCGGTCACCGGCGCATCAGGCAGGTTACCGTGAATATCCGCCCAACTAGCTCCGTAATCCTCGGTCCGATGGATATGCGGCAGAGGATCGCCGACTGTATAGCCCGACTGGGTCACATACGCCGTGCCGGAGCTATAAGGATCGACCACCACCCGGGTCACCCAGCGCGTTGGAAGCTGAGCGCTGATGTTGGTCCAGCCACTGCCGCCGTTTTGTGTGACCCAGACGTTGCCATCATCCGTTCCGACGTAGACCACCTGATCATCGGTCCGCGCAACATCGATAGTTGTGATAGTGCCGAAAGTTAGATTGCCGGGGTCATCGCCGTTGGTAAGATCACCACTGATAGGTGTCCAGAGGTCGGCACCATCTGTGGTTTTGTAGAGCCGATGCGAGCCGTAGTACAGCGTATTGGGGTCGTTGGGATCCATGCGAACAGGTGTACACCAATTGGTGCGATCATCCAGATCAATTCCATTCATAGCGTCATAGAACCAGGAACCGCCATCGGTCGACTTATCGAGCCACCCCCATTGGTACTCGGCATAGATGACGTTGGAATTGGTGTGGTCGACTATCGTATAGAAGCCGTCGCCGCCATGGATATGATCCCAATCGCCGGTAGCACCGGTCCACGTGCGCAGGGTTCCGTTGTCCTGGGTACCGCCATAAAGCCGCTGCGGATTCTGGTTATCGATCTCAATCGCATAAAATTGGGTGTTGGGCATATCGAGTTGCTGTGTCCAACTGGAGCCGCTGTTGGTGCTGAGGTTGACGCCGCCATCGCCGCCATCGTAGACTCGGGCATCGCCGGTGGCAGATATGTACAGGGCATGGTGGTCGGCGTGGGTACCTGATCCGCTATTGCCCCACGAATTGCCGCCGTTCGGCGACTTGTAAAGCGACACACCCAGAGCGTAAACAATGTCGGCACTTCCCGGTTTCACTCGGATCTGACCAAAATACCATCCGAACCCGCCCAAAAGGCCGTCGAGGGAGGCATCGTTGGTCTGGCTCCAGCTGTTGCCCAGGTTGGTGCTCTTGTAGACGCCGATGAAACTTCCGGGATGATTGCAGAAGATAGCGTAGACTGTATTGGAATTCGGGTCGACAGTGACACCAATGCGCCCGAGGGTGCTCGATGGCGCCGGCAGGCCATTGCCCAGCAATGTCCAGGTGTCCCCTCGATCTGTCGAGCGGTAGAGGCCACTGGACCAGCCGCCCACGATGCGCTCCCTGGGTCCGCGCCAGCGTTCCCACATGGCTGCAAACATCGTCCCAGTGCCGGGGTGTATGGCGACATCGACACAACCGGTGGAGTCGTTCAGGCTCAGCTTCTGCTCCCACGTGCTTCCCCCATCGGTCGAGCGATACAGACCACGTTCCGGATTCGTTCCAAACAGCTTTCCGACTGCGGCCACAAAAACCGTCTCCGGGTACTCCGGATCGATCAGAATACGACCGATATGGTAACTGCTGTCGAGCCCCAGGTGTGTCCAGCTCTGACCGTAATCGGTGGACTTGTACACGCCGGTTCCCTCGTAGGAATCGCCGGAGGCGTTTGCCTCACCGGTACCGGCATACAGAATATTCGGCCTGGTCGGGTGAATCGCAATGGCACCCATCGACTGCACTCCTGTGGAGTCAAACACCGCCGTCCAACTCGTTCCTCCATCGACCGTCCTGAATACACCGCCCGCGGCGGCAGCCGCGTAGATCGTGTTGGGCTGTGATTGGTGGACCGCCAGATCAGTGATACGCCCGGGGATATTGGTGGGGCCGGCTTGCTGCCAGATAACGTCTCCTTTGCCGGCGACCGCCGCCTGGGCGCGAAGTTCTTCCGCCTGCTTGGCCGCCTTAAGGCGTGCCTGCACCGGGACATCACGATTGGGGTAGGCCCGCTGAACATAGAACCAGTCGCTGGGGCGCTGCTGCAGCTTGGGTACTTTACCTGATCGGTTTGTGGCATAATAGGCCATGTGCCGCAAGGCGCTAATCTCCGATGAGGCTCCGCCGTAATAATCGCTCAGCAGGATGGCTGCCGCTGCGAGCAATGTTGTCAACCCCAACAAGAGAACAAGTTTCTTCATCAGCTGACTCCAGTATCCTCGGTTGTCTGTTCGGCCATTCTACTTAACTAAGGCGGTGTGGCCTCGATGCTCATGTCTTTTCAGCAATGTGTCAAAGGTCGCTTCTACGGACATGGCACCGGCGCCGGCCCGCCGTTGAACATGTAGTTCACCAGGTAAACCAGGTCGGCGATGTCCGGCCCCAAAAGATTGCCGTCGATATCAGCCTCGGCGTAGTAACCGCTCCCAAGCGGCACATCACACTGCGGCACGGGACCGCCATTGAACATGTAATTCACCAGGAAGACCAAGTCGGCAATGTCAGGTCCGAGGTTGTCGTGATTGATATCACCCCTTGTCAGGCAGCAAGTACCGTTGATAACAAAGGCCAGATCGACATAGATAGTCCCGGAGGGCGGTGGATATGCCGGACAGTAGTTCTTGGGGCACTCCGGGTCGCCATAGCATGCTACGTCGAAATTGTCTATATCGCAATCGCCGTCTATATCGGCGCACGGATAGTACAGCGGTGCCGTCTGAGGTAGATAGCACATCGGAGCCGGGCCACCGGAGTTGACATAGTTGGACAAGTAGATGACGTCGGAGAGGTTAACTATGGTATTGCCATCAACGTCACCATGTATGTAGTTGTAGCCGGGCCGTTCAATTGTTTGCCACGATTTGGCCGTGAAGCCTTGTGCCACGGCGGCGGAGGCAAAAATGTCATCAGTCGTCATCCAGCCCCACAGAGGTTGCGCGGTATCGCGGACAAAGGCGTAGATCGAAAGCCAATAGGTTTCGCCAAGTTCCTGGATCACGTAGTCGGACTGATCCAAGAATACATTGTAGAGATAGTACCCGGTATGATCATCGTAGGCGATACTATCTGAGGCCGGATCGTACCAGGTCTGATCCCACGTGTTCGAGAACGGCCCCATGACAGCGTACTCCGAGGGATCGACATAGATATCAAGGATCGGCAGGTGAGGAATCGTGTACTTGTAGGGTAAAGGCGGCTCGACCGGGGCATCATCATAGATACGAATGCGAAAACTGTCGATGATGCCGACGTTCCCTGCTTCCCAGGCTCCCCAGAAGTGGATGTCTCTGATTTGGCTGCGAATCGGCGCGACCCAGTCGTCGGCCAGTTCGGTGGCGGCCGAGCTGGCGATAGTCGCCCCCCCGTCTTCGGGCAATTGCGGTTCGTGCATGATATGGCCGTCGGCCGGCTCCCAATCACCCTGAATGGTGGCGGCCAGAATGACGGCCAAGGCAATCACCGGCCACAGTTGATGCAAAGTGCGTTTTGATGGCATTGAGCACCCTTACTTCGACTTAATGAGTTATCAACTGACATGAAGCCATCGGTCGCGATGGCCTCGTTTTGGTCTGTGCGGCTTCCCCGCTGCACGCCGATCGGGAAGATCCGTTTCCCGCACCCAGTATACGACATTATCAAAAACTGGTCAAGCATGTCCTGCATCGGCAAGCGGAGCGGCCATCGGCCGCTCCGCTGAAGGTGAGGAGGACAAATTCTTGTCCGGAGATGTGGCTATTTCATCAACACCATCTTCTTGGTAGATACAAACGAACCTGCGTCAAGCCGATAGAAGTACACGCCGCTGGAATGCCGGCCGGCGTCCCAGGTCACGGAGTGTTGACCGGCCTCCAGATTGTCATCCACTAGAGTGGTCACCCGCTGCCCCATGATATTGTAGACTTCCAGGGTAACGGAGGAGGCGACCGGAATCTCGAAGCTGATCTCGGTGGAGGGATTGAACGGGTTGGGGTAGTTCTGCGCCAAGCTGAATTGCGCCGGCACAGCCGGGTTGCCCTTGGCCATGCCGGGCCGAATGGCGGTCGCGTACTGATCGGCCACCAGCGCCGAAACCATGTCCCAGCGACCGGGTATAGTGACCAACTCGATCTCGCCAGCCGACAGTATAAACTCTCCCTGCATGTCGAGCAGCCCGATCTTCATATGACCATTCTGGCAATGGTAATACATCTCGAACTCACTGCCGAGTTGCTTGGTCGGGGCGGCGTCTTGGTTGCCGGCCAATTCGAGTTCGATACCGGCCAGATCAATCTCCGAGCTCAATGCAATGGTGGTAACGCCATCGGCGTAGGTGCGGTCGATGACAACGTCGTCACTGACGGAGCTGAGCTTGGACCACGGCACTCCCTCGCCACATGGCACGGGAGCCGGCCCACCACCAAACATGTAGTTGATCAGATATACCAGGTCAGCAATGTCCGGACCCTGACCGTTGCCGTCAACGTCAGCCTCTTCCATGCATGGCGGCTCCTCGCCACCACCAAACATGTAGTTGACCAGGTATACCAGGTCTGCAATATCGGGGCCTATCCCGTTGTGATCAATGTCACCCCGGAGCCGGCAGCAACTGGTACAGACGCCCGATGTGTCCAGACACACTTCATACTGGAAGCACAGGCCGGCATAGTCAGTTTGTGCCGAATCGCCGGCGACAATCCGGCATATGTGGACGAGGTCGTCGACATCCACGCGACAGTCACCATTGATGTCGGCGTTGCCGACGCACGGCAGGAGGTCGATATCGTGATAGAGAATGGCGTTGGTAAGTTGTACTGCGTCGGCAATCTCCCATGGAAGTCCGTTGATATTGATGTCGCCGGTCAGGGTGCTGCAGTCGGGTTCCATCTCGCACTCGTCCGGAACGCCGTTGCCGTCCGAATCTTGCGAAGTGCCCAGGAAGATGTCGATGGCGTCGTCTACGCCGTTGGTATTGCAGTCCGTACCGGCGAGTTCGATTTCATCCATTGTGGGATTGATACTCCAAGGAGGAGTGACATCCATGGGCGGTTGACCAAAGCTTCCCGTGCGGAAAATGAAGGGCTGGAATTGGCAGGCTGTTATGGTGAAGCAATTGTCAGTGCCTCTGACCGGAGCTGCCACCAGGCCCGGACAGCCGGCGCTCTCGATGGATTCAACAAAGCGCTCCACAAAGTCTGACATGGTCCCACCCACTGGCACACCGGGAACTGTCAGATCCATGAATGTGTAGTTGACACCGGTGACGCCATAAGACCAACCGGTGCCGTTGGCAGTTCCCGAAAGCGCAAAGGTCATCGTGCGCGATGCGCAAGGGTAGTACCAGGTGGCAGCATTGCCACCGGTACCGCCAAAAATAACTAGCTGACGGTAGATGGCATGGTAGACCATTGCCAGCTCACTACGTGTACCGGGATCGCCGGCAGCAATTTCCACCCAAGTGGAATTGTCCCAATCATATCCCCACAAGCCGGTATTGCTGCTGCTGTTTCCACCGTACACCAGGATCTCACCCAGAGTCTCATGGAACGTCATGGCGTGTCCGTTTCTCGATCCGGGATCATCGACGGTGGATAGTTGAGACCACGAGGTTCCGTCATATGCCCATGTCTCGGTCGAACCGGGCAAGCCGCCATAGAGGACAGTGACCTTGTGTATCGGATCGTAGGTCATGGCATGGGACGACCGGGCCGCCGGACCACTGGTAGACACCAACATCCAGGTGACGTCGTTTGATACCGGGTCATACACGCCTTCCCAGGTATCTCCCAGGTTGACATAGTTGGGATTGTCACCCCCGAACAGGACGATTACGCCGCGTTCCGAATCGTAGGACATGGAGTGCTCGACCCGCGCACTAGGGCTGCTGCCGACAGCAGCTTGGGTCCAGGTATCGGTTCTTACATTGAAAACCCAGGTGTCTCCGAAAAAGGTCGTGGAATTCTGGCCGCCGAACAGCACGATGACGCCGTGATCAATATCGTAGACCATTTCGGCCCGGGTACGACCCGAGGGAGATCCGATAGGAGAGAGTTGGTTCCAGCCCCCTGTCCATTCCCAGGTCTGATCAGAATTCAGCCCTCCAAACATGATCGTTCTGCCATTCAGGCGATCGTAGGCCATGGCATGACCCCAACGAGTGCCAGGATCTCCGGTGCGGATCATCCATGCCCAGTCAAAATCAGGCGGGCATACGGCCATCGCTTCGCATTCATCGGGAATGCCATTGTTATTAAAGTCGGTTGACGTGCCGTTGGCGATGTCAGTGGCGTCGTCGACTCCATTGCCATTGCAATCTGTAGTCGCTCCGCCAAACGGCACCGAACTGACGAGTGAGTAACTTTGAGCAGAAGCCAGAGTTCCCTTGTGTGTTACTGACACCAGATAGGTCCCCGCGGACGGAGCCGCGAGATATATCTGCTCCACATTGTCGCGGAAATTGTCGCCGGTAGTCGCCGCCGCGGCCGGCACGTTCGGATTCAGAACATAAGGCCGACTAACGGTAGAGGTGGCAACATGCTCAAGCCGCATATCAAGGTCGTTGACCAGTTTCAGATCGCCGCGGTTGAGGTCACTCGGGTCATTCATCAGATGTGGTGTCCCGGCCGGGTCCGTCCAGACTATGGACAGACGGATCGGATCAACACCATTGCTAACAATCTGAAACTGATCTGTTTGACCGTTGGTCAGTGATTCCTCGTGGATCAAGTCCGATCCGGAACCGTCAGCATCGATCAGCTCGGCAGCCTTACGGATATTGGCAAGACCCCAACCGAACATATAGTCCGGGCCAGGATTCGGACCCGCTTCATCTGCCGTATTGATGAGGACAGCCTTCATGGTGGATGAAAGTGGTGTGACGCCACTGTGAGTGGACTCATATTGACGCACCAGAAGGTTCAGTGAGCCGGACAGATTCGGCGTCGCCATAGAGGTTCCGTCATGGTTATCATACGCGGTGTTACTGGCATCATCGCAGGAATACACACTACGACCGTTGGCCACCAAATCCGGTTTGATTCTACCGTCGTCGGTGGGGCCCCAGCCGCTGAAGGAGGTCATAACCACCCCCCCAGGGGTCGAGTAACCGCCGGGGATGTCGTTTACGGCTCCTACGGTTATGATATTCTTTGCAGTACCCTTCGGCGGCAGACAGTCATAGCCATTGGCTCCACCGTCAGGGTCGCGAGTAACAGTACTCCATTGCCAAATGCCACCAATCTGTACTGCATGGTTTCCGCCCGGTCCCGGACCAGCATCGTTTCGATCATTGCCAGCCGCTTTACAGATTGTGTAGAATGGTGCGTTGGCCGCGATCTGGTCCCAGGCCTGAGCCTCGTCGGAGTAGTAGCCGAAATTGCAGTCCTCGGTTTGGCTGACCACGACATCGCCCCACCAGTACCAAGTTGAACCACTCTGACTCCACCCAGTGGCGTTACCGTAAGAGTGGTTGGAAACGTTCATTCCAGCCGCCGCCGCCGCCGCCATTTCCCCATTGTCATTGGTCCAATCATAGGCGTCCAGTCTGGCCGCGTAAGACATCCCCTTTGCCGCTGCCTGGACACCTGCCGCAATCATTGTCCCGGCAACATGGGTTGAATGAGGATGGGTGCTTATCGGACCATTCGGATGCCTCACTCGACCACCAAACTCCTGGTGTGTTTCGAGCACACCGCCACCATCCCAGATACCCAGCCGGCCGAAGCCTGTCCCGGCACCACTAAGGGATAGTCCCGTGGTGCCTCCGGGCCACACATCGTCGGTGCTGATGGTCTTGGCAGCATTGAGATTTGACACAGAGTAATAGACAGGGTATCCGAGTTCGTGAATATACATCAACTCGATATTCGGGTCTTCGTTAAGTTGCTTCTGGAGCGGATCGTCACTGGTCAACAGATCGTAATACTGTTGCGTCCGCCTGGCCTGGAGTCGTTCACTAAAGGTCTCGCTCAGCTCCAACAGAGCCTCGCGGTTTGTTTCGGGTCGGTCGGCCGCATAGATTCCACCGGCCATCGAGATCAGCATCGCAGCCGTCAGAAGCACGGCTCCAATGCGGCTGTTAGTGTTTGTCTTGTGATACATCTTCCTTCTCTCCGTTTCTTGAGCTCGTCGCTCACTTACTCATTTCGTTCACGCTTTTGAAAATGTGTTCTGTCAGATTGTGCTTTTGACTTTGTCATCATTTTCTCTGCTCTCGCTTCTATTGGAGCAACGAGTGGCGTGGAGTTTTTCGGGCGGCGATCAAAAGAAAATGCGAATCGGCGCGCAAGCTATTGACTGGCAACGCGATAAGCAAGGTCGCGGCATGATCAGGGGTGATTAGGACAGCGACCTCGGCAGAGCCGGGCCAAAACGATCATATGATGAAGATCGGCGAGGGGATTTCAGCGCCAGTCGCCCACAGCGACGAAAGCACCCCATCGATAGGGGGTGATCGGCGAACCCGGCGGCCCGCAGTTCGGAAATGCAGTCAAGCTGGGCTTGTCTCAGTCGCTGAGCCAACGATTGCTCGTCGGTGCCGTACAGAGCTCCGATAATGCCTGCCGTTTGCTGATCCGGAATCGGCCACAAGGCAGACACGACGGCTCCGGCTCCGGCGACACGGAAGGCTCGACGCAAGCCGTAAACGCCTTCACCTTGCTCAATCTCGCCCAGCGCGGTTTCGCAGGCCGAAAGGACCACCAGATCGGTGCCGTCCAAGTCCATGCCGGACACTTCGAGGGCGGTCAGAATGCTATCCTCGCTGCCGGCCGCGTGTCCGCGCCGGTTGGCGCCGGCGAGAAAAAGCCCGGAGTGCAATAGCGGGTTCCGGGCCGAGGTCACATCGGAGGCCAGAGAGTCCGGCGCATCTTCAAGGCAAGGACCGGCCAGGTAGTAGCCATGAGTGGCCAGGTGAAGGAACTGGCGACCGGGGGCGGACGTTTTGAATTGCTCTTCACTGGCGGCCGGTCCCAGCAAGATCGCGGCCGATGAAGTCTGTGTATCATGCCAAAATTGCTGCAAGGATTCCAGTTCCTGCCGGGTTCCCGGAAGGGGCCTCAGATCATGGCCCCGAAAAAAATCACAACCGGAGCGCTGCTGTCGGTCCGACTCCGACAAGGGAGACTCGGCAGAGGATGCCCGGCGGCGATCGGCACCGGCGGCATCAAAGTCCGGATCGCCCAGGGCCAGCAGTCCGCCGGCGTTGGACCTACGGTCCGTCAGGTTCAATAGCTCACGCCCGGCCGTCAAATAATGGATAAGGTTGTTCTCGATCAAATAACGACCCTGCCGGTCGACCAGACCGGCGAAGGCAACCAGATTAAGAGCGGCATCGGGTGCAATGAGAATCAGATCCTTGCCGTCCAGCTGCCTTTTCAGGGGGGCCAGGAGACAATCATACAAGGCTCGCGCCACGGTCTCATAGGCGGCTTTGTCGGTCGCCGTCGGCATATATGGGCGACTGGCGACCTGACGCAGGTGAGCCCGGTACTCAGACACCAGGCTGTCAACCAGGGAACCCGAGGCGAGGTCGCACACGATTGGCTCTGTCGAATCAGCGATTACAAGGGCCAGATAACGAGACGAACGCTCCCCCACCGTGGCCGTGTCATGACCATAATTGAAGTATTCAATCATCACCGCGCCGTCGGGGAGGGCTTCGATTATTCGATCCAATGAGACGTTCTGGCCGGTTCTCAGTCGGCGATATTTGGTGCTGCTCAAGGAAAGCTCGGCTTCAAGGTCATCCACTACTTGAGATAGAGAATCGATTCGAGCCGGCGGTGCGCCCTGGTCATCGAACGCACCCATCACATACATCTGGGACAGTTCCTGCCGAGCTGATCGCCACGCGGTGGCCAGGTTCTGCAGCTCGGGATCATCCTGTTCGGCGAATCGCCGACCGCGACTGAAGAGACCATCGGCGACCCGCCCTTTGCCGGACAGGATCAGCTCGGCGGCCACGCGAGAGCCGGCTTGGCCCGTGTCTCGAGCGCTTACAAAGCAGGCTACAAAATTGTCAAGCGAACTGCGAAGATGTCGCGAGTAGGTGAGCGCGTCCTTTTCGGAAAGAGCCAGAGCATTGTCGGCAAACACACGGCGGAGAGTCCCTGCGGCATGTTCGGCCAGGGGCAGAGCGCGAGCAAACTCACCTTTGCGGCGGAGCAGCCGTGAATAGTCTTCCTCAAGGGCGGCCGTGGCGTAATTGTCCGGACCCAGAGCGGACGTTCTGATTTCGAGCGAGCGGGCCATCAGAATCGCCGCCGAGTCAAGTCGGCCCACGTCACCCAGAGCACCAGCCAGGCTGCTTAGATACAAGGAGATCGCGGGATGATCCTCGCCAACAACCGACTCGGCCAGGCTGCGCGCCTTCACCAGCAACGGCAGGGCGTCAGCTGATCTGCCCTGCCGGCGGTGAAGCAGAGCCAAATCATGCAGGGTTCGGGCATGGTCCATCGGGCGATAGTCAGCTGCCACCATGCAGCCAAAGGTGCCGAGGATTTCCACAAAGAGATCCTCGGCCTCATCATACCTGCCCAACTCGCGATAGATATCAGCAAGGTTGCTGCGGCAAAACCGCACCCAGTAATCGTCCGGACCATTAACCGCCACACCAACATCAATTGCCTTTTTTAGAGCCGGGATTGCCTTGGCCATGCGGCCTTGACGGTAGTAAAGTGTTGCCAGGCTGTTAAGCGGCAGCACCAGGCTGCTGTCGTCGGCAGGTGAGCGGGATTCCAGGATAGCGATGGCTTGCTTCTGCAGGATCTCCGCTTCGATGAAATGGCCAAGTCGCCCCCCTAGGAGAGTGAGGTTACTCATGCACCGAGCCACTAGCGGATGATTCGGTCCGTACAGATCGCGATAGAGGGCCAGCGCCTGCTGTCGACATTGCTCGGCGGCAACGTAATCCTGTTTCCGGCTGAGACACTCGGACAACCAATAAGTGAGCATGGCCCGGGCCGTGTCGGACGCCGCCTGCGTCGTATCAAGCTGCAGCAGGGCCTGATTGGCGATAGCCATAGCCGAGTCCTGGTTCTGGGCGTTGGAGAGCTGCTCGGAAATTCCGAGTTGTTGTCGCCAAAGCGGTATGTCAGCTAGCAACTCAGAACTCAGGGACAAAGCAACTATCACTATGGCCCAAAGGATCGGCTCACAGATCCGACGTCTGAGCGCAGCGGAACCAACGGTCATACTTCGCCTACAAATCAAAGACCACAAAAGGTGAAGCGGCATAGCCGCTGTCCACCGGATAGGTTATCGTGAGGCAACCCTGGCGTCCGTATTCGGAAAGCCAGCTTACGGTGACGGAATCAGCTGTCAGGAGCAGATGACGCAGGAGCCGATCGGTCGGTGTCACCGACCAGAGCTGGGCCGACTCGTTCCCACCCGACGGGACGAGACCGGGCAGGGTCATCAAGGCCTGACCATCATCCCCCGCCAGAGTTATCAATATCGTATCCTGAGGGCCGACCGTGCTCAGCCCGGTATCCGGCATCCCCACAACAAACTGCCCGTCGGCGTATCGAATAGCACGACTGAACTCCGCTTGGGCAGCTTCGAGATGGCTGGCGTAGACGGTCGTCTCACCCGCCCCGACAGCCTCGCGAGGGACATTGGAGACAAACAAACCGGGATCCATCACCCCGTTCTCCTGCCAGCGGGCGACGGTAGGAGACTCGGACCACAGGCCCGCCCACTGAGCTACGCGGGGAGAGATCACCGCCAGCAGGATCGCGGCCGCTACAGGGACAGCTCCCTTCCACAGCCAGGCAGCACGCATTGACAATTGCGACGGCCAGATCAGCTCTCTGATCCTGGATCGGTATGACCTTCTGGCTGTTGCGACCGGCTCTGGAACCACCTGGGTTTGCCTTCGGCTTTCTTCAGCGTGGAGGGTTGCGAATTCCCCGGCAGCCTCGGGACCGGTCAGGTACTCCAGATCATCGCCCAATTTCAGGATCTCCTTGCGAAATGAGGCCGAGGCGATGAGAGCCTGGGTAACCTCCTGGTGCTGCCGTTCATCGGCTTCGCCCATCAGGTAGGCCGTTATGGCGCGGTCGGATGGCCTGACAAAATCAGCCTCCGATTCCTCGCGGGCAGCCCGAACCAACCGATCGAGCAGTCGATCGTGGTCGCTATCATGCCGATGTTGGTCGCTGGTCATATTATCATCCTGTTCTAATCACCTGATCCGACCGCCGAACGGTCGGTGATCGGCCCTAGCTCTCACCAACACAACGAATGATCGTCGTTGTTTCGGCCAAGTATTTCCAACTCGATTTTCATCAGTCCGCTCGCGGCATTCTCAGGCCAGCAGCGTAGTAAGGTCAAGGCCTTGCCGGCCAAGCAGTTTCTTCAGTTGCCCGCGACATGTACGCAGATCGTCGGAGACCTTCTTGTTCTTGTCAGGTGTCCACCCCAGTACTCTCACCACCTCGCGAGGCGTATATTCGTCGGCGGCCAACTCGAGCAGCAATCGACAGTAACTTCCCATCTTCTGCAGGCACTGTCTGACCCGAGTGACAGCCGTCTTCAATGTCATATCTTGTTCCGGCGTTAACTCCGGATCAGAACCGGCTACCCCCGGAGCCTCTGTTGCACCATCGGTTACGGCCTGCAACAAATCGCTGTGACGCTTCCTGCGGCGCAATAGGTCAAGACATTTGTTGTGAGCAATCAAGTAAAGCCAGGCTGCAAACGGCTTGCCTCGGTTCTGATACTGACGTAAGACCCTGAAGTTGTCTTCCACCAAGTGAAGCAATACTTCCCGCACCAGATCGTCGGCCTCGGCGTCGGACAGCCCATGCATAGCTCGCGGTCGACGCACCCGGAATAGGCATTCGCCAAAAGCATAAAACTGCCTCAGCGCCTGTTCCGGATTGGCGTCCAGGAGATTGAGGAACGTGGGTGAGCTATCGTTAAGCACGGGCGACGATCCCTCGGGTTGTGGTCACCATGACCGATGGTTACAACTCCTGACGGCCGCAATTGCGCCTAAGATAAGAAGTTCGCCCTCATATATCAAATCCAAAGGCCGACCAAATCGGGAACAAGCATCGGTTGATGTGATCGACTCCTCGTTGTTGATCGGCCGAATCCGTTTGTTGTTGCGCGCGAAGCAGATAACAACGAACATATCTTGACTTGTGAATACGAGAGAGTTGGCGAAGTATCGGTTTGAGACAAAGGAGTTATGGATGAAGATATTGGGAATCGTTCTTGGCGTAATCATTGTCCTGGCCATCATATTTGGCACCTGGGTCTGGTCCGGTCGTAGCGGATTGATTGATCGTTCACAGGCGGTCGATGAGAAATGGTCTCAAGTACAAAACGTGTATCAACGCCGGTTTGATCTGGTTCCGAATCTGGTGGCCAGCGTTGACAATTTCATGAAGCGTCAGCAGGCGACATTAACCGATGTCATTGGCATGCGTCAACGTGTTATTGATCTCAAGGGCTCGGCTGAAAACGCCCTGGGTAGTAACAATCCGGCACTGTTGGATTCCTTGGCCAATCAACTCTCCCGCCAGCTTAATTCATTCATCAATGTCGTTGTAGAGCGATACCCGGAGATCAAAGGGGATCAACTCTACGCGGACTTGATGACACAGCTTGAAGGGACGGAAAACCGCATTAGCCAGGAGCGGCGCACTTTCAACGAATCAGTCCGCGCCTACAATGTATATCGCCAGAAGGGAATCGGTCCGCTCATTGCCGGGCCCATCTTTGGCTTTCCGTACGAAAAACAGTTTTTCGCCGCTCAAGCCGAGGCTCAGACAGCCCCTAGTGTTAAAGAGATATTCACTGAATAGTCAACTGACGATGGACCAGTGAAAAGACTACTCGCCACATTTGTCCTTCTATTTCTGGCGACCGGCGTTTCAGCCGATCCGCCGATCCCCCAGTCCAGAGGTTTTATCAATGACCAGGCCGGCCTGCTCTCGGGCAGTGAGATACGGCAGCTGGAATCCAAGGTCCGCGCCTATCATGATCAGACCGGCCATGAGATAGCTGTCCTGATTGTGGAGAACCTGGGAAACCGGTCGCTCGAAGACTTCGCTCACGATGTATTTCAAACCTGGGGTATTGGTTCCAGGGCCAAGGACAACGGCGTCCTGTTTCTGATGGCACTGAAGCAGCGAGAAGCACGGGTGGAGGTCGGATACGGCCTTGAGGGGGAGTTGACCGACCTTGAGTGCGGTCGACTGGTAAACAGGCAATCACCCATGGCGCAGTCATTTCGCAATGGTGATTACGCCGGCGGCGTCAACAACGTGCTGGATGGAATCGTAGAGGCTATCGGCGGTGAGTACAATCCCCCCCGACCAAAAAGCAGCGACGAAGGCGGTAGGCTGTCCGGTTTGGCCACTCTGATTTTCTTTGGCATAGTGCTGTTTCTGATTCTGAAAGGCGGCAGAAGTAGTGGTTGGAGAACTGGGGGGGCCTTTGTGGGAGGTAGTCGCTCCGGCGGGGGTGGTTTCACGTTTGGTGGTGGCTCCGGGTCTGGCGGGGGCGGTTTCGGTGGCGGATCATCGGGTGGTGGCGGCGCCAGCGGCGGATGGTAGGAACGGGTTAGACTATGGCAACACTTATTGACAAGTACTTCTCCCAGATTGATTTCGACGCCATTGAGGCGGCGGTAAAAAAGGCCGAGTCACTTACGAGTGGCGAGATGGCTGTCGAAATGGCCTCCCACTCCCGCAACTGGAGATCCGAGAATCTGCTTCAGGCGCTGGTTGTGACCATACTGTCCGGGATAGCGACCCTCTATCTCACGAGAGACAACAACTGGGGAGTTTACTATGACTTCACGCAGACAGCTTTGTGGGGAGGCGTCGGATTTGTTGTAGCCTACTTCGGCTGGGGCCGGTTTCTCAGGTGTCAGAGACGAAGGCAGAAGGTGGTCTGGTTCCGTTCGCTTGACCGTTTCGCCAAGCTGACACCGGTGCGAAACCTGGCCGGTGTTTTGATTTTCGTTTCGCTTGAAGAAGATGAGGCGGCTATTGTGGCCGACAAAGGCATCGCGTCCATAGTATCGCCAGAGTACTGGCAGACTCTCCGCGCGGCGCTGGTTGATGCCATGAAACAGGGAAACCATGCCGAAGGAATCATCCAGGCAATCCAAACGGTTGGTTCTGAACTGGCTCTCCATTTTCCCCGCGACAACGACGACATTAACGAGCTTCCGGACAAGCCCACAATTGTTGACTGAGTTCAGCGATCGGAGTATGTAGAAGTGAAGGACTCAGGCACAAAGCCGGCGCTATGTCCGTAGCGCCCCAAGCCTATGTCCGGCAGGCCTGATTAAGAGCCATCGCTTCAGGGCGCTGCGGTGGCTTTCTCTATGATGCAGCATCTATTTGTCTGCAGGCTGTTGACTGGTCAAGTATCGTCGCTTGCGTTCGTTTCGCTGGTTGACAGCTTCGTCGATCGCCGCAATCGGGTCGATATCGTCAATCGCTGAATCGAACATGTTCGACCGAGCCTGCCTCTGCACGCGATACGACTCCCCCGCCCGATCGCGCATGACGTAACCTTCGTCGACCAGGTACCGACGCAGGGTCACATGATCGATTTGCATGGCGTGTCCGACTCGGTCCAGCCAGTCTGTCAAACGGGAGTTTAGTTCGGCCTCGGTGTATGCCGTCTCGCAACTAAGGGTCAGCGTTATACTCTTGGCCAGGACATGCTGATCGCGCCGCTTTCTGGGCAGGCCGACACTACCCTGTTTGAGGCATATCGCTGCCAGACGTTTCTTGAATTCCGCGACGGTTACTGCCGGTTCATGCTCGCTCATGTTGTGCCTCCAATCGTTCGGCCCAGGCTCAGATTGTCAGCTGCCTCCGCCAAGTGATCCGGGGGCAGGCTTCAGTGTGAGAGCCGCAGTAAGGAGAAATGGCCAACGTTTTCGTGGTTGGCGGACGTCTTCGTCTGCCAATAGTTGAGCCTACAGGTTCTCAAACGTCTTCTCCGTGGAAACGGCACATTGCGTGGCGTGGCGTGGCGTGGCGTGGCATGACACGCCACACAATACTACCAACCCCGCTCGACATCCGGTACTTCTGACTTATCATTCCCTGACAATTTTATGGCGGAGGTGGTAGGATTCGAACCCACGGTACCTTGCGGTACAACGGTTTTCAAGACCGCCGCTTTCGACCACTCAGCCACACCTCCGCAGTCGGCCGGAATTTCGCCGTTTGTAGCCCGCTTGTCAAGCCCGTAGGTTCTGGCGTTTCGTTCGTCGCCAATGCCCGCAGAGACCCTGGGCACTACCCGCCCCGAGGGATCATTGACTTCGATACTACCGTAGTCTACATTCGATAGCAGTACAACGCCAGTAGGGATCGACAGTAATGCAGTATGCAAAACGTTGGCTACCGTCAGTGGTGCCATGGATACGGGGCTTAAGTGAATGTCATGCGCATAACCAAGAGAACCTATGCTTGCTTGGCGGTTCTTGTCGTGATGATTGCCGTCGGCTGTGAAGTGAACCGGGGCACCAATCCCAAAGGGTCGGTTGTCCGGCCATTTCCGGTCCCTGCCTGGGGCAATATAGCCTTATCACCCGGCATTGTCGGCGGATCAGGTGTGATTTTTGAGGATATCCGGCGGGCGTACGCTGTCACCGCAGCGCAGACCTGGAATCGATCATTGTTTGTCGACACCGTTGATTGGAAAGATTGGACCGGTAACTGGCCCGGGTGGAGCGCCAGTCGACATGAGCTACCAGACCTCGCTCTCTCACCGGCCGACGACTCGATCGCTCAGTCCAAAGACGATGGCAATGGGACGCTGATCCGCACCTACAAGAGGAATGCCAACTACCAGTTCTGGAAAATCAGCTACGTCGACTCAACCCTGACGGACTATCGCTTGATCGATGCCATCGAGACAGTCGACGGCAAGGCGGGCTGGGTCAGTTTTGTGCCACACAATGACAGCGGTTATTACGAATGGGAATGGTGGTTTGAGGTCGGTCAGCAGACCGCGGCGATGATCTTCGAGGGCCGCTTACATACGGTGACCGACAGCACTATTGTGGCCCGGATAGTCCACGGTAGTCGCGGCGACGGCCAGGGACAGATGTCCTTCCTCGACGGTCGTCCTCCTGACCTATGGCAGGTCGGCTGGGCCGACAGCACTGCATCAACCGGCGTATGCTACTGGCATGATCCGGAGTCTGAAACCGGGGGAGCCGAAGAATGGACGGCCGATGATCAATCTTTCTGGCGAACGGGTTGGGATGACCATCTCGACCCCGCCTGGTATGAGTTGAATGACGACTGGCGGACATTGTTGGGACTCTAGCGCCCGCCCTGGGGACCGCCGTAAAGGCCAATATGGGAAATGGTACCGTCGACGTTATAAACCAATGAGTCCCCGGCATTCCAGGCCGGGGATTCCGGCTGCAGATGAAAATCTCCCTCGCCCACAAAGAGTGGATCTTCCGAGAGATTGCCTTTGATACCGCTTTGATCCCAGATGTCCTGATACTCGGCCGCCTCATTGCCCCAAACTATATTATTGGCAAACTCCCATTTGGCCCAGTCGCCGTAGTTCCACACGCCGACGCAGGGACAGACCCATTTCTCGCGCCAACCGTTGTGAGTGATGATGTTGTTCAGGATACGGCCGCGGCTTTCGGTCGACCAAGGAGCAACCCCGCAGTTGCCGTTGTGGTGGACGACATTGTTGGCGATATCCATAAAGGAGCTGCCGGTAGCGATGATCCCCCAGCCGAGATTGTCATGAACCAGATTGTTGCGCGCCACCACCCATGACGTACCGAAAGCACCTATCCCCTTCCAATAGCCGCTGATCTCATTGCGATAGGCCAAACAAGTGGCGTCCCAGGTAACGCCGATCCCGACCCCGCGACCGTCTTTGATGACGCAATCGGTGACCGTCGCCGAGGCTCCGCGATACAGAGCGATGCCGTCCCAACCGTTGTTTTCGAGGCGGCATTCACTCATGATGATCTCGGCTCCCTCGCGACCAAAAACGCCGCCTATACCCACGACGACCGTGTCCAGCTGATCGGTGTTGTCGCGAATATCGACTTGCGCCAGGCGAACACGCGACTGCCTGATCACCACGGCCGCGTCGGTGGCGTTACCATCTCCGTCGCGCTTGCCACCGGTAACGGTCAGGTTCATGAGGACTGAGCGGGGCGAATTCTCAAACAGAAGGCCATATCCGGCGCTGGTAACCAGACGTGAGCGTTCCCGGTCCTGACCGACGATGACCAACGACTTGCCGCTGACCACAAAGCCATAGCTGGCCTGAACTTCGGTCATAGGGTTGAGACAGTTGCCGCACAAGGAATCAATAAAAGCGGTCGGAACCGCGCGGAAATCCTTGATCCCCAGCACCAAAGTGTCGCCATCGGAGGCATAATCGATAACCGATTGAAGGTCAGACCCACGTTCGACCGTCAGGGTTGCGCCCGATCCAATGGCCGCGACGATGAACAGGATCGCCAGTGTGAAAGTGATTGTTCTCATGGGAGTATAGTAAACAGTGGTTTCCCCAGCAGGCAAGGAAAAATCCCGAAACGCCGATAAGCCCGCCTCACATTTTGACTCCGGGCTATTGTGCTCTGGCCAGGTTCATAGTAATATGGCAGGTAAGGCGAGAAATACCTGGGAGTGCGATGGTATCAGCGGCGATCCTGTTATCACGTCAGTCTTTGCGGCCGTGCGGCGCCGACCCATGGGTGCGGGCGACACAGCAAGCCGTGCTATGGGCGGCAAGTGAGGGGCATCGTCTGCACACTTCGCTGGGAATGACCACCTGGGAATTGGTGCTGGCCCTGGCCTCGCTGAATGCGGTGCCGGTCACGTTGCATCTGGCGTCATCTACCGCAGCTGACCCACTGCTGGCGAATCATCTCGAACACGACTTTGGATTGTCGCAGGAGAAAACCAGAGTCATAACCGTGGACGAGAGCACGCCAGCGGCAGCATCGGGATCAGTGATGTTGAGGCGTGATCAAAGTGTAGTCGAGGCGGCCGATGTGATTATTCCAATTTCAGTTCGCCCTGGTGGGCACATGGCGGCGTTGATTGCTCAGGCGCAGGCTCGGGGCAAGAGGGTCATCGACACCTTCGTCGTTCCATATCCACGGCAACAAGGCGCTCTCTCATATCGGGTAAACGAAGACTGCCTGAATCCGGAATTGACCGGGTTTGCTCCCGGCGAATATGTCGTGCACTGGACTCGCGCAGCCAACCGCCACTGGCCGGATGAGCGACCGCTGGATTTCTATTCCGCATTGGTGGCGTCATATGCCTACCCGCGCGACGCCCTGGCCACTCTGCGACATATTTTGACGACCCGGAGGATCATAGCCTCGGGTCGGCACATGCCGCGTGCGGTCAAGACCGTTTCTTTCACCGCCTGCGAACCAATCGCGATGATACCGCACATGCGCTGGCGAGCTCGCTGGCGCGAGATGTCGTTTGAACCGTATGGTATTGGGATTCGAACCGCCCGGGCGCAAAGCATCGGGATTGAGTCGGTCGTTTACGTTGAGCGCCGAACCAAGAATCCGGCGGAGCAATGGAAAACTCAGACAATGGGCATTAAGACAGACTGGCGCACCGAACGCGAGTTCCGGCATCGGGGCAATTTGGATCTAACTGATCTGCCGCTGGATGACTTGATCGTCTTTTGCCGCTTCCCACGCGAGGCCGACGCTCTCCGAAAGGAAACCGGCCTGCGAGTGGTACCGATGGAACTCACGGGTTGACGCTGACGGCAGAAGTAGTTAGAAGCCTTGCGATTTTGACTCGTAGCCCACCCAGAGCGAGGCGCCGGGTGGGTGCCTACGTTATTTCAACAACAGCATTTTGCGGCCGGCGGAGCCGTGGTCAGTGGTCACCTGGTAAAGGTAGATACCCGAAGCCAATCCAGACGCGTCCCAGGTATACTCGATGCGGCCGGCGGTCGAACGGCCGCTCACATGATGTACGTTTTGCCCCAGGACATTGTACACGGTCAAATCGTAAGCTCCGGCGCGAGGTAAGTCGAAGGCGATCACGGTCGACGGATTGAACGGATTGGGATAATTCTGGTGCAATGTGAATCTATCCGGGAGGGTCGCCGGGGCGATCACGCGCACGTCGGTCGGCACTGAGTCTTTGTACATTTCGGCTGCCCATTCGGCGCCGGTGATCAGATCACTCCAGTCGGTGCCGCCGACCATCGCAAAAGCGGCTGTCGCCGCTTGGCCCGGAGCCAGGGTGAACGGTCCGGCCGCGAGCAGTTGCATAAGATCATTGCTGCCGAGCTTATAGAAATCAACAGAGGCCAGACCATCATCGATCATCGACCACTTCTCCGCCTCGGTGAGACCGTCGGCCTCCGGATCCGGGTTGGTAGGTCCGGGGTAGGACCCCATTGAACCCAGGCCGGTCCAGGCGGTCGCCAGCGGGCCATCGAGCAGACGGATAGCGCGCGGATCAATGATGTCGGGGAAGGAATAGTATGCTGTCCACAGTAGCGAATCGTCTTCGTCGTAACCGCCCCGATTGGACTGATAGGGCGCCACGTCCCAATCGGCGAAGAGCCCCACCTTGACGTCATGCAAGGTCGCGAGCGTCGTATTGGTAATGACATAACGCAAAATCACGAAGTTGTCATACGGTGCTTGAGCCCACGAGTAAGTATGCTGCTCGATAGAGAGGCCGATCGGGTTTTCGGCGCGACTGTCGTCAAAGATCGAATAGGTCTGCTGCGTAGCATTTTCCCCCGGCTGCTGCAAAGTGATATTGCCGCCCGGCGCTACCCGGAAGTCCTGATCCGGCTCACCTATCGTATTGTGAATGCCGTCGGATATGTGCAAATCATCGGTGGCGACTACCAACCCCGACTCCCACAGCAAATTGCTCCCGTCGTCAAGAACGAAGCCGACGCCATCGTTGGAGAAAAACTCATAGCGACCCATCCCGTAAGTGCCGTAATTGGAAACCGTGAATTGCACCCGTCCGGCATTGTGGGTGACGTGTTCCCGATCCAGATCCGGCGCAACTTTGACATGCAAATAGGCATTGGTCGAATAGCCGCCGTCGCCGCTGATAAGTAGCGGTAGCGATATCTGTCGCCCGCAGGTCACCGTGTCGGAGACGACAATGCGGATCACCTCGGCGCTGCGGGCAGTGTCACCTTCGTCCATAGACCCGAGAGTGGCGCTACCGGCAAGGACAGTCAGCGAGGGGTCAGAGCCGATAATGACAGCGCCGACGCCGCTGACCGCTGTCCCGAGATTCTGCAGAACCACCGTTCCTTCGACCGTGTCGCCGGGACCGACCGGGGCATGGTCCCACGAATACAGCCGCACATTTGGTTCGGCGTTGTCAGGTAAGATTGCATTCAGCGCGGCCATGCAGTCGATTACTCCCCAACCATAGCTGGAGTCGGGCAGCGAGTATGAGTACTGATTGGCCGAAGTGAGAATGGCCGTCTTGATCTGGTCCACGGTCGCATTGGGGTTCTTCTGCCGCAGCAGCGCTACCAGCCCGGACACATGCGGGGCCGCCATCGAGGTTCCCGTATACCGCAAGTACCCATGGCCGGGAATCGAGGAGTAGATCGTGAAGCCCGGGGCGCTGACATTGGGCTTCATGCCGCCGGTACAAGTTGACGGGCCGCGTGATGACTGCACGTAGATTTCCGGGGGACCGACGGTATGATTCACGTTGCCGACCGCAAAACAATCAATCGAATCGAGCGCCCGGTCGGCCGGGTTGCGAATACTGCGCCAGTTGGGATTGGCCACGACCGTGCCGCCGTCGTTACCGGCGGCAAAGATATTGACAATGCCAAGGGCTTCGGTGTAATCGATCAGATCGTAGAAGATCTCCTGGCATTCGACGTCATCGACACCCCAGCTGTGGTTGATCACATCAGGCAGGTCGTGAACCGTGTTGGGATCGCCGTCGGGATCGGCGGCCCATTCAAAGGCATCGATTATGGAAGTGCCGTCGATATCGATCACCGCCGCCGAGATCCACTCGGCATCCAGCGCCACTCCCACTGTATCGCCGCTGACGTCATCGTGGCCGACCATTATACCCATCGTGTGAGTGCCGTGGGCGGAGTTGCAGGAGGACATGTAGCAATCGGTGACCTGCCGGGGGGTGGTCCCAGTTTCACCCTGGCGCGGGAAAAACCAGGCAGCGGCGTGATTGCCGTCATTGCCACGCCAACTGCCGGTCAGGGCCGGATGATCCCCCTCTACCCCGGTGTCGAAAGAACACACCAGTCGTCCGGCACCGGTATATCCCGCCGCCCAGGCATCGTCGGCATTAATGACTTGCAGATTGTTCTGGACACCCGACGGACTCAAGGCCTTTGGTGCCGGACCGGTGGACGCCTCCGGTTGAAGCAGATGCACTGAAGGAGCCGGTCGTATCGCTAGCACATCGGCGCGAGCCGCCAGGGACGGCAATCCATTGGCTGCTACTTCGGCCTCTATGACATTGACCAGCCAGTGCGGCCTGATCCGACCGACCTGTTTACTCCGTTGAAGCATAGTCAGATCATTCACGAGATTCTCTTGCGCTTGCTGGTGCGACGAACGCAATTGCGAAACGGCCAACCGATAACGCTCCTGGCGCAGGGTGCTGGAAGTCGCGCTCGATTTCTTGAAATCAGCCCCATCAAAAGCCGGTGCCAGTTCAATCCAGACCGAGACAAGTGAATCGCCTGGTACATGGTTCAGCCGACTTTGGAACGCCGCCGGAATCTGGCCCGCCAAAGCCGAACCAACAAAGCAGCCAAGCAGCAAACAAAACAGCAATACGCGAAACTTCATACTATCTCCAGCTTACAGACGGCCTTATCCGCTAGAATGTCCACCGTGGCGTCGAGTACTTCCCGAGCGCCGGGCCCTACTCAACTCAGCGGAACCCGGCAGCCACCCAACGCCAATTAACTCTTGTAAGATCGTAAAATATTGCCATTTATGCCAGTTGTAAACCGGCCGTCGGCATACTCTGCGACGGCTCTCAGTAAGGAGAAAATATGAACGAACAGATAGAAAAACTCGACTCCCCGACGCTGCGGCGTATGCTGGAAGATTTTGCCAAGAACTGGCTGGCCCATGATGGCCTCTGGTTTCAGGCGGCGGAAAGTCGTTTTGGCATGCCGGACGCGATCGCCATGGACACGGAGGCTTGGGAGAAATTCACTGTCATCGAGGCCAGGCGCATAATGAAGCTGCACGGCATTGAGGTCGGCAGTGGATTGGAGGGTCTCAAAAAGGCGCTCAGTTTCCGGCTGTATGCAGTTTTGAACAAGCAGGAGATTCGCAACGAGACAGCTTCATCATTTGAGTTCTATATGGTCGACTGCCGCGTTCAGTCGGCCCGCCGGCGTAAGCAAATGCCGCTTTTCCCCTGCAAGTCGGTGGGGCTGGTGGAGTACGCCGGTTTTGCCCGGACGATAGATCCACGCATCAGGACCGAGTGTATCGGCTGCCCGCCCGATCCGCAGGCGGGCGATAACTTCTACTGCGGCTGGCGGTTTGTGCTGAAATGAGCGTAAAGACGCCGCCGGGTAGAGATGCCCGACGGAACATGGTCATAGCCGTTTCGAGCTTCGCGACAACGTTACTTTCTCAACTGCTGAGAATCGCTCATGTTGGGCTGTTTGATCTGGCGACCGAAAAATTCAACCGTCTTCTTTAGTCCGTCCCGGAACCCGACCGTGGGGTTGTAGCCGAACGCGCCCAGCTTATCAACTGCTGCAAAGGAGTGTTTGATGTCCCCAACTCGCGGCTCGGTGTATTTGGCCGGGATGTCGACGCCGATAATGGCACGCAGTTCATCCAGCAAATCATTGAGAGTGAACTGGCCACCGCAGGCGACGTTGAAGTAGTCGCCGACTATGGCGTCATTGGTAGCCGCCAGGATATTGGCCTGGATGCAGTTGTCGATGTAGGTAAAATCGCGCGACTGCTCGCCATCGCCATACACCACCGGCTGCTGACCGGTCATGAAGGCGGTGATGAATTTGGGAACAACAGCCGCGTATTCCGAATTGGGGTCCTGACGCGGTCCAAAGATGTTAAAATACCGCAAAGCAACAGTCGGAAAGCGATACAGCTCCCAATAGACTTTGAGGTAGTATTCGGCAGTTAGCTTTGTTACGGCGTACGGGGACAGCGGGCTGGGCACCATGCCCTCGTGCTTGGGCAGCTCTTCGGATTCGCCATAGATCGACGAAGACGAAGCCATCACGAATTTCTTGACGCCCCCCTGACGGGCCGCTTCGAGAACATTTAATGTCCCGTTGATATTGACCTCGTTGGAGGTCAGCGGATTTTTGACTGAGCGCGGCACGGACGGCAGGGCCGCCTGATGCAGAACATAGTCGATATCCTTGACGGCATCAACCACTGTCCAGTAATCGCGGATGTCGCCCTCAATTACGTCGACTTCATCCGGAAGGGCCTCGACATTCTCGATCTTACCTGAGGAGAAATTGTCGAGTATCCGAACGTACTTGCCCTGTTCGGCCAGTCTGGCCGCCAGGTTACAACCGATGAATCCGGCACCGCCGGTTATCAAAAATCTCACTTATATTGTTCCTTAGCTGCAATATCCCGTTTGTACTGTTATCGACAATATCGCCCGGAGTTTCAGCCAAGGCAACGGGAAAGGTGGGGGAGGGTGATTAATGGGGATTGGCAGCGCTGATGTAGTCAGGGTAGGTAGATACCTCCTTGCCTACCCTGAGCGTTAACGCAGGCGGGGGCGACAGCAATGGGATTGTTGCAGTCAAGGGCGGGTTCCGGAGTGAGCGTAGCGAACGCAGAGACCCGACATCGGACACATACCGCTGACCTTCGATAGCACATAAGACACACTCGTGTGTGTCGGGTTTCTCCTCGCGGGGCGAGTCGGAACCCGGTCCAATTTGGATTTACTCCGCCGTCGGCTGGCTCCCCCATCCGATCAAAACATGCGCCTGAAAGCCGGTGTGGTCAGCCTCAGGCAGACCCGTGATACCATTTCGCCATGACATGTCCAAGCTTCCTTTGGTCAGCGGCACTGTGTATGAGGCGCGGATGCCCAAGACGGGTCCGTGATCGCGATCATTGCGCACGAATAGCGGAAGCATGAAGTCGGCGTGAAAACCGACCCTGAAAAGCAGGCTGAGCGCCGTAAACCTGGCCGAGCCTCGTGGATTGATAAGCATGGACTCGAAAGATGTGCTGTCATTGCGCCGCACATTAAGGCTCTGAATCCCATACCCCACGCCGACAAACGGGAAAGCGGTCAGCCGGCGGCTTCTGTGCACTAAGTAGCCCAGATTGAAGTGGAGATCCTGATTGAAGATGACGGCGTCATATCCGTTTGGTCCGTCGCTGGCATCGGCACAAATGGCGAACTCTCCGCCGGTCACAAGGCGTGATGGGTGCATCCTGTAATAAGCGAAGTCAATCGAAAAACGGGTGTCTTCGAAGATCTCATATCCGGTTGCTTCGAGACTGTTGTTGGTTTCCGACGGGTCATATTGGGTATTACCAAACCCAATGAAGCCCCGCGAGGGCTTGGCTTTCGGACAGTCATCGGCCGGGTTGTCAGCCGCCGTGATAACGGGAACGCACAGGGCCGTAGCAAGAACAAGCGTCAGCAATGTGATACCAGCACGATTACAAGCTAAACTCATGATCTCCTCCTCGCAAGACAGGTGTGCACTTCTACCCCTTCAATCGATCACAATACAAATCGCCGCCAGTCGATTCCGCTCATCGTAAAGCGACTAGTGCATTTTCAGTTCCGTCAGGTCTTGCGCCGAAGGCGTGTGACCTGACGGCTACGTACTACCCCTTCCCCGCCCGGCGCATCATTTCTTTGTAGGGCAAATGTTTGCCCTCGGCTTTCTCGGTCATGTACTTTTTGGTCATAGTGACGATCACTCCCGAAAGCCCCAGCAGCGCAAACAGGTTCGGTACCGCCATCATGCCGTTGGCGATGTCGGCATACGACCACACCGCCACCAGATCAAGCCGAGCTCCCAAAAGTGTGAAGATCACATAGACAATCTTGTACGGGACCTTGGCGGCCGAGCCGAGAATGTACTCGATCCCCTTTTCGCCGTAGTATGACCAAGCTAACACTGTCGAATACGAAAACAACAGAATGCCGATGACGACCATCCACTTGCCATAGATCGGCAGCGACTTGTCGAACGCCGCCATGGTTAGCGGCGCCGAATTGAGGCCGTCGGCCCAGATGCCGGAAGTGATAATCACCAGCGCCGTCATGGTGCAGATGACGATAGTATCGATAAACGGTCCCAGCATGGCTACCAATCCTTCGCGCACCGGCTCTTCGACTTTGGCGGTCGAGTGGGCCATAGCCGCCGAACCCTGGCCGGATTCGTTGGAGAAGAGTCCGCGCCGGAGTCCCCAGGTGATGGTCATCCAGATGGTCGCGCCGCCGGCCGCGCCGCCCACGACCGAGGTCGGATTGAAGGCGTGATAGAATATCAGTTCGAAAGCCGGGATGATCTGCTCAACGTGCATCAGCAGGACGACCAACGCCGAGAGCACGTAGACGACCGACATGAACGACACCAAATACGAGGCGACACCGCCGATCCGTTTGATGCCGCCCAGTATCACCATGGCCACCAGACCGCTCAGAAGAATCCCGATTATCCAGCGCCACATGGCGATGTTCTCCGGCGCCACTTGGAAGACATCAACCAGCGAATGCGCCAGAGTGTTGGACTGCACCATATTCCCGGCGCCGAGGGCGGCCACGGCGGTGCAGAAGGCAAACAGCCATGCCATCGGTTTGAAGAAACTACCCAAGCCCATCTCGATGTAGTACATCGGGCCGCCGCGGATATTGCCGTCGGGTTCCACCTTGCGGAACTTGATAGCCAGCGTACACTCGGTGTACTTGATCGCCATCCCAAAAAGCGCCGTGACCCACATCCAGAAGATCGCCCCCGGCCCGCCGTAGTAGATGGCGATGGCAACACCGCCGATATTGCCGATACCGATGGTCGCGCTGAGTGCCGCCGAAAGCGCCTGGAAATGGGTTAGTTGACCTTTGTGGGCCGGGTCATCGTACCGGCCGCTGGTGATGCCGACCCCGTGGGCAAACCCGCGAAACTGGATAAAAACCAGTCGCAAAGTCAGAAACAGGCCGGTGCACAGCAGAATGCTGGCCATCGGCACGCCCCACAGGAAATTCGAGGTAGTCGATAAAGCTGAATTGATTGTTTCCATGATTTTCTATCATGGCAAAATGGCGCTATTCGGGCAACAAAAAAGTGGAGGGCTACTTGATCTACCGGGGGCTACTTAACTATGATCATCTTCTGGACAGCGGTCAGAGAGCCCCCCTGCAGCCGATAGAAATACACCCCCGAGGCAATCGAATGACCGCTAACATCGGTGCCATCCCAAGTGATTGAGTGCGGCCCGACAGACCTGATCTCATCAATGAGAGTAGCCACCTCCTGACCGAGAACATTGTACACACTCAAATGTACGCGTTGTGTTCGCGGCAGGTCGAATTCTATGATTGTTTGGGCATTGAACGGATTCGGATGACAGCGCAGATCAAACGGATTGTCCGGCAAAGCACCATTTGGGCTATCGGCTACATCGGTGGGGGTGTCGAAGGTGTACACAAAAACAGTATCGTGCACTCGTCCGGCCAGAGACAAACCATTCTCCGTCTCGAAGAACTGAGGATTCTCCAGGCTCCTGTCCAATTGAACAGAATCGATCAGAATACCACTCGTGTAATCGAGCGCGATTACTTTGTCGTTTCCGCGCATACCGGCAATGATATGCTCCGGATGATAGACGTAATCCAGCGTGACACCCGAAAACGGGTGATACCATATTTCTATAGGTTCACCGGTGGAGAAGTCGTAGCAGGCTACGTGGCTATGCATTTCGCCGTGCAGACCCATGATATCGATGACATTAGCGTAATAGATCACTTCGTCGAAGTCGTAGTCGGTGGAGAAATCGTCAGCGAAGATGGCGTAGGAATCACCGGCCCATGTGCTACTGGAAAAGACCTTCTCAAGCTGATTCTCGAATACGGAAAACGTGGACCAGTCTGCACTACCCGTGTACGGCCCCCAAGGTGACTGCCACCAGTCCTCGTAGCGCATGTCTTCCTCAATCCCCACGTAGACGGCGCTGGAATCGGAAAACAGGTTCGCGACCTTGGCGGCTGAGTTGGCGGTCACAATAAGGCGTCTGGATAGATCCAAGGAGATGTGCTGCGAACCGCTAACAACCCCGGTGTCCTGTCCGCAGTATGGTGGCGACAGGTGGATTCGCCACCAAGATGACATGCCGGACATGAGTAATCCGGCTTCAGGGTTATCTCGTTCTGCAAAGTGCAGCGCATAGTGCTCCAGAACCGCGCCTGGATACATCGGCAGATAGCGGAGGCAGTCCACGTAGGTCGAGTCGTTGGCGTCTAAGTAATAAGCGCCCAGATGAAGAGAGGATCCGGCGCCGGAAAGTATGAATATGCTGAAAAGGCTAACGCCGAGGTTTCCCGAATGAATGGTCGCCAGCGAGTTTCTGGGAACATCCAGGACGGTCGGCTGCGCGGTCGGACTGCTCATCAGGAGAATCTCATGGCCATTGTTGCAGAACACAAATCCCTGCAACTCCCCGCTCTCCCCGACCACCGGGTCAATGTGAACATACCCTTCCGCACCATCGATTTGCTGCTGATAACCGATTGTGTACGTACCGCCAAAGGAATTGGCGGTCAACAGTGCAGCGATCAAGCCAATCTGAAAAACACGCAACATAACCCCTCCTTGGTCTCTACTTCAATAACGACCGAAGCGTCCATTTCGTCAATTCTTTTCTTGGCAAGCGGCTGTCCGGCATTATATTGAAGACACCCCACATGGAGGCTTGAGCGGCATGACAGACATAGTCTGATTTATCGGCAATCGAAGTTTCGCACCCAAACCACGTTCGCCCTGATTACGCAACCTGCGGTTACACCGGTCGTCACCAGATATAATCGGAATCTTGGGCGTGTAAGGTGAAGGAATCTTCGATGCGCCCACCCAATCCATTTCATTGAATGCGATCCCCGGGGATCAAAACAACGAAGGGACCCGGGGCACTCACCCGGGCTGGTTAGATTATGTCGCAAAAGACCATTCTCAATATCAAAGACCTCTCGGTCACATTCATCACTAAACGCATTGTTGACGGTGTCTCGCTGTCGGTCGGGCGCGGCCAGATAGTGGCGCTCGTCGGCGCCAACGGCTGCGGGAAGTCGACCATTTTGCGCGTGATACGGGCATACGCGGAAAACACGCTGGACGAACTCGACCGCGAGCAGACCGCCGTGGGCGGATCAATTTCACTCTCCCGCAACCTGACCACGGCCCACCTGCCCCAGAATCCACGACAGTTGTGGCGGCCGGAGGCGGACATCACACCCGAGCAACGGAAATCGCTGGCCGCCCTGGCGGAGTCGTTTGGGATCGAGACCGAGAATCGAAACCCGGCCGGACTCAGCGACGGTCAACTGCAAAAGGCAGCGATCATCGACACCCTGACACGCGAGGCTGATCTCTACCTTCTGGACGAGCCGACCAACTACCTCGACCTGAGCGGTATCTCCGCCTTGGAAGAACGTCTTGAGGTCATGAAAAGCCGGGGCGCCGCGGTGCTGCTGGTAACTCACGATCGTGAGCTGACCGATAATCTCGCGGATCGGACGGTCTGTATCACACCCAACGGTATCTACCACTGCGTGGGCGGATTTTCGAACGCCTGGTCTCTGACCACCGGCGATTTTGAGAGTCGTGCCAAACAAGCAGCCAGTATCAGACGCCGAATCAAAAGGCTGCAGGAGGATGTCCAGCGTCGGGCATCGTGGGCGGCCGGCAAGGAGAAGTCCAAAAAGGGGGCCAGGGCATCCAAGCCAACCATCGCCAAACAGGCCAAGAAGATGGCCGCGCGGTCGAAGGCGGTAGCCGGACGGGTTGACCGCGAGGTGGAGGAGTTGAACAGAAAAAAGCCGTTTATCCCCAAAAAACTCAACCTCTCCTTCCCGCCCTACGATGTGCGGCAAATTGACGCCTTCAGTTTGCGGGAGGTCTCGTTCAGCTATGACCGCCACGCTTCCGTCAGACTGCTGGAATCAATAACTCTCAGCGGTAGCACAAAAGACAAGCAGTGTCTGATGGGGACCAATGGCGCCGGCAAGTCGACTCTGTTTAGGCTAATCTCAGGGCAGCTGCAGCCTCAGACGGGTGAATGTTATCGCCATCCGTCGGCCAACATCGCCTATCTGCCGCAGGGATTGCAGGGCTATTTCGATCGCCCGACCCTGCTGGAGAACTTCCTCGGCTGCGGCTCTGAGACCGAAATCCGTCAGCATCTGGGGGCGGCGCTATTGCGCCGTGACAAGGTCACCGAGCCGATTGCCAACTTCTCCCAGGGCGAGCTGATGCGGGCAGCTATCGTGAGATGCATTTTGCAGAAGGCTGAGTATCTGTTGATGGACGAGCCGACCAGCCATCTCGATATTGAGTCGATCGAGGTACTCGAGGCGCTTCTGAACGGCTTTGCGGGCGGTTATTTGATTGTCAGCCACGACCGCCGGTTTGTGCAGAATGTAGCGGGCAAGCTGTATTTGCTTGAGGGGGGGCATCTTAGCATAGTGTGAGCACGATTTCTGCTTGCGCCTTGCGGCCGGGCTTGACTCCGCCTGCCGGCAATGTTGGCGCGACACAAAACTGCGCTCTACGTGCCGGAAGACCGGCTGCAGGCAACCGATTTCACAAAACTCAGCCATCAGGCCATCGGGGCATCAGGCCCTTCCGCTGGACTAAACCTGGGCTAACTTGGCTATTTTCAAGCAGAAACGGCCCTTTGCCGGTTAATTTTTTCCTTTGAAATGACCTGTTTTCGTGTATCTTAGAGTGAATAGGACCAAAGATTTCGTACGCGCGAAATATACAACTGAATCTACTGTCAGTGACCAAGCTATAGTTATATTCGTGGATAAAAGAGCAAATCAAGTAATAGCGCTTTCCTACCTACACCTATGGAGGTTGTTTTGAGACGGATTGGTAAATTCACATGCCTGGCATTTTCTGTATGCCTGGCGGCAACAGGAGTGGCAACAGCCAATCAGGCTGTCCAGGTCTCCGACGGTCCCACGTCGGTCAGACTCTTAGACCAGGACCACAGCGGTCTGACAATGGAGCTTCAGATCGGAGAGGTCCAGCTTAACGAAGTAGTCACCAAGGAAGGCACCTTCACCATGCTTTCCACGGCCGGGGCCGGGCCCTCTAATCGCTACGGCGATCCCGCCCTCCCGGTCATCTCCAAATTGATCCAGGTCCCCCTGGGCTGCAATATCAAAGCTCAGGCGATGGCCGGCGAAGTGGTCGAAATCGACCTGAATACGCTGGCAATGGCCAATCTGGTTTTGCCGGCACAACCTTCGATCTCGAAGTCCGAGGATCCGGACCTGGTGCCGTTTGTTTTCAACAACAGCACCTACCAGATGACCGGCTATTTCAACGTCCCCCTGGTTGAGGTCGAAGAGGCCGGCATTATGCGCGCCGTGCGCCTGGCCACGATCCATATCGCTCCCTTCGAATATAGCCCCAGCGAACACAAGATCCGCGTTTTCAAGAACATCACTGTACAGATCACCTATGAAAACGCCGACTGGGCGGCTACGGAAGAGCGTTACCAACGCCTTTATTCGCCCGTTTTCGAGACCGTTTACGAACAGGTCTTTAATTACGAAGCCCCGGTGTCGGGCGACAGGCTTGATCTGGAGACCTACCCGATCGGCTACCTGATCGTCTCGGATCGTCAATTCGAGGCGCAACTGGCTCCGTTCATCGCCTGGAAGACGCAAAAGGGCTTTTACGTCACCGACGTCTATCTCGATGAAATCGGCAGCAATCAGAATACGGTCGCGGCCTGGATCGAGACCTTCTTCGACACCGCCGCCGTGGCGCCGTCATATTTGCTGATCGTGGCCGATGATAACCAGCTTCAGGCTTTCAGCGGCACCGCCGGCAGCCATATCACCGATCTGTATTTCTGTGAGTTCACCAACGACCACATCCCGGACATGTATTACGGACGTTTCTCCGGCACCACTCCGGCTCACATTCAGCCCCAGATCGACAAGACCATGGAGTATGAGCAGCTTCTGATGGATCCTGCCTTCCTTGGGGAAGTGACGCTGGTCTCGGGTGTGGACGGCGGCTATGCTCCCACCTATGGCAACGGCCAGATCAATTACGGCACCAATCTCTATTTCGATGCCGCTCATGGCATTACGCCGAACGTATGGCTGTATCCGGCCTCCGACGGGTCCGGCGCCGGGACCGCGATTATCAATACCATCAACGATGGTGTCAGCTTCTATAATTACACCGCCCACGGCAGCCATGACGGTCTGGCCGACCCGGCGTTCACCACCAGCAACCTGCCCAGTCTGACCAACTATCATCGGTATGTGAATATTGTCGGCAACTGCTGTCTGACGAATACTTTCGGCGATGATTACACTACTCCCTGCTTTGGTGAAGCCCTTCTGCGTCTGGATTCGACCGGCGGTATCGCCTACATCGGTGCCAGCAACTCGACCTACTGGGATGAAGACTACTGGTGGGGTGTCGGTTATGGTCCGGTAGTCGCGGCCGGCCCAACTTACGAGCAGACGACCATGGGCGCCTACGACGGCACATTCCATGACCACGGCGAACCGATGAGCGAGTGGTATGTCACCAACGGCGCCATGGTGGTCGCCGGTAACATGGGTGTGCAAGCCTCTACTTCCAGTCGGAAGACGTACTACTGGGAAGCCTACCATCTGATGGGCGATCCGTCATGTATGACCTATATGGGGGTTCCGACTGAGAACACCATCTACCATGATCCGACCATGCTCCTGACTGCGACTGATTTCACCGTCTCGGCCGATCCCGGATCGTATGTCGGTATCACCTTCGGCGGTGAACTGCAGGGGGCCGGTTATGTTGGCGCCTCCGGTTCGGTGGTGGTTCCGTTGGTCGGCTTCGCCTCACCGGGCGAGGCGACGGTGACTGTCACCTGCCAGAACCGCGAACCGTACGTCGCGACGGTAATGGTGATTGCACCCAACGGACCGTACGTTGTCTTTGACTACTACGACATCGACGATGCCGCCGGTAACGGCAACGGTATGGTCGACTTTGGGGAGAGTATTGTCCTGGGTCTTGGCCTGAAAAATGTCGGCCCAGATGATGCAGTTGACATTGCTGCCACTATCACCACTATCGACAGTTTCGTCACCATTACAGACGGAACAGAAGCTTACGGCACGATTCTGGGTGACAATGGAACCGGCTATAGTGCTTCCGGATTTGCCTTCGACGTTGCCGGCAACATACCCGATGGCCACCGGATCACATTCGATCTCGAAGTGACCGGCACTGCCCGCGAAACCGGACCGGCAGCTTCTTTATGGACGCTCACGCTCCGGCTGTCAGTATCCTGACCATTACCATTGATGACGCCGGCGGCGACAACAACGGGATATTGGATCCGGGTGAGACTGCCGATGTGATAGTCAATCTCAAGAACAACGGCTCCGGTCAGGTGTATGGTGTCTACGCCAACATCTCCGAGAACGACCAGTATGTCTCTATCGACGACGATTACAGCTACTTCGGCTTCATCGACGCCGGCGGCGGTGTGGCCAACAACTCCGGTGATGTCTTTACGGTTACGGCCGATGCCGAGTGCCCTCTGGGCTATGCCGTGCCGATATCGGTGACCCTGGGTGGCGACGGCGGTTATGCCGGATCGCTGGCCTTCAACGTCACCGTCGGCGACCGCGTCGCATTCTTTGTCGAAGATTTCTCCTATGACCAGGGTTGGACCGGTCTGGGTGGAACAGCCGAATGGGAAATGGGACCCGCTCAGGCAGGTGGCGGCGATCCTTCTGCGGATCACACGCCTACCTCGGACAACATGATCCTGGGCAATGATATCGGCGGTCAGTACAACAACAGTATCTCGGGTACGCAGTGGGTTTACTCTCCCATTATCGACGCCGGCAGCATGTCCGGTGTCCTGATGAAATACTACCACTTGCTGGGCGTCGAAAGCAGCTCCTACGATCACGCCTACTTAGAGGTCTACAACGGTAGTTCCTGGGTGAGACTGTACGAGAACTCGGCGACCCTCCAGGAAACCGAATGGATCGAAGAGAATTACGATCTGGGTGCGATCGCCGACAGTAATGCCAATTTCCAGATTCGTTTTGGATTGGGCAGCACTGACGGCTCGCAGGTTTACTCCGGCTGGAATATCGATGATATCGAGCTCAAGGGTTATGGCCGCATCGGCTACCCCAACATTGAGATGGCGGAAGGTCCCTACTCCGACAGTCTCCAGCCCGGCGCCACGACGACGGAGTCGTTCTGGATCAAGAACATCGGCGAAGGCACGCTGCGCGTCACTTTCTCGTCCGACGATACCTGGCTGGAGTTTGATGGAGCCATGCAATTGGTGGCTCCGGCCGATAGTCTGCTCTATTCCTTCACGATCAACACCCACGGACTGGCCTGTGGCGATCACGCCGGTGCGCTGCACTATGTCACCAACGACAACGGCTCCCCGGAAGGCGACCTTAGCGTCGACTGCCACATATTTGCTCCGGAAATGTCCATTGCTGAGACTGAACTCACCGAGGTACTTGAGTCCGGTCAGCAGTCGACTTACGCGCTGACCATAACCAACAACGGCCCGGGCCGCCTGGATTACTCTGTCGGTTGCCATATGTCGCAGAACAAGGCCGATTTGGGTGGCCAGGCTGCGAGCGATCCGCTGGTGGTGATTGAGCAGCGCGTTATCGATTCGGACAAGGGAGACGGCACCGAGCCGATCCACACCCCCGTGACCAAAGGTACCGGCGGTCCCGATGCTTTCGGCCATTTCTGGATCGATTCCGATGACCCCGCCGGCCCGGCTGTCGACTGGGTGGATATTTCAGCGGTCGGCACCGCCGTCACGCTCGGTGACGACGAGGCCACGGCCGCGATTCCGATGGGCTTTGGCTTCCCGTTTTACGACAACGTCTATACCCAGCTCTACATCGGCTCCAACGGTATTATCACCTTCGACGGGCCGTTTGGTACTCGGCTGAACGTATCCTTGCCTACCGCCACTGTGAGTGCCATGATCGCTATGTGGTGGGACGACCTCGATCCGCGCCGCGGCGGCCAGATACTCTACTACCACGATGTCGCCAACAACCGCTTCATTGTCAGCTTCGTCGACATCAAGTTCTACTACTCGACCACTGGTACCGGGTCGCTGAACTTCCAGGCGGTGCTTGATGGGGACGGTCGCATTCACCTCAACTACGCTACCATGGATGCCGGTTTGCGCGACCTGCTGAGCGCCACCGTCGGCCTTCAGAACACAGCCGCCGACGATGCTGTTACGATGACTTACAACGCCGCCTACATGCACAATGACCTGAGCATCGAAGTCTATGCTGAACACTGGCTCGGTGCTACTCCGGCCGGTGGCTCGATTGATCCTTACGGCTCAGCGGTGGTATCGGTCAATTACGACGCGACCGATATGGAGGACGGCGAGTACCACGGGCAGGTTTCGGTGACCTGCAACGATCCTGTTACGCCGTCTCATGTCATGCCGGTCACCCTCACGGTAGGAGTGATCAACTTCACCTGCGGTGATATCAACGGCAGCGAGACCGGCCCCGACATCGAGGATCTGGTTTACCTGGTGAACTACATGTTCTCGCAGGGACCGCCGCCGCCGGTGATGGCGGCCTGTGATGTTGACGGCAACGGCGTTGGACCGGACATCGCGGACCTGGTCTACCTGGTCGCCTTCATGTTCTCCGAAGGACCGGCCTTGCAGTGTCCGTGATTTCGACTTCGTGGCTGCGCCATTAACGCGGCTATATCCGGAGAATGATACCCGCTCCTGCGCTTCGGCGTGGGAGCGGTTTTTTGTGGTCTTTGTGCAAACACTTGACACCGCTCATGCTCACGACATAACCTGCAGGTAACAAACAGCGTGTAAACGGAGTCTTCATAACCAAGGAGCCCTTCATGAAAAGCGTCCTACCATTGATTCTAAGCGTTCTCATTGCTGCCATCGGGTCCGTAGTCGGACTGGGCGGCTGCGCCGGAGATAACGGCACGCCTCCCGAGGTGACCGTCAGACCGGTAGTCAATATCTATCACGACGTCAAGGTCACCGACAATTACCAGTGGCTGGAAAACGGCAACCGGCCGGAAACCCAGGCCTTCGATAGCGCCCAGAATCAGTACTCACGATCCATTCTCGATCGACTACCCTGCCGCGACATCATTGAAAAACGGCTCCGCACTCTGTACGAAGAATCCTCCGCCAGCTACAGCTCACTTCAGTGGGTGTATCTCGGTGGGCTGTTGTTCGCCGAGAAGATGCAACCGCCCAATGATCAGGCCATCCTGGTAACCAGAACCAATCCCGACGATCCGGAAACCGAGCGAGTTGTCGTCGATCCCAACAAAATCGACACCTCCGGCCACACCTCGATAGCCTTCTATGTACCCTCTCACGATGGTCAATATGTGGCCGTTGCTTTGTCGGAGGGAGGCACGGAGGATGGCAACGTCTATGTCTATCGAACTGCCGACGGTCTGAAGCTGTCGGACTTCGTTCCTCTTGTGAACGGTCCTACGGCCGGTGGCGATGTCGCCTGGGCGGCGGACAAGAGCGGGTTTTTCTACACTCACTACCCGCGTCCGGGCGAACGGCCGGAGGACGAGCTGCGCTTTTATCAGCAGGTCTACTGGCACCAACTGGGCACACCGACGGAGGACGACACCCTGGTGATTGGCAAAGACTTCCCCGCCATTGCCGAAATCGAGTTTGAAACCTCAGCCGACGGCAGTCGCATTCTGGCCGTTGTTTCCAACGGTGACGGCGGCGAATATGCCCACTATTTGCGCGGCAAGTCGGGGAAGTGGACGCAGGTAACCCAGTTTGATCAGTGGATCTCTACCGCCGTCTTTGGTCCCGACAACAGCCTCTACCTCTTGCAAACGAAGGATACCCCACGCGGTCAAATTCTCCGCCTGGCTCCCTCAGTATCCAGCCTGGCCAATGCCGAAGTCGTCGTTGAGGAAGGTGATGCAGTGATAACCGGCCTGTTGGCGACCGGCAATTATCTGTTTGTCAATGAGATGATCGGCGGCCCGGGGCAGCTGCGCCAATTGGATCTGGACGGCAGCTTCGCCCGTCAGGTGCCGATTCGACCGGTCTCGTCCGTCAGCAACTTGATCAGTGTCGGCGGCGACAAGATCCTTTTCCGCAACTCCAGCTACCTGGAACCGTCAGCGTGCTACATATACGACGCGGCCGAGGGCACGACGGTCAAGACCGCCTTGGCTAATGAGTCGGTGGCCGACTTTGGTGATGTCGAGGCTGTCAGGAAGCTAGCCGTCTCCAAAGACGGCACGCAGGTGCCAATGACTATCTTGCATCGCAAGGGTGCTGCTCTTAACGGAGACACCCCTACTATTCTGTATGGTTACGGAGGCTACGGCAGCTCTCAGCAGCCCCGGTTCGATGAAACGCTGTCTATGTGGCTGGCGGCCGGCGGCGTCTACGCCGTGGCCAACATCCGTGGCGGCGGGGAGTTTGGACAAGAATGGCATTTGCAGGGCAATCTCACTAAGAAGCAGAACGTGTTCGATGACTTCACCGCCTGTGCTCAGTACCTCATCGACAGCGGTTACACCAGCCCCAAGCGATTGGCCATCCGCGGCGGCAGCAACGGCGGCCTGCTGGTCGGCGCCACCATGACCCAGCACCCCGAGCTGTTTAAGGCGGTGGTATGTCAGAAGGGGGTCCTCGACATGCTGCGGGTAGAACTTCATCCCAACGGTGTCTTTAATGTAACCGAGTTCGGTACCGTCACTGATCCCGATCAATTTCAGGCTCTATTAGCCTACTCACCATATCATAATGTAACCGACAGCGTCGCTTATCCGGCCACGCTGTTCACGGCCGACATTAATGACGGCCGCGTCGACGCCTCGGATTCGCGCAAGATGGCGGCGGCGCTGCAGGCCGCGACAAGCGGCTCCGGGCCGATCCTCCTGCGCATGAGCTCCGGCGGCGGCCACGGCTTTGGCATGGCCAAGAGCGACCGGATATCACAGGACGCCGACGTCTGGTCCTTCTTGTTTGATCAACTCGGTGCCGCCTGCGACAGTATCTGATCGCGCACCTAATTCCAGAGCATTAACCCGACGGCGGGCTGCCCGAGCAGCCCGCTAGTTTTATTGGGCGCGCCGCCCCCATCGACCGAGTAGTAGTGCCGGTTGGGCGGAACTACTGAGAGTT
>JBDRES010000077.1:0-21622 GCA_043819515.1 bacterium
GATACCGGCTACGTTACCGCCGATAATGGCCCAGAAGACGTTTTGATTGATGCCGAGGTGATCAATAATAAACCAGGCTGCCACCAACATGGCTACCGCCCCGACATATGTGACGAGACGAAGCGTTGCCGCCGGATTCATACTCGAAAACAGTCGCACAGAGAGAATACCCAGCATGGAAGCCAGGGCACCAAAGGCAACAATCAGGAGCGGCAGCTCCATGTAGGCCGCTCTGGCGTTGGCAATCTCTGCCGCCAGACCGGTTCCGCCCATGGTGGCCGCGATAGCGATGGTGGCAATGATCGAACCGACGTAGGATTCAAAAAGGTCGGCCCCCATGCCGGCCGTGTCACCAACGTTGTCACCAACATTGTCGGCGATAACCGCCGGGTTACGAGGATCGTCTTCGGGAATCCCGGCCTCTACTTTACCGACCAAGTCGGCACCAACGTCAGCAGCCTTGGTATAGATGCCGCCGCCAACACGGGCAAACAGAGCGATCGATGAAGCCCCCATGGCAAAACCGTTGATCGTGGCCGATGTGGCCGGATCGCCGCCATAAAAATAGAAGGCGACGCCGACGCCGATCAAGCCCAGCGAGGCCACCGACATACCCATGACCGCGCCGCCGGAAAAGGCTATGGACAACGCTGCCGCCTGGCCGTGGTCTTTGGCCGCAGCACAAGTGCGGACGTTGGCCCGCGTTGCCGCCTTCATTCCCACAAAGCCGGCAAACATCGAGCAGATCGCTCCACCCAAGAAGGCGTAGCCGGTTTGCAAGCCGATCTTCCAGGCCAGGAGGGCAAAGACGACTACAATGAAGATCGCTAAAATGGAGTACTCACGTTTGAGGAAGACCATGGCGCCATCGTGGATGACCTCCGAGATCTCCGTCATAAGTGCGGTACCGGTCGGGCGGCTGCGTATCCAAAAGAACAGGATCAGGGCAAACACGAACCCGACGACACCTATCAGAGCCGATAACAAACCCGTATCCATCAACAACTTCTCCGGTAATTTGGTTAGTATCTGTTAGTTACTTATTTCACAACCTGCGCCAAATCAGCTCGGAATATATCCCGACTGATACAAGATTGCAAGGGAAAACTTTGACGTTCAAGCCTGCTTGATCGGTAATCGGAACTATCAAAAAAAGGCGCCCCGAAGGACGCCTTTTGAATACTATAAGCCAATGTCTTACATTCGATTAATGGCCACCTTAACTACCGGAAAGCCTTGCAGGACAGTTCCTGCGGCGGCTCCGACGTTCGTATTGGCCTTGTTGTGCAACGCGCCCCGCGTTCCTTGTGTTGACGTTTCGACCTGTTCGCGGCTGCTAGGGAGTTCTCCCACATTAACAATCAGCGGGAAATTCGTGCTACCGGATATCCGGTTGGACGGCTCCAGGGTGATCAATATGCTACCGCGTGACCGGGTTCCACCTACAGGCACCAGCTGCAGCGGTGTGGTCACACCGGTCGGCAGATTGGTCAGGAAGTCCTCGCCCGGATAAGGCGGCACCACATGTCCGGGCAGGACATACGGGTTGGCATCATCGGGCTGTTCAAGAGTCACAAATTGGCCGGTGCTGATTAGTTTGCCATCCGCTCCGCGGATAAGGGAATCTAGACTTGTATTGTAAGACACCCAGGCAGGAGGTGTCAGTCCCCCGAGATCGTTACCGGTGATGAGGTCCGATATGACCCAACCCTCGTATCTCCATCCAAAACCGGTCGGATCCTTGAACTCGCCTCCGATCTGAACCTGATCAAAGTAATTGAACTCAATCAGCTGACCGGTGTCCCACACGAAATGCACTTCCGTTGAAAGCAGGCTATCCAATAGAGGATCTTTCTCGAGCGTGTCGACACACCATGTCTCCAGCTCGACATCGTATCGTACCGCTGCCTGATCAAACGTATCAAGTCCGAATCCCCGCCTGACAGTTGTATTCGTGACATTGGAGATCCCCACGATAAACGTCCGGCAGGTATCATCACCGTAGTCGGCGTTCCAGGTTGTGTCGATTACGAAACTGGTCATGGCATTCGTGTCCTGGAGTTGACCAGCGGTAAACAGGACCGAGTTGAACCACACGGCGGCGCCATTCGTCACGAACGCTTCCGGCGAATCGTCCCCCTGACCGGTGTCGTCTGAGATGGCCATCATATGATAATAGGCCCAGGCTTCGGTGAACTCGTAGTCAGGGCTGTACATTTTTTTGTTTGAATACGGGAAAACAAGATAGATGGGATCGTCGAAAGGATCGCTGACCTCATCGATAAGCATGATGGGGCCGATCTCCGGACCGGAACCGTCTGCCTTCTGTACAGAGACGAAGAGATACCCTTAATCAAAGAGGTCATGATCGAAAACGAAGTGACCGGAATCGGCGCGGCGATTCCCGGCCGCGTCCGTTACTATCCGCAAATCGAAATCGAAGCCGAAGGTCGCAAAGATCATCGCGTCTGAAACCGAATCGGCACCACTGGCCGAACTGGTCAACTCCTTGGCAACGCCCAGACCATAAACCAAACCAGGCGGGTTGGTCGGCATGCGGTCAAAACTCAGTTCCAGCACAGTCTGGGTCTTGTCCGACAGAATTTGCTCCTGCTGCGAACAGCCCCAATAAAGTGTCAGTCCGACAATGATCGCCGCTATCATCAAAAGTCGCTTAGGACGCGTCTCCATCAACTCTTTCCTCCTGCATATTACGGACCCGGCATACGCTCGTTTTCAACCACAAAAGTCGAATATAACCGCCCGTCGAGCCGAGTGTCAAGTCTTTCTTCACGAGCACGTTACATACATCTATACCCCAGACGAGCAATCGGGCGCAGATGTCTAAAGGAAAGTTAACCGGAAGTCGATAAAGCGATTAGACAGCAAGACAACCCGAAAAGGACTATTGATTTGACAACCTGTCCCCAGTGCGGCGCCGCTATAGCAAGCCCGGGTTCATCCTCCTGCCCCATGTGCGGCAGCTCCCCAGGCGATCACGAGTCGACGGATATTCGCCCCGAACGAACCCAGGACCGCGATCTGACCCCGACAACGACTCCCATGATCGACCCGGTCGAATCCGACTCCGCTTGCGGCTTGACCGAGGTAACGTCAGGCAGCTCGGACGCGGCTTCTAAGGATGTCAATCAACCCACGGATGTTGAAGACGACGACGGCGTCCTGCAATTGCTGGACACACCTCCGATGGGCATTGATCTCGACGCTGAACCTCCGGACCCTATCACCGAGCTGCCCTTGCCGACTCCAGCTCAGTCCGAGGAGAACCGCGGAAACGATGGGCTGGTGACGGCTGACGAGAAGGAGGCTCTGATGAGGAAGCTCAATTGCGTTTCGACAGGCGATCAGGCGCCGGGCGACTCCGCAGGCCGTGAAGCTGTGCCGAAGGCGAGCAAATCCGATGGCCCGGCCGCTTCTCCGACGATACTGTCGGCCGGCGCGACCTTGTCGCCGCAGGATCGAATAGCCAACCTTCCCAGCCCGAAGATGGCCGGCCGGGGGCGTGGTGTGGCCTACTTCTGGCGCAACTTCATTCAGCTAAGCGGTCATCCTGGATTGCGCACAAAGGACGAATTGGTCGTAAATGATCGCGCTTACGAACTGCGACCCAGGACGATCGATCGCCGTTGGGTAGTCACGGCCGCCGCCGCCAGCCTGACCCTGCTGCTAGTTTTTATCGGTGCTCAGTTGGTCAGTAGCGGCGTCGACGGACGAGGATCGATTATGGGAATCGTCCTGGATGAACAGGGCCACCCTTTTTTGCTGGGCGCCAAAATCAGGCTTCCCGAATCCGGAAAGGAAGTCACTTCCAATGCCCAAGGGTTCTTCGTTTGCTCAGAGGTCGCCCTGGGGGCTCACAAGATCGAGTACATGATTGACGGCAACCTGGTCGCCAGCGAATTCGCGACCGTAGTTGATGATGAAATCACAACTATCTTCCTGGCTCCAGCAACCGAGACCCAGGCTGAACCGGACGATACTCCGGCCACGGACGCCCGGCAAGACCTCAGCGACGCCGGTGCCCCTGCCGCCGGTGGCTCGTCCACAAAATCCCCTGAGGCACCCCGATCCAAGTCTTCGAAGACTCAATGGAGCAAGGTCACTCTCGCCGCCAATGTCGAGCAGGCTCGCTTGATGATGGACGGAGAGGTGCTGGGCGCAGGTAACGTCACCTACGCCAAGCTATTGCCGGGTAAGCATACTTACACCGTCAGCGCCGACGGCTATCAGGAAGTCAGGGGTACAATTGAGCTGAAGGCGAACCAGAATACCAACCTTGAAGTAGCCTTGACACGACTGGCGAATTCGACAAAAGAGATAACTTACTCCGCTGAAGACTTCTACTATTCGGGCAAGAATGCTGTCGCAGGCGGAGACTTTGAAAGAGCTATTGAGGATTTTGCGCAGGCAATATCGGCCAAGCCGAGCTTCGCTGACGCCTATGAAGGCAGGGCCGAGGCATACCTGGCCATAAATTCGGTGCAACCGGCGCACGATGATTTCATCCGGGCCGCCGAGATACACCGCTTTCGCAAGAACTACGCCGCCGCCATCACCGCTTATAACCATGCCATCAAATGTGACGAGCATTCGCTGACCGGATTTCTCGGTCGCGCCGACCTGTATCTGGCTCAGAATCAGGAGATAGCGGCCATCGCCGATTATGATGCGGCCAAGGAAATCGACAATAACAACGCCAGAGCTCACTTTGGACTCGGCGAGGCCCGCTTTCAACAGGGCAACTACAAGCGGGCCATCCAACACTTCAAGGAAGCCCGCTCGCTGGACGGCTCCAACCCATTGATTCACCAGTACTTGATGTTGGCCTACTTAGCCGCTGATGAAATGGACGACGTCCGCAAAGCTTACGAGAATTTCGTTGACGTCGCCACCCCGGAGCAGGTGGCCCGGATGAAGTCCGACGGCAAATACAGCGCCGTCATGAGGGTGGTGGAGAATAACTGACGGTTAGCCGATGACCAAGAAGCTCAATTGCTGGCAGTATAGGAATTGTGGGAGAGAGCCAGGCGGTTTGTTGGCCGACAGCCTGGGCCAGTGCCCGGTCGCAACTACTCTGAAATTCGACGGCATGAACGACGGTGTGGCGGCCGGCCGCGCTTGTTGGATGGTCGCCGATTCCTGCTGTCGCCGCAAGCAACGAGCCGGTCGCGGCGACGGCTGCCACGCTTGCGAATTCTACCGTCGCGTCCTGTACGAGCAAGAAGAAAGCGCTCTATTTCGTTTTGCTTCGCCGGTCTGACCTACCCCCATCGCCTTGCCCCCACGCGGAATCTCAACCGTGTAGACTGACGGTCGCGAAAGGTCACACCATAAGAACATAGCCAGATCGCCACGCCCATGCCTGTCCGAACCCAGGCGAAAGCGGCATCGGACAATCACCGGCAGCCAAAACCGCTTGATGGCGGACATGTAACAACACGGACTCTAAACTCCCTTTTGTCATCTCCGCCGACGGTCTTAGCTATTGCGCGCTAAACAAACTTGGCCTATTATCGTAATCAATAGTGATGTAGATCGAAAGAGTAACGTAATCATAGGAGGAAAGATGTTTAGACCCGCAGCCATCACGTTGATACTTATCGTCCTGCTACTTGTAATCGGTTGTGGCCAGCAGGCCCAACACCAGGGCAGCAGCCGGCAGACGCAGGCAGTTAACTCCCTGCTCACCGCTGAGGCGTACGTACCGGATATCGCGACCTTCCTGCAAATCGGCGGCACCAGCCCGGCCGGTAATAGTTGGGACGGCCAGGATGTATATTTCACGTCGTCTATGTCGGGAGCCACTCAAGTCTACCGGATCACCCAAGAAGGGTGGCCGTATCAGTTGACTACTTTTGAGGACGGGATAGACTTCTTTGTCCTTTCCTACAATGGCTTGATGGGCATTGTCGGTGCCTCGGTGGGCGGTTCCGAACAGTCCCAGCTCTATTTGATGGACACCAAAACCGGGCGGACAGTGGAACTGACAAGTTTTGAGGATGTCCAGTTTGGATCCGTCGTTTGGGCACGCGATGACCAGTCAGTTTTTTATCGCTCCAACGAAGAAAACGGTCAGGATTTCTTCCTGTATCGTATGGACATAGCCAACGGTGAATACGTCAAGATTTTTGGGGATTCCTCAGCCGTGACCGGCTACAACGCCATTGCCGACCTGTCTCAGGACGGCACCAAGATGATCGTAATGAACTTCACATCCAACGTCGACAACGACATCTACCTGCTCGACCTCACCACCGGCGACTACCAGAAGCTGAACGATGACGATGTCGACGTCTACTATGGCTCGACCACTTTGATGCCCGACAACAAGACTATTTGGCTGACCTGTAACAACAACGAGGACGGCGTACAGCGCCTGGCCAAGATGACGGTCGGCTCGCCGGAGATCGAGTGGGTGGACGACGGCTGGCTCGATCCCCAGTGGGAGATCGAGAATCTCGGTTTCTCGCGCGACTACAAGCACATGGCGGCAGAAATCAACGAAGAGGGTTACATCAGGGTCAAGTTGCGTGATGCTCAGACGCTCAAGACTGCGCCATCACCGCCTATGGAAGGTATCATCAGCCTCGGCGGCAGCGACCAGCAGGGGCGTGTCTATTTCTCGTTTAACGGACCGACTCGGGCACCGGATGTTTGGCGCTGGGATCCGGCCAAAGAAGAGCTGAAACAGCTGACGTTTTCCATTTATGCCGGTATCGACCGCGAAATGTTCCGTGATCCGCAGCTGATTCGCTTCAAGTCATTTGACGGCCTCGAGATCCCGGCCTTTTTATACCTGCCCCCGGACTATCAACCCGGCACGCCGATTCCATTCATTGTCGATGCTCACGGCGGTCCGGAAGGGCAATACCAGCCCTATTTCCAGCGCAACGTGCAGTATCTGATGCTTAACGGCTACGGCGTATTGGCCGTCAACCCCCGCGGCAGCTCGGGGTACGGGCGCGAGTACCTGAATTTGGACAATTATAAGAACCGCAAAAACTCGCTAAAAGACTACAAGGCCTCCGTTGATTGGCTGCTGGCCAACAACTATACCAAGCCGGGCATGATCGGCATTCGTGGCGGCTCTTATGGCGGGTATGTCGTACTGGGCATGATCACCGAGTACCCGGATCTCTTTAGCGCGGCGGTCGACAACGTTGGCATCGCCAACTTCGTCACTTTTTTGCAGAATACACGGGCTTACCGGCGAGCTTTGCGCGAGTCGGAATACGGACCGTTGACCGATCCTGAATTCCTCAAGTCCATTTCACCAATCCACAAAGCCCACCTGATCAAGACACCGCTGCTGGTTGTTCACGGCGTCAATGATCCCCGCGTACCGATCGGAGAAGCCCGACAAATCATTGCCGCTGTAAAAGATAACGGCGGCGTTGTGGACTCGCTTATCTTCGTGGATGAAGGCCACGGTTCGGGCAAACGTGAAAATGTAATCGCCGAATACCGCAAACAGGTAGAGTTCTTTGACCGGCATCTGAAGCTGCTTGACGTCGGCCAGAGCGAATAAGCTGCGGGCCAACAACATACCAACCTACCAAGAGACCGACTCCAATTGGATTCGGTCTCTTGTTTGCTTGCTCCAAATCGTAGCGCCCCAGAACGACGGTAACGTGGCCCTTGACAATCTACATTAATCCCATATAATGAGCGCACTACTGCTTTGTCCCTCAATGGGACTGTAAAATACTGCATCCTTGAGGTCTGACCGTGAGTTTAGTCTTTTCCTGCTTCTGGTACACTCTGGCCCTTTGTGTAGCGTTGCTCACTGTGGCGAGCCCGCCCGCCGAATCAGCGGTGCGGCGAGTATCGGTCCTGTACATCCACTACTCTGTCGGGACCGGTTTTGTGAACGGCTACTGCTGGGACCCGCTGCTGAATCGCAACATCACCGAGACCCTGGATACCATGATAGTGGCGGTGGCCGAAGACACGGCCCGAATCGCTTTTCGCAGCTACCGGATTAATGGCGATGCTGCCGCCGTGGCCATGAGCGATTCCGTTCCCGGCAGCGGCTCCAACGGCTGTGCTTTTGATCGCTTTAGTGGTTTCAGTTACAACCTCGACGGCTCCGCGGCCAACCGTATGCGCATCTGGAACGACGATGGTGGTATGGGGGCCAAGGGATATGCCGGAATTCTCAAGCATTTTTTAGAGGTCCCCGGCAAAGAAGATTCGGCTTTCTTTCGTATGTTCCGGACTCACAATATCCCCTCCGGCCTGGCCGATAGCGTCGTCGAGATTGATGGATTTGATCTGGTTCTGATCGAGCAGCCGTACTACGCTTGGGCATACATGACACAGGCCCAAGCCGACAGCATGAAGATCCTGTATCAGGTACTGCGAGATTCGATCCTGAATCACCCGGAGATAAACGTCGGCTTGATATTCGGTACTCCGCTCTTGTTGGGCCGCCAGGGTATTGAAGATTCTACCCGGGCCAAGATCACCTATGACCTGGTGTCCTGGTGGGCCAGCGACAGCTTCTTCACTCATGGCGCTCCGACCCACTCCAACCTGTGGAAATGGAACAGCTATCACATGTTCTGCGAGACCAGCCCGGACAGTGTCAATCGATACTGCCTGGCCAATCGCTATTTCGACGGTGAGGCGGTCGGCTCCCATTTAAGCATCGAAGGTTATAGCCGGGGCCAGGACAGCTTGGCAGCGTTAATTCATCGAGCCGTTACCGGTATTCTGGGCGGCGACGGCCCCGGCGATACCGACTCCGACAGCGACGGTATCCCGGACCGTCTGGACAACTGTCCAAACACTTCCAATCCGGACCAGAGCGATACTGATGAAGATGGCGTGGGTGATGTTTGCTGTTGCCTGATTCGCGGTGACATTTCCGGCGACGGCGTCGGCCCGGACATTGTCGACATCATTTATATGGTGACATACATGTTCGTTGCGGGGCCGGCCCCTCCTTGCCTGCTGAACGCCGACATCAACGGCGACGGCAAACCGGCCGAGATTTCAGACCTGACAGGCCTGGTCAACTACATGTTCGGAGGTGGTCCGCCGGCGACAGCGTGTCAGTGACCGAGCCTTTGTTTGTCGCCGGCTGCGCCTTGCTCCCTGTCAGGCGGTCGCTCAGTCGATCGTATCGATCCAGACCGGTGCCGAGTAGCGATCGGCCAGTTCATCCTGTACTGCTTTGGCCTGACTATAACCGTCAAAGGCACCGATGCGTACGCGATAGAAAGTCTGTCCGTCCTGAATGGTGCTGGTCAGATAAGGCTCATATCCCCTGCCGGTGAATACCTCGATCAAATGGCGGGCATACTCCAGATCTTCACAGGCCGCGACCTGAATCGTAAAACCGCTTCCGGGTGCTTCCTGGGGCTCGAAGGCGGTCTTTTCCCGAGGCACGGCACCGGCGTCCGAAGTGGTCGATTCCACAGCTTCCGATTCGGGCGGCACCGCCCGGGCGTCGGCCAGGGATTCTGCCATAGCCAGGCTTTCCTGGTGGATCAGCTCCTGCTCCAGCCTGGCCGCCTCCTCCTTTTTCTTGGCGCATCCGAAGACAACCAGAATCCCCAAAGCCCACAAAACGATTGTTGATTTCAGTTTCATAACATCCCTTGCCTCTACCAAGTTGGCATCGCCTGCGGCGGCGAACCGGTGGCAATGCACGCCGTTATCGTAATATACAGCTAGTAAGACTCGTTGGGACCTGCTGTCAACCATAAAACCGCCCCCCCTTGACTCAAATAAAGGGTTGAAATGAACGGGGTGATTGTATAAGATACGGACTTACGAAGGACGGGACATGCAAGTATACGACAACATATTGGATCTGGTGGGAAAGACGCCCCTGGTGCGTCTTCGCACCGGGATCGCCGACGACGGACCACGAGCATTTGCAAAACTGGAGTTCAACAATCCGACCGGTTCGATCAAGGACCGGATGGCTCTGCATATTATCAGCAAGGCCATGCGCGAAGGACGACTGAGCCCCGGAGACACTGTTATTGACAACACCTCGGGGAACACTGGTTCATCCATGGCTATGGTGGCCAGGGTGATGGGCCTGCATCCGATAGTCACTACGCCGGTCAAGACCTCGCGGGAAAAAGTCGATCTGATGCGATCCTTCGGCGCTGAGGTGATCGTTACCCCGGAAGTGTTCCACGATCATCCCGAGAGCTTCTACTCGGTGGCTCGGCGCCTGGCGGCCGAGCGCGGATACTTCGATCTGGACCAGTACGATAACCAGGACAACGTTGAGTCCCACTACCTCTCGACCGGACCCGAGATTTGGGAGGCCACCGATGGTAAGGTGACCCACTTTGTCTGCGGCATCGGCACCGGCGGAACGTTTTCCGGAGCCGCCGCTTTTCTGAAGGAACAGAATCCGAAGGTCAAATGCATCGCCGTGGATCCCCAGGGATCGGTTTTTGCGGCGTACATCAAGGACCGGAAGCTGGTCGAAGGGCAACATTACAAGGTCGAGGGAATCGGTTCCGATGTTTTAACCAAGGCCATGCATGTAGATATGGTGGACGAGGTTATTACTGTCAGCGACCATGATGCCTTCCATCGGGCCCGTCTGATTTCAAGTCGAGAGGGCATCTCCGGTGGCGGTTCCTCCGGAGCCGTGGCTTTTGCCATGGAGAAGGTTGCGGCAAATCTCAACGCCGATGCCGTCATGGTGGGGATCTTTGCCGATGGCGGTAGCAAATACTTGAGTAAGTGCTATAACGACGAGTGGATGCATAAGAACGGTTTCATCACCGGTCAGGAGGTCAAATGAGGACAAGACTGTTCATGAGTATCATCCTGGCCCTCTTGCTGATATCAACTGTCCGAGCCGGCGACCCGGAGCGCGTTATCTACGATTTTGGGCACGTGGGCATCGACTTTGTTGTATACCACACTTACCCATACGTAAACCAATCGGACACTGATATCCGAGTCAGTAAGGTCGACGTTCAGTGCGACTGCACGCGGGTAGCCCTCGTGGACTCGACCGCCGGTCCCGGCGACACTTTGTTTTTCCGTACTTCCTTCAGCACCAAGGACTATTTCGGGCCGACAGCCAGATCGTTTGTTGTATCGCTGGAAGGCAACGACGGCAGAGACATAGAATTCCAACACCGCGCGACCGTCGGTCAATGGTATTATAACTTGAAGCCAGATCCAATATCGCTGTTTTTCCTGCCATCCCACCGCTCCAAGAAAATTACCATACCAAACACCGAGCACCCAGGTATTTCCGCAAGCCTATTCGAGCAGGCTGACGACTACTATGAGATCAAGATTGTCAAGCGAGAGGCCGCCAAAGGTGACGAGGTGAGTCTGGAGGTAATCCCTCGGAGCGATCTCGGCCCCGGAACTTACCTCTCCAGCTTCACGATGGCAGTGTCGGTCGAGGGCGGATCCAAACCGGCCCTGTTGACGGTCCCGTTGAAGATTGTTAAGTACTAACGTAGGATCGTAGATCAATGAGTTATCAAGATGAGCACTGGCAGGTCCCCGGTCTTCCCCGTTCTTCAGTCACATAGACGAAGCCCATGAGGGTGACTCTCTGCTGTCCCCGGCGTAGTCTATAGCCCCCTCTACCCAGCCAGACGAGCGCCCTCTTCTTGGGTGCCAAGACAACTTCTGCCAAAGCAAAAAGCCGCCGTGAAAACGGCGGCTTAAATGCGGCTTAGCCTAGTGACTCGATCTGATCAGGCCTTCTCGATGCAATCAACCGGACAGACTTCCACACAACGCGAACCGTCATCCTGGTCTTCGCACTCATTACAAGTATCGGGATCGATCACAAAGATATCGTCCTCGGTGATCGACTCGGTCGGACATTCGGGCAGGCAAAGACCGCAGGCTGTGCACTCGTCGGTGATCTTCATCGCCATGATAACAGTCTCCTATAAACAAGCAGTTTCGTCCTCAATTTGCTGGCCAATATACACATTTATTATATCATGACAAGAGAATTGTATAAGATATATTTCACAAGCGCGCCCCCCTAATTCGCTGCATGGTAATATGATAGGATGGTTCGGTCGACAAATAACCTATCATCTTTGGAGTTCGTGGACTCACTCCGTCCCTCATCTGACATGGTGAGTGTTTTCTGCCGTAGTATTGAGCATAAGAAACCGGCCCCCGAAGGGGCCGGTAACAAGCGACTGCTTTGGATGTTGCAGTGCGGCTACGGACACGGCACCGGCGCCGGTCCTCCATTAAACATGTAGTTCACCAGATATACAAGATCAGCAATGTCAGGTCCATTGCCACTGCCGTTAACGTCGGCTTCCGGGAAATAATTGCTGCCGGGCGGTATCTCGCACGGCGGCTTCGGCCCACCATTGAACATGAAGTTCACCAGGTAAACCAGATCGGCGATATCGGGTCCGGTGCCGTCGTGATTGACATCGGCTCTGAGCAGACAGCAGGTAGTGACTTCACAGGAATCACCGATGCCATCGCCGTCGGAATCTTCCTGTAACGGGTTGTAGTCGTTCGGACAGTTGTCACAGACGTCACCAACACCATCGCTGTCGACGTCGGACTGATCGTCATTCGCAATCGAGTCACAGTTGTCACACGCATCGCCAAACAAGTCGCCGTCCGTGTTAACCTGAGTCTCGTTGTCCACCAGCGGACAGTTATCGCAGGCGTCGCCGTGCGAGTCGGCGTCACTGTTTGTCTGCGTCTCGTTGTCTGCCGTCGGGCAGTTGTCGCAGGCGTCGCCGTGCGAGTCGCCGTCGCTGTTGGTCTGAGTCTCATTGTCGACGACAGGGCAGTTGTCACAGGCATCGCCGTGCGAGTCACCATCACTGTTTGTCTGCGTCTCATTGTCGACGACCGGGCAGTTGTCACAGGCATCGCCGTGCGAGTCGCCATCACTGTTTGTCTGCGTCTCGTTGTCTACCGTCGGACAGTTATCGCAGGCATCGCCGTGCGAGTCGCCGTCGCCGTTGGCCTGCGTCTCGTTATCAACCAGAGGACAGTTGTCACAGGCATCGCCGTGCGAGTCGCCGTCGCTGTTAGCCTGGGTCGTGTTGTGAGTGTTGGGACAGTTGTCACAGACATCACCGTGCCCATCACTATCGACGTCCGACTGATCTTCGTTGTCGACCGTCGGACAGTTGTCGCAGGCATCGCCGTGCGAGTCGCCGTCGCTGTTGGCCTGGGAGGAATTCGGCACGGCCGGACAGTTGTCGCAAACGTCGCCGACACCATCACCGTCCACGTCGGATTGACCGGGATTGAAGGTGTTGATACAATTGTCGCAACTGTCGCCAACACCGTCGAAGTCGGTGTCTTCCTGCAGCGGGTTGTAGTGATGCGGACAATTGTCACTCGGATCATCCCATCCATCGCCATCCTGATCGGGACAGATAACCAACGCATACTCTACGATGGTATGTACTGCCATGCCAAGCTGCGGCGGAATGTTGCCGCCACCACCCCAGGTGTTCTGCTGATAGAAGTTGGCCAGATCGCCCAGACTTGTCGGATATCCAGGCAGCTCGATCGTGAAGACAGGTGAAGGCGGAATGAACGTGCAACCCGTGAGCGGTGTGACCCAATACTTGTCATGGTACATGGTTCCGTGCGGCCCCGAGATGAACCAAGCATCGTTGTGGACACTCGAACCGTGAGCCGAGCCTGCCGGCGGTTCCCCTTCGTGCCTATCGTAGTACGGATCGGATATGCAGAGTGCGGAATCCACCAGGTCGGTGCAGACACCGGCGCAGGTCACATAGTGGCCGCCGATTCGCTCGCAGTAATCAGTGCCGACGTCGTGGTAGAAGCCCAGCAGCAGGATTACATCCTGGCTCTCCATTATCTCAGTGCGCAGGAATTCAAAGCCCACCGGGCTGTCGTCGACCGGATACAGGTTGACAATGAAGTTAGGGCTCAGTCCCACTTTGGCCAGCCAGTTCAGGACACCATTAAACATGTCGTTGATGTCGGTACCGGTCTGTCCGGCAATACCGTTGGTATTGCAGTAGAGAGCCAGCGAATCAACCAGCGGCATGACGTTGTTGGTGTCGTGGTCATCCCAGGCGCCACTCGGATCGAAGGTAGGCACCAGGCTGAAGTTGTCGTTGGCCGCCGGGTTGCCCGGGCCGGGCCAGAACGGCCGCGGGTCGAGCGGGTTCGGCTCGAACTTGGAGTCGAACCACCACAGGCAGTTGGCCAGAGCAACAGGACCACAGTGAGTCCAGGGTGGGCCGGCCGCCGAAGCTGTCCATGAATTCTGCTTCTGATCGAAATCCGGTACGCCGTAGGGCGAGTAATCCTCGTATGGCGCTTTGTAGTAGTCGCAGCTGTCGATCACCACCTCGCTATCAGGACAGATAACGTAAGCAGCCTCGATAACTGTGTAGACCGGACCACCCTGCCAGATCCACCAGTCCTGCTCGGCATTCATACCTGCAAACTGGTTCAGGATAGCCGCGTTGGTCGGGTAGTTGACGACCTCTACGGGAGCAACCCATCCGGTCGGCGTCATGTAAGTACATGAGTACGGATCATGCTGAATCTGACCATGCGGGCCGCTAATGTTGTTGGCGTCGTTGTGTACCGTGCCACCATGGGCGCTTCCCGCCGGTGGTTCACCCTCGAGCGCATCCAGATAAGGATCACTAACGCATATTATGCGATCATGCGTACAGATACCGGCTGTTGTCACCCAGTGACTGCCGATGTAGAGGCTGTGAGTACCATAGTCCTCGTAGAAGCCGAACTTGAGAATCACATCCTGACTGGTCAGGACTTCGTCTCTGATAAACTCATAGGTCGGAGCCACGTAGAAGCTATCACGATAGTCCGGATCCATTCCGTGAGCACTTATGTAGGCTCGGAGACCGTTGATCATGTCTATCGAGCGAGTACCACTCGCACCGCCCCCGTTGGTGTTCAAGTAATTGTTGGCGAGATCGTCGATAAACGGCTGGACATTAAGAACGTCATGGTCGTCCCAGCCACCGGTCGGATCGTAGGTCGACAACAGCGGATAGTTGTCGTTCAATCCGGATACGGGCCAGAACGGCCTGGGATCAACCGGTCCGGTTTCAAACTTCGAATCAAACCACCACAGGCAATTGGCCAGCGCCGCCGGGCCGTCATGCGACCAGCGACCACTGCCGTCGGTCCAGGCCGCCAGTTGCTTCATGTCGAAATCAGGCATACCCTGCGGCACATAGTCAAGATAGGGCGACTTGTAGTAGTCGCAGGTATCCACGGTGCCGCCATCTCCCGTGATCACGAAAGCCAGATCCATTGACACCGGATCACGCGGAGCGCAAATGTGAGTAATAAGGCCGTCGGTTATCTGGAAGTTGTACCCCCGCACGTCGACTGACACCCACTCCGGATTGTATTCCATTATTTCCCAGGGGAAGGCAAATGCCCCGGGTATCACCGGTCCCGCATATACGATCCCTCGGCCGATGAACTGGTCATTACCGGGAGGAAGCGGCGGCATGTCAGGTTCGGTCCACCCATCCGTCGACCAGTTGACTGCAATCTCGACAAAGCCCGGCTGTGACGGGTCGAAGAAGTCTATGTAGTATTGCAACTGGACCTCTTTCCAACGGGCGTAGTCTAGCGGATGGTCATAAAACCAGATGTTCCACCAGCCGGTTTCGGGATAGAAGTACCAGCCCTGTCCGTAAGCTCCGCCACCGCTGCCACCCTGAAAACCGCCCAGCGGATCGATGAATATCATAAAATCATTCACCAGCGTGTCAACGACCTCCGGCTCGTACATCTCCTTCCAACTCAAATCACCCCACTGAGCCCAGACAGCATCGTCGTTCCAGTGATCCAGGGTCGACTTCCAACCCCACTGCGTACCGACCGGGTCCTGCACGATGGCGCTGATATTCAGCCAGTAAATGGTTCCGGAATCCTGATGGAACCATTGGGCCTCAGGCAGGAAGACGTTATACTGATAGTACGGGTAGTGGTCCTCCTCGACAATCTCGCCGGTCAGGGGGTCGTACCAGCCCTCCATGGTCGGAGGATCAATCGGCGGCGTCGTGATGAAGTACTCAACCGGGATTTCAACCAGCGTCGAACCCGGCTTACTATATCCGTCGGGGTTCTGATCCGCTGGAATATCCGTGTGGAAACTGAGTATGAAGGTCGTAACCACGCCCTCCTGCCCGTGTCTCCAGGCTCCCCAGAAGTGGACGTCCTTGATCCACCCCGTTTCGGTACACATGAAATCGTCCGCCAGAATCAGCGGCTGAGTAGCATTAACCGCCCAACCGGTTTCGTCCGGCAGTTGCGGGTAATGCATCTTGTGGCCGTCTGCTTCGGACCAGTCGGCCAGGGCCAACGGCACCGCCGAACAGATGGCTGCGACTGCCAGAAGCAGCCAGAAATTTCTCTTTCGCATCCTCTCACTCCTCATAAATACAACGCTGCTTGACAATAAGTCTTCTCCAAGACGTAATCCTACAGTGTGATTGCGCTACGTCGCTGACCTAAGAAAGCACGTCTCTATCAATAGGTCGCTCCAGATCAAGTATGGTTCGATTTTTCTGCCTTGCCGTCGGTGCCAAGGTGTCGAGCAATGTTGAATGCACACGGTGAAGACCAAGCCGGAGGGTCACTGTCCCACCGGCGAACTTACCATAAAATATTGTCCTGCATAAGGGTTTGTCAAGAATTAGTTAAGGGGACTAAACTTATCGGCATTAACTTGCACGCCATCATATCCCCTTAAGTCAATTATCGGCAGGGTGGGCCGGAAATGTAAGGAAGACGATTCGAGCCGAAGTCGGGATCTGGGTGTCATTCGAGAAACTGATTGCGGATGACTATGCGCGGACTGGGCACAAAAAAAAGGCGGCTTCCGGATTCGAACCGGAGAATGGAGGTTTTGCAGACCTCTGCCTTACCACTTGGCTAAGCCGCCCATAAAAAAAAGCGGGAAACGAGACTCGAACTCGCGACAGCCACCTTGGCAAGGTGGTGCTCTACCAACTGAGCTATTCCCGCTTCAAATCGTGCTCGTCGAATATATGTCGGGGCCGGTTTTCTGTCAACCGCCTTTTATACCTTTTGTTATCGACAGCTAAATGTTTGTTCCTTAGACGGTTCCGGCAGGGTCTGGAGTCGCCGGGGAGGGCCCGCGTTAGGACCCTGGCGGCGGCTGAGATCGCTGCTCCATTTGGCGGGCTGTCTCCGACAGGCGCAGAGCCTCCTGCCGGATGCGAGGCCAATAGTCGGGCACCAGCTGCTCAAGCCAGCGCTGGTGAATGCTCGCTTTGAGCGAATCGTCCAATAACACGGCATACAGATAACGATCCTTGTGAGCCTCAAAAACCAACGAGTCCTTCTCTATGAGGCTGTCCAGCAAATGAATGGCCTCCTCATGGCGCTGGCCCAACATCAGGGCAAAGGCCTTTTGCTGAACTAGATACGGATTATATGGCTGGGGCGAAGCCGCCATGGCGAGATCATAGCTGCGCACGGCCGCGTCGAAGTCACCCTTCACGTAGTGATCGAGGCCTTCCTTGTAATACTGCACATAGGCCACCGGGTAGGTCGGCACCAAATCACCCTCTATCGGCCGCACCAGTTTGAATACCGGCGTCAGCGTTCCCTTCCGTGACGGATCGCCGCCATCGTAATACCAGCCAACCGTGCGATAGCTGTCCAAAAACGGTTTGTACAGGCACAGGGCCCGCTCGGCCGGCGCCGACGGTTTTATGCCGGTTGAAAAGACGATGTACTCCGGGGCGCGCGTCAGAAGGTATTTGGTGTTGTGACTGCGTTCCTTCCAGGTGGTGGCCATACCTTCAATCGGCTCTTCCGAGTGGCGCGCGATGGTTGAATCGGTAAGACCGACCATATCGATAATATCGTGACCGAGAAGTTCGTAGCCAAAGATCCCAATGGTCGGCAGCGCCACCGCAAAGTCGGATTCGTCGTAGGCCTTGATTCTTCCGGCAAGCCACTGCATCCTTTGTACAAATTTCCGTTCGAGGTTGTTGTACCGAAGGACAAAGTCTCTCGGTAATTGGAAGGTTAGACCGAGCATGACCACCGCCACCAAAGTCAGGGCCAAGTAACGAGCACTGCGCGGCACCCAGCTCAGAACGGTCTGCAGCACGGCCACACTGAGCAGGGCCACCAGTCCCGCTATGGGAAGGAAGAAGCGATGCACTTTCAGCACGTCGCCGCCGACAACTACAATGTAGATTGAATAGACCACGACCATCAGCCAGACCGTGCGCATACCCTCAGGCCAGCGACGATACAGGAGGCCGCCGCCGACAACACCCAATCCGGCAAATCCATAGTGCCACCAAAAACGACCGGCATACTCAATGCCGCTGCTGAGCTGGTCCCAGTGCAGTCCGGTCTTGGCGAAAAACGGGTTGGGTAGTATTGATCCGAAGTAGGCAGTCTTGAACGCCACAAACGGAAGCGAGGCCACCAGGGCAATGGCGCCGCAGGTGAGGCTAAACCGCGGCAGGCTGCGCGTCTGGATTAGCTCCATCAGGATCAACAGCCCGACCATAAGGGCCCCCTCGGGTCGCAGCCAGACGGCCATCAGAATAGTCCAGATCAGAAGCCGGCTTCGCCTCAGATAAAGCCAGAGCGACAGCATAGACATCAAGGCAAAGGCAGCCGTCTCCAGGCCGGCCGGCGACCAGTATGCCAACGACTGATTGGCGGCCATCAGGTAAGCGGCCAGGGCCGGCCATACCAGTGACGAGCGGCCCAGAGCCTGCCGGGCGAGCAGGTATGTAGTCACGATTACTCCCCCGCCGCACAACAGGCCGAGCCACTGCGAAAGCGGAATGAACAGGTCACCGCCGTGACCGAACAAGGCCATCAAGATCACCCAGCCGAAGTTGGTGAACCCCTCGATCCTCTCGCCGACATTGTAAACCAGGCCGTGTCCATTCAGGTAGTTGGCTACAAAGCGATATGAGATATAGGCATCATCTTGAACAAACCACAGCGAGCGCGCCAGCCACACATAAAAGGTCAGCGCCGGCGCGAGGATCAGCGTGTGGGTCAATGACCTGCTAAGGGTACGCACTCGTTCACGCAGAAGTCAGCAGTTGATGGTATAGATCCACATACTCCGCTACGGCCCGATTCCACGAGTGATCCTGGAGCATTCCATTCTTGACTACTTTGTACCAGGTGCGGCGCTTGGCAAAGATGACCAGGGCGCGGTCGATGGTCTCCAGCATTGCTTCGGGTGATTCCTCATCAAAGACAAAACCGTTGCCGACGCCGGTCCCCTGATCGAAATCTTTGATGGTATCGGCCAGACCGCCGACAGTGTGGACGATCGGCACCGTACCGTATTTGAGGGAGTACATCTGATTGAGGCCGCAGGGCTCAAAGAGCGAGGGCATCAGGAAAATGTCGGACCCGGCCTCGATCATATGGGCCAGGCGCTCATCCATTCGGAAATAACATCTTAGTTTGTCCGGATACTTAGCTTGCAACTGCTCAAAAAGACGGTGGTACTTCTCATCACCGGTACCAAGAACCACCATCTGCAAGTCGCGCTCGAATAATCGATCGGCGGCTTCCTCAATCAGATCAAAACCTTTCTGATGGGCCAACCTCGATACGATACCGATCAGGGGATGATTGTCACGAATGGGCAACCCGGCTTCGTTCATGAGCTCAACGCGCGTCTTCTTCTTGCCCCCCAGGTTGGCCGGCAGGTAGCGATACGGGATGTGCCTATCCCGCGATGGCGACCAAACCGCGTAGTCGACACCGTTGAGAATGCCGACGATGTCGGCCTCCCGTTGGCGCAGGACGCCATCAAGTCCGCAACCGAACTTACCGGTCTGGATTTCCTGGGCATACCGATTGGATACAGTGGTAATCTTGTCAGCGAACACGATACCGGCTTTGAGCAGGTTAACATCTTTATAAAATTCAAAAGCCCGGCCCGGAGCGAAATGCTCGGGAGGGACATCAAGGTGGGCAAAGCGTTCGCCCGGAAAAGTCCCCTGGTGGGCCAGGTTGTGGATCGTCAAAACGGTCTTAGTCCGAGCGAAGTGAGGATACTTCTCGCCGGCGATCTTCAGCAGCGCCGGCACAAAAGCTGTTTGCCAATCGTGGACATGGACAACGTCCGGTTGAAAATCCAGCGCCCCGGCGCCATCGAGAACCGTCCGACTGAAAGCCACGAATCGTATGTCGTTGTCAACGAAGTCTTCGCCCGTTTCCTGATCGACGTACAAGCCCGGCCTGTCAAACAGATCCGCAATCTGAACGAACACCACCCGGAAGTTGCGCCGCCGATCCCGCAGCACATGCAGCCGATACTCATAGCTCTTGCCTCCGACCTCGACTTTCAGTGACTCGGGCAGCCTGACGACGGGTAGCTGGGTAAGATCTATCGATTGGTAAAGCGGCAGCATGACCAGCACCTGATGGCCTTCGCGGGCCAGCGCTCTGGGTAGAGCCCCCAAGACATCACCCAAGCCACCCGTCTTTGCATAGGGAGCCATCTCCGACGCGGCCATGAGGATCTTCATTCCTGGCTATGCCCCCCAACAGCCCCAGGCACATCCACGCTGCGCGCTTGGTCCGGATCGATCTTCCGCAGGTAGGCGGCTGATTCTTCGGGTGGAGTAGGATTTATGTAAAACCCTGATCCCCATTCAAAACCGGCCACTTTGGTCAGCTTAGGTATGATCTCTATGTGCCAATGGTAATACTCATGATACTCACGCGATACCGGACGTGTATGGAGCATAAGATTGTAGGCGGGACCATTCAAGGCCAACTTCAACCTGGCCAGAGCATCTTGCACTGTCCGCGCCAGGACGGTGATTTCCGACTCGCTCAACTCAAGGTAGCTCGATTGATGCGCTTTGGGTAAAATCCACGTTTCAAATGGAAAGCGCGGAGCAAACGGCTGCAAAACCAAAAAGGCGTCGTGATCCGCCACCAGGCGCGATCGGTCCAGGAGTTCCTGGCGCACGATATCGCAAAAGATACAGCGCTCCTTGAAATCATAGTAGCGCTTGGCGCCGGACAATTCCTCGGCCACCCGCTTGGGGATTATGGGCGTGGCAATGAGCTGACTGTGGCCGTGTTCCAGCGATGCCCCGGCCGCCTCGCCGTGGTTCTTGAACACCAAAATGTACTGAAAACGACGGTCTCGTTGCAAATCCATCATCCGATCCCGATAAGCCCAAAAAACCTCCCGGACGGCCTCCTTACTCATGCTGACCAGGTCCAGATTGTGTTCCGGCGTCTCGATGATGACCTCATGGGCGCCGATGCCGGTCATCTTGTCATAGATGCCCTCCGGCTCACGGCTGAGAGTGCCCTCGACCACCAGGGCGGGATACTTGTTGGGCATGACCCGCAAGCGCCAACCCGGCTGGTTGGGCTCGCTCCCACTTTCGCGATAGGCCAGGATCTCGGAAGGGGTAGCATCCTCGTGACCCGGGCAGAAGGGACAGAGGCGCGCATCCTGGCTGCGAGTAACCGCCCCAAACGACGTGGGCCGCTTACCCCGTTCGGTAGAGATGATCACCCAGCGACCGGTGATCGGATCTTTGCGTAATTCCGGCATCTATGCTCCCAATTCGTTCGCTATATAGGTCGCGCG
>JBDRES010000078.1:0-10907 GCA_043819515.1 bacterium
GTCAGTACAAGAAACTCCGCAACGCCTTTGAAGGCGTCCTGACCGGCAAGGGCCTGCATTGGGGCGGCTCATTGATTCGTCCGGAAGCGACCGGCTACGGCCAGGTCTACTTCGCCCAGGAAATGCTGAAGACCCAGGGCAAGTCGCTTGATGGCCTGACCTGCTCGGTCTCCGGCTCCGGCAACGTAGCCCAGTACGCTACCGAAAAGGTCAACCAGCTCGGTGGCAAGGTCGTGACCATGTCTGATTCCGCCGGCTGGATTCACGATCCCGACGGCATCAAGGGCGAGAAGTTCGATTTTGTGATGAACCTGAAGAACGTCCGTCGCGGTCGCATCAAAGAGTACGCCGACAAGTTCGGTTGCAAGTACCACGAGGGCGTCGGTGTCTGGACTGTTCCGGTTGACGTAGCTCTGCCGAGCGCCACGCAGAACGAGGTTAACGGCGACGACGCCAAGACCCTGGTCAAGAACGGCTGCTTCTGCGTCTCCGAGGGCGCCAACATGCCGTCCACCCCGGACGCCATCAAGGTCTTCCTTGATGCCAAGATTCTCTACGGACTGGGCAAGGCTGCCAACGCCGGTGGCGTGGCCGTTTCCGGTCTGGAGATGTCGCAGAACTCGCTACGTCTGAGCTGGACTCGTGAGGAAGTCGATGCACGCTTGCAGGGCATCATGAAGGCTATCCACACTTCCGCCGTCGAAGCGGCAGCGGCTTATGGTGCTCCCGGCAATTATGTCGTCGGCGCCAACATCGCCGGCTTCTTGAAGGTCGCCGACTCGATGCTGGATCAGGGTGTTGTCTGATCGACCCTGTTAGACGATGATACTCCGCTATTGAGCGGAGCAGCCCCTGTGGCTGCTCCGCTTTTTCTTTGACAATCCCGGCGATAGCGATATATTCGATTCGACGACAACGATCACCCTAACTTGTTCGGACACATGGCGGAAGCAGAACTAAACGATTATCACCCCAAGCGCGCCAAATTCGACGCCCTGATGCAGTTCAAGGCCCGGCGGATTCTGTTGGTGTCGAGCGCCTATGATTCGTATGTCCTTGAAGAAGACGGTCAACTGACTGACCTGATCTACAACGAGTATCTGGAGCTGAACCTAAGCGTCACCCCCCATGTCAAACGCGCCGCGACCGCCAACGAAGCAATACAAACGGTAAAGGCCAAGGACTTCGACTTGGTTATTGTCTTCAAGCGAGTGTCCGATATCGACGTGGCCGAGTTCGCATACCAGGTCAAACAAATCAGGCCGGACTTGCCGGTCATATTCCTGGCCTATCACCAACGCGAAATCGCCGTGGCGTCGGAACATGAACATGCATCCGCCATCGATCACGCCTTCGTCTGGACCGGTGATGTGCTGATCATGCTGGCCATAATCAAGCTGGTTGAGGACGCCGTCAACGTTGATGCCGACGCCCGTCTAGTCGGAGTTCGGGTCATTATCGTGGTCGAGGATAATGTCAAGTTCTACTCCTCGTTTTTGCCCCTGCTGTACGCCGAAATTATGGTACAGACGCGCGCCCTGATGGCTGAGGGGCTTAACATCACCGACAAACTGTCCCGAATGAAGGCCCGGCCCAAAATACTCCTGGCCACCACTTACGAGGACGGCGTCAGGCTGTTTGAAAAATATCGCAAGTACACCCTGGCTCTTATCACTGACTTCAGGTATCTCAAGGGTGGCCAAAGGGATGATGAGGCCGGCTTGAAATTGGTACAACACGTCAGGGAATTCTCTGACGATCTGCCGATCCTGATGGAGTCGTCGGATCTGGACAACGCCAATACCGCCTTCGCCAACAACGTTGGCTTCATCCATAAGCGCTCGCCTACGCTACATGAGGACATACGACAATTCATACGGTCCCATTTTGGATTTGGCGACTTCGTTTTCACTCTTCCAGACGGCACCGTTGTGGCCACAGCACAGGACTTTCGCGCCATGGAGAAGGTTCTGGAAACGGTGGACGCTCGTTCGCTGGTTTTCCACGCACAGCGCAACCATTTCTCCAATTGGCTTATGGCTCGTACGGAGTTTGACCTGGCCGCCCAGGTGCGGCCTCGAAAAGTGTCGGAGTTTGGTGATGTCCAGAAACTCCGGAGTTACCTCATTGATACTATCCGCTGTTTCCGGCATGAGCGCCAGTTGGGCGTCGTGAGCGACTTCTCCGCCCGTCAGTTTGATCTCGAAAGTGACTTTGTCCGCATCGGCGGCGGCTCACTGGGTGGCAAGGGCCGTGGCCTGGCCTTTATCAACGCCCTCTTCAACAAGTACGACTTGACCAATCAGTTTAAAGGTGTCAAGCTGTCGGTGCCGCATTCAGTGATTGTCGGCACCGATGTCTTCGACGCTTTTATCAGGAGCAACGACCTGATTGACTGCGCGTTGGGGATTTATAGCGATCAGGAGATCACTGACCGGTTTCTCAAGGCTACCTTTCCGCGACGGACACAAGTGGACCTGTTGACCCTTCTCGGCTATGTCGACTACCCGCTGGCCGTACGATCATCATCCATGCTGGAAGACTCCCATCTGGAACCGGCCGCAGGCATTTATGACACCCACATGCTGATCAACAGCCACGCCGATATCAAAGTGCGCCAGAGGCAGTTGATCCGAGCTATCAAACTGATCTATGCCTCTACCTTTTTCGGCAACGCCCGGACCTATCAAGAGACGGTGGGCAATCGTGTTGAGGAAGAGAAGATGGCGGTGATAATCCAGCAGGCCGTCGGCAGTTTTCATGACGAGGCGTTTTACCCGTCGTTTTCCGGCGTGGCTCTGTCCTACAATTATTATTCGATGGATGGTATCCCCCCTGCTGATGGGGTGGTGTACGTCGCTATGGGCCTGGGCAAGACCATTGTCGACGGTTTGAATTGCCTGCGCTTTTCGCCCACGTATCCGGAAAAACTCCCACAGTTCTCGACCACCAAGGACATGCTCAAGAATTCGCAGCACGAGTTTTACGCCATCGGCACGGCCAACCCCGGCGTGTTGCCGCAGCCGGGCGGCGAGGCCGGTCTGCTGAAACTGGGATTGAGAGATGCTGAGAGGCACGATACTATCAGTGCCTTGTGCTCCACTTATTCGCCCGACAACGACCGGGTCTATGACGGTTGCAGTCGCGAGGGTGCCCGAATATTGACCTTCGCACCGATTCTAAAGCACAATCAATTTCCGCTTTCGGAGATTGCTCGGTACCTTCTGAAGCTCGGGAGCGAGGGGCTGAATTGCCCGGTCGAAATCGAGTTTGCCGTCAACCTCTTCCCGGCCAGTGAGCGCCCCAGCGAGTTTCATTTTCTGCAGGTGCGGCCGATGATCAAAGACGCCGTTTTTGAAACGGTGTCGCTCGATGACATCCCCGGCGAACGAGTCGTCATTAAGAGTGAAAACGCCCTGGGCAACATGGCCGATGCTAGCATCGAGGACATCGTTCTGGTCGACCCGAGTAAGTTCGACCGGAGATACACGGTGGCAATTGCCGAGCAGGTGGGGCATCTCAACCAGATACTCAAGGCCGGTAATCGCAAGTTCCTGTTGATCGGTCCCGGGCGCTGGGGGACATCCGAGCGGTGGCTCGGAGTGCCGGTGGCCTGGAATCAGATCTCCAACGCAAAGGTCATCGTGGAAGCTGCCTACGGCGAATTTGCCCCTGATCCGTCATTTGGAACTCATTTCTTCCATAACCTCACTTCATTTCGGATGGGCTACCTGACGGTCAACGCCGCCACCGGAAACGGATTTCTCGATTGGGACTGGCTGTTGGCTCAGGAGTTGGCAAACCAAACCGAATTTGTCAAGCACTTCAAGCTCAAGCAACCGATTGAGATTCTTCTGGACGGCCGCGAGGGCAGCGGACTGATCTTGAAGTCTCAATAGCAGTCGGTTGAGAGTCCGACTTGGCGCGCCTCGATCGTTCAGGATCGGGGCGCGCATATCTATTGGGCCTGATTGAGGATTATGAAGAGGGCTTTTTCATGACCACTATCGCCGTCGCCAAAACACTCAGGGCTATGAACGGCGACACGAAGTACATCAGTTCCAGTCTGACAGCACCTTGCTGCACGAAGACCGGCAAATATCTGAGCAAACTATTGACCCCGATCAGCAGCAGTACCATCCTGACCGGGATCGGGCCACCCGAGTATTCGGCTAGACATCGCCCCAGCAGGACACCGGCGGCAACATGGTACACGACCAGGAAAACTCGCTCCAACACCGGCCATGACAGAGCCTGGGTACCGGCGGCGAATGAGGCCAGATAAGCCGCCTCGAAGAGCCCAAAACCGGCGCCGGCGGCCGCTGCGAGGAGTGCAATTTTGTTTCGAGACGGGGACAGTCGAGCCACCAGAAGCAGAACCACCACCAGTCGCAGAATCTCCTGGATCACTCCGGCGCCCAGAGCAGGGAAAACACCCCAGAAATAGGCCGAGCCACCGGCAGCGACCTTGGGGATCATCACCTTACTGAACAAAAACATCTGCAACGGATTCTGCAGCCACGGAATCAATACAAAGCTGGCGGCACCAGCCAGGACCGCCACGAACAGCGTGCCCGATCGCAATTGGCGGCAGCCAATCATGAGCAGCGCCAGGCCGCTCACGACTACAAATACGAAGTAGGCCGGCAGGTTACCCAAAATTCGCGACCAGCTGAAACCAGGTGGGAGCTGTTTGGACTCGGTTCCGACGGCACCGGCCGGCGACGGAGTACGATCAATCCGGGCGCTGATGCCCTGGCCGAGAAACTGGGCACCTATGAGTTGGCGGGTGACAGAGTAGTAGAGCAGCTGTCGTTGCGGCTGCATAACATTGATCACATAAACCGTATCCTTAACGCCACTGGTCCCAAGGATCGGGCGCATCTGCTCCACCACGGCCTTGAACGTAACCAATGTCATCATCTGCGGTGTGAAAGCCGTGTCTACGAGAGTGTCACCCACACGCAGCTCATGCTTAGCCAGCAGAATTTCGGTCAGATCCAAGAAATGCATGTGGAAACAAAGTCCAGGGTCGGCCAGGTCGAAATAGAAGGCCTGGTCGACTTTGGTGTCGAAGCGGGTGATGTGACCGACGAGGGTATCCCCCTGGCGCATGAGGTAGATTTCCTGCCGGTCTTCGTCGACCAGCATATCATGCTGAATACCGAGAAAGGCGCCGTTGGGAGCAAGAAACACGCTGCCATCCACGGTCAGCGGATTGGGAGACTGACTCCTGCCCAACTCCACGGCCAGATGCTGCTCGACCTCGATGGCCTCTCGCCCGTCGACCTCGCTTCGGCCGACGGTTCTACATTCGTAGGTGCCGATGGCAGTGTCTCCACGCGAGAACACCCATCGCCGGGAGTAGGCTTCGGATCTGATCAGTGAAATGTCATCCAGAGCCGGGAGAGCGACAGCCGGCCGGGTTGAGTCCTGGGCCAGCGCGCCACAACTCAATACTAAGAAAAGCACAAGTAAGTAGGTTTTCATAATGTGTGAAAAGAAACTGCTTCTGGCGATCTTAGTCAATAACTATGAACAATGTTACGCCGGTAGTGATCAAGCCGCCCGGGTAGCGACTACGACCAGATCGCGGCATTTTTTGCTGAAGCGGTTCTCAAATCGCAAATCGCCAAGACGGCGCAGCGAGCCAAAACCTACTTCCTGCATAGCCTCGGTCACCACCTTGGGATCGTAATTGTCGAAATCGTGGCGAAATACTTCGTAGGCCGGTGGCGAATCGGCAAAGTCAGCCCGCGTCACGTAGACCGACATCCGATTGCCGCGCCTCTCCGAAAATCTTTCGTACACGATATCTTCGTTGCGAGTGGCTTTGATCGGGACCAGGACATCCTCAGTAACCGCAAAGTAATTCAGCATCTGAAGCACCAGCGTACCACCGGGACGGAGAGCCCGGTAGAAGCCTGCCAGCGCCAGTTTTAGATCACGTTTGGTCTGGACACCAGAAATGCTGTTGGCCAGACAGGCCACCAGATCGAACTGCCCGATGAGCTTTTGGGGTAGCTTCTGGAAAGATCCTTGTACAAACGAAATCGACAATCCGCATTTCGCAAACTTCTTTCGAGCCACGGCCAGCATGGGGCGCGATCTATCCAGACCGACCGCCGCTACCCCCCGCCGTCCGAAGAGCATCGTGGTCAGTCCGGTGGCACAGCCGGCATCCAGCACGTGCGTCGGGCTATAGCGGGCGATGATGGCATCAACTTCCTCTTGATGGTATTTCTCACGCTGAGCGGCGTTGGTAATTAGATCGTACTCGTGGGCATATTTCTCAAATACCGATACCGATTGCTGACGGGCCATCTTGGTTTGTTCCTCTTGTGTTAAGACCAAACATCGCCTAAATCAAAAGCTGTTTTTTGTTTTTACAATACGGTAGATTTGAGCCGGATCAAAATCATTTAATCGGCGCCCACGGGTGCCTACGGACAGCTCGAATCTGATATGATGGAATTCCCTATTAGTGGTGTGGAAGTACAATGGTGGCTGCCGCTGCTATTTGCCTTCGGCATCGCCCTGCTGTCGTCTGTCGGAGGGCTTTCCGGGGCCTTTTTGCTGCTACCGTTTCAGGTCAGCTTTCTTGGCTTTGTGGGTCCCGCCGTAAGTCCCTCCAATCTCTTTTACAACATCGTCAGCATTCCCTCCGGTGCCTATCGGTATTGGCGCGAGGGACGCATGGCCTGGCCGCTGGCCTGGGCGATAATTTTCGGATCCCTGCCGGGGATGTTGGTGGGGGCTTTGGTTCGCGTGAGCTACCTCCCGGATCCGGCCCACTTCAAGCCCTTTGCCGGTCTGGTTCTATTGTACATCGGTGCTCGCCTGGCTGTCGACGTCGTGCGGAAAACAAGTGCCCAACCGTCGATTCGCGCGATCGGCGCCGGGGGACTCACCAACGAGTCGATCAGTTGGACGAGGATCGAGTACCAGTTTGCGGGCAAGACCCACCGGGCGGGGACAGTCAGCATCGCGCTGCTCAGTTTCCTGGTCGGCATTGTCGGAGGCGCTTATGGCATTGGCGGCGGCGCCATCGTGGCACCCTTTTTGGTGGCCGTTTATCGCCTGCCTGTACACAGCACCGCCGGCGCCACGTTGTTCTCGACGCTGGTCAGTTCCGTGGCCGGTGTTCTCATTTACTGGGGCTTGGCTCAGACCAATCTGTCAAACGGCCTGGCGGTTACACCGGACTGGCAGTTGGGCGGCCTGTTTGGCCTCGGGGGGGCGATCGGCATGTACCTGGGTGCCAGACTTCAGCGATACCTACCGACGCGCCTTATAAAGATAGTCTTGACGGTGCTGCTGCTCCTTGTAGCCGGGCGATATCTGGCCGGACTTTTCTGACGCCGGCGGCGCCCATATATCCCCACACAAAAGGAGCGGAAATCACAGATTCCCGCTCCTGAATTTGCCGTCAACAGGTCTTTACAGACACTGCAGCGCCGGTCCGCCGTTGAACATGAAGTTCACCAGGTACACCAGATCAGCAATATCGGGCCCGGCGCCGTCGCCGTTGACGTCGGTCGACTGCATCACCGGCGGCATCGGGCCGCCGTTAAACATGTAGTTGACCAGATAGACCAGATCCTCAATATCCGGTCCGACACCATTACCGTTGACGTCACCGCAAACGAAATTGAGGTAGGTCAAGGAGAAGACCTCTGATTCGGTGGTAAGGCCGACGCCGTCGATAGCCGCCACTTTCCAGAACATCTCAACTCCGGCAGGCAAAGGATCCGGCAAATCCAACCAGGTTGACATCAAACCGGAATAGACGTTGGTCAGAGGACCAACAGGGAAGCCGGCATCGGAAGAGAGATAGAGCGTGAATGACTCCGGCGAGGCTTTGGCACCCGTCGACCAGATCAGTTCCGGATTGGCACTGGAGACGGTGGCCCCGTTGGGCGGATCGAGCAGGAGCGGCTGAGCCGGCGGCGTGTTGTCCTGTTCGAAGCTCCAGATATCAGACCAGTCCGACTCCTCGGCACTTCCCATCTTCTTGGTTTTGACCCGCCAGTAATACACTCCATCGGCAGGCACTCCCACACCATAAAAGTTGGTATCTGCAACGGCATCGATTAGCGTCGTAGAGAAAGTGGGGTCCGTGGATACCTGCACCTGGTACTCATCCTGATCGTGTTTCCATGAGGTCGACCAGAAGAGTTCGCGTGGCCCGGTGACATAGCTGCCGCTGTCCGGATACCGAAGCCTCGGCTCCAGAATCGGCAAATACCAGTTGGCCGTGTAGACTTCGGAGTTGCCGTCACGAGAGTCGGTCCAAACGGCGTTGATTTTGTCGTGGAAGGCGGTGACGCCAACGTACTCCCCGATCAGACCGGCGCGCCCCCCCATAATGACCGGCCGCTTGAAACCATGCTCGTCGACATCGAAGGGATCTTCACCGCGCAGTAGATCGGCCGGCGATGAAGAGACGTCGGAAATGCGGTGGTTGGTCGTGAAGGTCAGACCGCCGTCGAAAGAGTAAGCAGCCACCAGGTCGAACAGATAATAGCTGGGGGCGTCAAAGCGCTGGTCGTAAAACACGACGATGATGACACCTTCTTCATTGACAATTAACCAGGGATGAAAGGCGTCGATTTCGTCGGCATTCGCCGCATCGTTGATCTGTATCCGATTCGACCAAGTGAGACCATTGTCGGTGGAGCGAACAAAGTCGACGTCGGTGTTGTAATAGACAGTGTCTTCCTGGCCTTCGTTTGTGAACGAAATATAGATATTGCCGTCGAACGGACCGCCGGTAATATCAGCATCGCCGGCCGGCTGCGAGTAAGTATTGATGCCACCATCGGCAGCGGTGTAGCCGGATACCGACAGCAGTGTGTCTTCGTAGGTGAAGCTCTGACCACCATCCGATGAGACGACGTGCTTGATAACCGTCTGCCCGGAGCAGTCGTCACTGGAATCGAGCGCGAACCCCTGCCAGAAGACATGGACATTGCCGTTGGACGAGACAATCGGGATCGAGAACTGGCCGGCGTCGATTACGGATGATCCGCAGCCGGTCGAGGTTTGTTGCGGCCCGACCACAACAGTGTCTTCAAACGATGCCGCGCCGTCGACCGAACGAATGACAACGATCCGATCCGGGTTGGGGAATCGTGTCCAGGAGCAATAGACATTGCCGTCGTACGGCCCGCCGGTGCGATCGGCGGTGATGAATTGCTTGTCTTCAAAAATCTCGGGGTCGCCGCTCCACACACCCAGCACCGGTCCGGTCCAGGAGATACCTTTGTCGACCGACTTGTAGAAAGCGATGGTCGAGAGCCCAGAGAAGCCAAAGGCGTCCCAATCCAGATTACACATATAGAAATTCCCGGCCGCGTCGACGGTCAAGGTCGGGTCCGATTGCTGTGAATCCCAGCCAAATACCTGCATTGGCTTCGTCACCAGCGAATCAACCCATGTTTGTCCGGCATCGGTGGACCGACCAATCCCGACCTGGCGATAGCCGAGCCGGAAGTCGCGCCAGTTGGCTATAATAATATTGCTGTCGGTCGGACAGATGAATACCTGCTCTTCGTTGTTTAACTGAGGGTAATTGGTCAGGCGAAGGTTGGCCGGCGGCGGTAGGATTTTGGCCGCGTGAGCGCTCAGGCCGACGCCAAGCAGGATAGAGATGACCAGTAGATAGTTTTGGAGTTTTGTCATGCGGTGCTCCCAGCAATGAGTATTTGTTGCCATGTTGCGTAGTTCGCAAGGCGGCGAAGGCTACGTCGATATCTGCGCGGTCAACCGACTTCGCCATATAAACGAAACTTAAGGCCGTGTTTGTTTAGCGGTATTTGGACACTAATGCCGGTATTTCGCAGACTACCGATCGACTCGCCGCCCAGCCGCCAGGTTAGATGGTAATCGGATCCAAGCCCGGCCTTCGATCTGCGGAGGATCAGAAGCAGGCAACCGGGTCAGGACCACCGTTGAACATATAGTTCACCAAGTGGATCAGATCCGTAATGTCGATGTTCTCGAGCACGTCACCGTCAATATTGGCTTCTTCAATGCATGGCGGTTCCGCACCACCGCTAAACATGTAGCTGACCAGATAGACCAGGTCGGCAATGTCAATATTGTCCAAATCGTCGCCGTCAACGTTGCCCCTCATGCCCAGGCAGCAAGAGCTGACCGAGACCAGGCCGTTGCGAATCTCCGGAGCGTATTCCAAGCAGGTCGAAACAAACTCCGGCTGCTTGGTAGACGAGTAGCCGCTGATATTGATGACCGCTTCCTGGCCGGCGATAGGCGCCCCCACCACGCTGAAGAAGATCTTTAATATCGGCCCCGAACCGGCTGGTATATTGCTTGATGCACCAGTATTTTCGAGTCGAAAGGTAATCTGCTTGGCGGCCGGATTGAAATGGGTCAATTGCTGATAATCGAGCCCTTCGGTCCGGCATCCGACCGTTGTCCAGGTGAAATCACCGGGATCCAGATTGAGCGTACCGGTGAACTGCACCGGTATCGTAATCTGTTGAAGGGGGACAAAATTAGTCGCCGAAATTACCACTACCGCGGGGGCGGCCGGCTCAAGTTCCACGTTTTCGGCAAACATGGTGTCGGCAATGGCTGAAACGCAGCCAGTCCGCGTGCGCGAGAGAGTATCGCCACCGATGATGGCATTAAGGGTCACGTCGAAGTATCCGGGATCGTCATAGGAATGCACCGGGTTCTGCTCCACCGAGGATTCACCGTCACCAAAATCCCATAGCCAGGCATCCACTTCGACGCCGGATGTGGCGGTAAATTGGATATCAACCGGTGCCCAGCCGCCGGCAGTATCGACCACAAAGGAGGCTCCACCCCGATAGTCTACGTAGCAGGCGGCGTAACCGATCTGATTACAGTAGTAGGGTATCCTCATATAACCGCCATCT
>JBDRES010000079.1:0-153936 GCA_043819515.1 bacterium
GTTCTTTTGTAAGACATAAATGTCTCCTTTGTTGTAAATGCATTCTTTGCATGGATGGATCATGACGCAACATGATCCAGATGGCTCACTTCACAGGCGCCTCCTTTCGTTTTGTCGTTTGGCGGCGATGCTTGCCCCACACCAATCAGACGTACTGACCCGGACGGTTGTTTATTATACCATCCCATTCACAGCGCCGATTGGAGTTGAGAGCAATTAACGAATGGACGATCAGATTGTCAAGAACCGGAGATCACTACGGCTTGCAGCTGCGGCAGGGAGAGAGGCCGTCACAGAGGGCCTGTTCGCGGCTGGTGAAGGTGCGGATCTGGTCCTCGGTGAAGCTCCGTGTCAAGCGGCAACCCGGGCGATGAAACCGCAATCCCTTCTGGCCGGCAATATAACTGTCCTCAGGCTGACGCTGCAGACCGTGAAGGCCAGTGCCAGACTTTACGGCATCCCGCTGCGCCGTCAGTAGACGTTGGACCAGTGGGTCATCATATTCCTTCTGGCTAAAAAGCATCAGATAACCCAGACCGTGGCGCAGTATCTCCTCGCCGACGAAGATCGAGTCGACAAAGGCCGAGGCCAGCATCCGTCCGTATTTGTCGCGTCGCGGACGGGCAAATTCAAGATGGAGAGTCTTGCCCAGGGTCAGTTGCGTCAGAAGAGCGGTCGCTTCGTCATAGAGCGGCTCCCCCTGTTCGGGGGTATCGATATGGGCCAGGCGCAGTTTGTCACCGCCGGTGAGATGGACAGTGTCGCCGTCGACGACCTTGATGACATGGAAACGTTCGGCGGTTTCGTCCGGAGCGCCCGGTTGGCGAAACAGCCGGTTGCCGATCATCACCGCTAGTAATACAATGACCAGAGCCGTCCAATATGGTGAGCGGTACCACCGCCTCGGGATTCTAAACCGCCTGGCCATCAACAATCACCTCCGAATAACCGCGGCCGGTCGGCACCACCTGGACCAACCGTCCGACCCGGTCTTTGATATCCTCAATGTGCGTGATCAGCAGAATCTGGGGAAACCGCGCCAGCAACCTGGTGAGTGACTTGACCACCAGTTCTTTGCGCTCGTCATCCTGGGAGCCGAAAACTTCATCCAGAATAACAAAGGAACGATCCAACCCGGCCGCCTCGGTCAGGGCCAGCGAAATGGACAGTCGCAAGCACAGATTGGCCAGGTCCTTCTCGCCACCGGAGAACCGCTCGACGCCAAAGAACTCACCGTTGTCGAAGATGCGCAGGTTGTATTTGTCATCCAGCTCAACCAGGTTGTACTTGCCGCCGGTCATTTCATCAAACAAGCCGGCCGAAAGGCTGCCCAGTCGCGGGCGAATGTTGGAAACGATCTCCTGCCGATAGGTTGCCAGCAAAGCAGTCAGTTTCTCGCCATAGTAGTGGTCTGCCCGGCACTCCTCAAGCTCCTGCAGCATACGCGCGTGCTGTTGTTTCTGCACGAGCAAATCGTCCAGGTGGGCGCGGGCCAGTTCAACCTCTTTTTGATGTGTCAGCAAGGCGGTGCGGGCGGCGTCACGCTGAGCCTGAGCGGCAGAGTATTTGCGGCCCGCCTCGGCATAACGTTCCGGATCAAAGCCGAGTTGCCTCAGACCAGCCTGCAAATCCTCAAGCTTCTGCTCACTCACCGCCAACTTGGCCGTCAGACGGTCACGCTCGGCGATGGCCTCCGGCAATCTCTGCAGTCGACCTTCCAAAGTGGCCGCCTGCGCCGATAGAGTTTTCAGCATCTGGACTTGCCCGCTGAGTTTCTCCTGCTGGGCAGGATCGAAATCCACCTGGCCGCAGGCCTTGATTTCGGCCCGCAGCCTCCCGGCCTCGGATTCTATAGCTGCCCTATGTTTGTCGAGATTGGCCATTTCCGACGTTCGGACTTCAAGGGCTACTCTGTCCTCCTGCTGCTGCCGTAACCGGTCGGATATCGCCTGTAGCCTCTCTTTGGCCAGTGTCCCCTGCCGTTCCTTTTCGGCCATGTTTTCTGCCAACTCCGACCGGAGACGCACCAGGGCCTGATATTCCTGGGCCAGATGTTCCCGGATTTGCGGCAGGTCGTCCCCGAAGGGTCGTCGGCATCGCCGGCAAACCGAATCAGCGCCGAGATCGGCAGCCTGAGCTATTTGAGTCTTCAATGCCGAGATTTCTTTGTCCAGGGCCGCCATCTTCCCTTTGCCCTCGGAGTACTCTGCACGGAGTAGTTCGAGGTCCTTCTGGGCCTGGGCATGTTGGTCGGCGAGGTCGGTATTGTGGTCGCCCAGGCGAGAACGCAGGCAGCTTGTCACGGCCGTCGCGGTAGAGATTTCCCGGGCGACAGCCTCCAGATCCCGACTCAGTGCCTGCAGGCGAACCTCGCTTTTTCGACGCAATTCCAGTTTCCGGCCCGATTCCCTAACGCGCTCCAACTGCTCGGGTGCTGCGGCCAATTCGCTTAGCCGCTCACCAAGCTGACGCCGGGTTAGCTGTTCCTGCCCCAGTTGGGCGGTTTCGGTTGAAAGACGTTCGACATCCCGGCGAAGAGATCGGATTGTTTCTGTCTCAGCCTTGCTCCCGGAGTTGAGCTCAACCCACCGCGTTTGCTTGCCCTGCCAAAGCTCCAGAGTGTGGGCCGTCTCTGAAGCGGCTTTTTCGGCGGTGGTCATGGCCTGTTCCAATCTCGGGGTGCCGCTTTCAAGTTGTCCCAGATTCTGTCCGGTCGCCTCGATCCGTCGGCCCAGATCCTCGAATCCGGCCAATTGCCGCTCCAGGGTGGCGGCCTGTCCGGCAAGAACGCGGTTGTCTCCCTTGGCCCGCACCAACGCGTTGTCGAGCTGCTGGACCCCCAGCATGGCAGCCAGGTGATCACGCCGCCGGGCCGGGGGGACATCGGAGAGCGTATTGAGCTCCTGTTGTCGGGCTAGAAAAGAGGTGAGAAAACCCTGGAAAGTGAGCCCCAACGTCCCGACCACGAACTCCAGAGAGTCCTTCACCCCCAAAGCTACGGCCTGGCCGTCGGCACTGATCTGCACTTCCTGACGCTGGGTCGGGCCGATCAAAGCTCGAGTGATTTCGTACGTAACTCCTCTGGTCGAAAAAGCCAGGACTACCCGGCAATCATCATCTGAAGTCGCGCTCTGGCGTTTGATTTCATCTTTTCCGGAGCGAGCCGCCTGGTTGCCATAAATGGCCCAGGTGATGGCTTCTATGAGAGATGATTTTCCGGCGCCATTGGGACCGATAATGCCGGTGACATCATCGACAATGTCAATGTCGGCACTGCGAATGACTCTGTAGTTGCGTATACCAAGCCGTAGTAGTTGCATAGATTGTCCCTGCCGACAAGAACCAATCAGCAGGCCCCTTTGTCAAGCCAAGGCTGATCACTTTTTTCCGAGTGAGGCCTCGCGTCAGGCGATTGTTATCCACGGGTGTTTTGTAAGGCGTTGTGGCAAAGTAAGAAAGGTACAAAAAAAGAAAGCCGGATAACTGTATTAGGCCTTGACAAAACCAGGAAAAATGTTACTTTTGTTGGTGAGCGTGTGTTAGGCTGGGTTTGAGTCCGAGAGCCAACAAGTGACTTGAACAAAGCCGCAAGTCCTCTTTTCGCAAGTGATAAATAGCTAACGAACCGGATGGATGCTCTTAGGAGTATCTTGTCCTCATTAGTACCCGGTCTTTTCTACCCCGATAAGGGATGGAAAGCAGAGGGGCTGGTCTACTTCGCTTAGCCAAGGTCACTTTACCCCACCAATCTTTCTGTTACTTCACATTAACTGTCGTCCCAAAATGTTCCAACATTGCGGACTTCTGCAGTTAGTACTACAGGAGGTGAACTTAGACGATCGATCGTTTTGTGCAAGGCGCAGTAAAGCTTGATAACGAGACTAACTTCATCATGCCGGATGATTTGTTGGTCGACAACTACGCTTTATGACTCCAAAGAATAGGAAATTGAGTGAATTCGTCATCTACTGTTATGATCCCATCTTTCCCTAGACACATTCCGGGATATAGTGGATTGCCTCATGACTGCCGATATACCGGTAAGTCCGGTGATCTACAGACGGTAGAATGTGAATTTAGCAGTTTTCCTTTTTTAAGGAGGAATTTTAATGTTTAAAAGACTGATATTCGCAGTATTCGTTATGGGTCTGGTTTTGACCTTTTGCGGTACGGCAATTTCAGACATCGTTAACAAAAAGGAAGGATTGAATCCGGTACCGACTGTCAATCCGAATGCCTACCTTTATGGTGTGGCTCTGGAAGATGCTCGTCCGGTCCAATCCGACCATAGAATTACGCACGATCCCGTAGCGTTTGAAACTGGTGACGGCTCGTTGACTCCTCCTTCCGGTTACGCCTGTGACATAATGTCTGACTGGTGCGATACTACGTACTATTCTTACATTTGGGATGTAACCGCGGATTTCGACGTATTTGCTCACCGGTTTACGGTTGAGGGACTCGACATCTGTACTGTCATGGCAGCCAACTTCAGGATGCTAACTCTGAGCGGCTACATGACCGGTACTCCGGGTATGCGTGTGTACCTGTATGCTGATGACGGCTTTGGGTTGCCCGGCGCCAAGCTGGATTCGGTCGACATTCCGCACAATCCGGCCTGGTACTCAAGTACCTGGAGCTGGTTCTCTGCGGATTTTGTCAACGATGGTAATAATAACGGCGGCAACTTCTGGGTATTTGGTAATGGAGACGAATTCCATGTCGGCGCTACCTTGATAGGTACTCCCGGCGTCGATGGATTGGTTTGCGCCACCGACCAAGCTCAACCCTGGCCGCCGCATTCTGGCCAAGAGCGTTCCACTATCTCTGGTGATGGTGGTGCTTCCTGGGTGACGATGTTAACTGCCGCAGGTGCCGACTTCCAATTCCGAATGAATGTCGAATACTGTGGCTTTGAGACGCCTTTTACCGATTGCTATGATCAGATGTACGCCGACAACGGCTGGTACATCTGGAAAACTCCGCACCCCGACTACTCCTTCCCGGAGTGGGCTCAGCGTTTCACCACCAACGGTCCCGAGACTTTGCAATATGCAGAGGTCGGCGTCCTGGAGTGGTGGGAGACTGGCGATCCGGTTGGTCAAGGTGACGGTAGTAACGATCTGATTGTTACTCTGTACGATGACGCCGGTGGTCTTCCGGGTACGGCTTTGGCTTCTGTCACGATTCCGGGTGGAAGCTACCCGTTCTATCCGACCTGGGTGATGGCCGATTTCACCACCGCACCGGGATGGCCGTTTGTTTTTGACGGCGATTTCCATATTGGCTTTGCCACCAGTGGTACATTCACTGGAGATCCGGCGACAGCTACGTGGGAAGTCCTGTATGGTGACGACGGCAACAACCCGCAGAACCGTGGTAGCCTCATCGATTCTCCTGGCTGGGAAGTCCCTGCCGGCGACTGGTGTTCGATGGTGCAGATGTACGGTCTTGATGAAAACTTCAAGATCAGTGCCCACCTTTGTATCGACCCTTACAACGACTGTAAGACGATGATCTACAACACGGATCTAAGCTACTTCTGGTATCTGCCGGATGTCTACGGTACGACCGCTCAAGCTCAGCGCATCAAGGCGCGCGGCGAAGAGTGCCGTATCGGTGAAGTAGCTTTCTCCTTGTATGACAATGGCGACCTTGGCGCTTACGCCACCGATTCCAAGATCTCCGTCTACTCCGACGGCCTGGGCATGCCTCAAATCGAGCTGGGCTCGATTGATGTCGGCCCAAGCACCTCTATTCCTTATGTCTTCTCTCCGGCCAAGTTGACGGTCGACTTTGATCCGCTTGAGATCTATGTGACTGAAGGCTGGTTCTGGGTAGCCATTGAATCCTACGGTACCGACGAAACCGACGGTATCCGCACCCTCTCCGACTTTGGCGGCGGCGTTCTTGATTACGGCGCGGCTGAAAACTGGGGCGGTAGCTGGGGCCTGCTGACCAATAACTGGATCGGCGTGCCGTCAGACATAGCTCTGGCAGCGCAAGCCTCTTTCTGCTGTATTCCCCTGCCGGTCTGGGATTGCGAAATACCGGATCACGACTGGAACACTTCTCAATTTGATGCGGCCCGCACTGGCCACTCGCAAGTTGAAGTTGGTGCTCCGGCCGAAGATCTGAACTACAACTGGGATTACACCCATCCGACTCAGGGTAACACCTTTGGTGTCCCCACTGTTTATGATGGCAAGGTAATCTGTCCGTTTACCGACCAGTTGCAGGTCTTTGATCTGAACGACGGTACGTTGCTGTATACGATTGATGTCGGTGCCGGCTTGTTTGGACCGGGTACTATCCGTAATGCCCCGTTGGCTACCAATCTAAACGGTACCGACGTGGTGTTTGTGACGAGCGGTACGGGTCAAGGTATCTACTGTTTCAACTTTGATACCGGCGCCCTCATTTGGGCGTATGACCTTTCTACCGGCGGCGTCCTTTTGGGCAACATGCGTTACTGTTCCTTCCAGCTCATGAACGTGTTTGGTGATGACGTTCTGTTTGTAGGAACTGACAATGGTAACGTTGCCGCTCTGGATGCCATTACTGGTTCGCTGTGGCTTGGTTGGGGTGTCAACCCGATCAACCTGACCTTCGGCGTTAACCGGTCCGGCGCCACTGACGGCATGAACCTGTTCTACGCCACCGAGGCCGGCGGCTTTGACTGCGACGTATTCTCAGTCCAGGCCACCTCGGGTGGTATCAACTGGCAGTTGTCGGCCACCTCAGGTTTGCAGGCTGACAACGTATATCCGACGGAAGCCGTTGCTGGTGAGGTCTTCCGTTCGGCTGTAGCCTTCTACGATGGCCAGTTGTACGCGAACTCCTATGTTTCGCAAGGCGACCATCCGGCTGACGGTGTGTTCTACTCCATCAAGGCTGGCGACGGTTCGGTGAAATATGCCGTTCCTTCGGCGCGCTCGATGTATTCCACACCGGTTCTGGATCAGGAACAGGTCTACGTTGGTTTCTACTCGCGCTGGGTCAATCCGCCGGTTGGCGGCAACCTGGCCGCGTTTAACCGTCGTAACGGTAACGTCAATTGGGTCTTTACGACAGCCAACGATGACGGCTACTACGGCGAACTGGCCATCTCCTGTGAAGGCGACGATCCGGACATCACTCCTGACGTCCTCTTTGCAGCCGGCCATTCGGGCTTCTTCAGCTGCATTGAAACAGTTGATGGAACCGAGCTGTTCAGACGTCAGACCAACTACGGTACGGCTGGAGCCTTTGATCGTTTGGGTAATGGTATCGCTCTCACACCGGGTGACGGTGTTGATTTTGATTACCATCTCGTATATTCCAACCTCTGGGGTGGTTTGATCTGCCTTAGTAAGGATATGACCCGCACGGTCCGTCCGCGTCTGGAAATCCAGTCGTACAACCCGAAGGTCCCGGTCGAATTTGGCGTTGCCACTTCTTGGCCGACAACCCTTCCGGCGTTGTTGACTAATACTGGTGGTGCTCCGTTGACTATCAACGACATCACTACCGACGATGCGTGTTTTGACTACCATCCGCAATTCTCGTCCGTCCGTCCGGGCGTTGCTGAGACAGCCATGAAGATCGCCGATCATTTGACCGGTGATGTCATTGTCAAGGCTCCTCAGATCAACGATGCCTTTGACGAACTGACCTCGGTCCGCGGTCGTACCGAGCTGATGAAGAATGCTGGCGCCATGGCGCGTCCGGCCTTCATTCAGACGGCTACCGACGGTGATGGTATTCTATTCCCGACAGACGGTACCGTTCTGGCTGTTGGTGACACGGTCGACGTGATTATCGACATCAACCAGTCCCTGGTTCTCCGCGGTCCGCAATTCTTCTCGATGCACGTCAATTCCAACGATCCGGATTTCTATCTGAACTCCGAATGGGCCGGAACTGACCCATGCATCTGGGTAACAGTTGTGGGCGGCTGTTTGATCGACACTACTGCCCTGACCTTTGGTATGGGCTGCGGCAACACTCAGTCCGTGTACAACACGGGCCGTATTGCCACCGGTGACGATTGGGCTACTCCGTGGGGCTTTGACATCGATGGCGACGACGCTTCGATGTTCCAGGGCGCCTATCTGTATGCAGTGAGTACGTACGAAGTCGCTCTCAACACCCAGGCCTGGCATGGCGGCGGTGAAGAAGAATCGTACATCTCAATGCAGCCGGATCCGAACTGGTATGATGGCGAGTGCAAATCTCCGCTGGTCGATCCGTATGATGCTTCCTGCTTTGGTGGTTACACCGAAGACGGTATCACGTACACTCCGATCACCGGTAAAATGGTAGCTAAGAGCTACATCGACTCCGTACAGAACTTCGACGATGGTGGCGGTTGGGATTGGACCTGGTACGAGGCTCCTTTCGACAACGCGCTGACCATGGGTCTCTACGTTAACACGCGCACCATTGGTGTATGCGACTTTGAGCCTCTCAAAGACGTTACCGTTGAGATTATGGAGTTCACCGAGCGGAATGGCAATGCCATTACCGATTGGAAGTTCGGTTCCACCTTCGATTACGACATTGGCGGCGACTTGGCGACTATGGATGCTTCCATATCCGCCGGTTGGGCCTATGCCGGCGGTGGTGGCGATGTTGCTTGGGGTCAGATCAAGCTGCCGTATGGCTGCTGCAACATGCTCGCTGCTTCAGCTCCGTACACCACCACCTTTGCGCCGTTCAAGAACTCACGTTCTTTGCACGGAAATGGTGCCTGGTGGGCTGACATCTACCTCGATTCTGCCTATGCGTTCATGAGCATGCCTCCGGGCGCTACGTCTCAGACGTTGAGCAGTGACGAGGAGTGTCACTTTACGTTGGCTGAGCACGACTTTGCCGGCAACGAGACCTTCACCATAGCCGTCGCGAACTTCGGTTTGCACGGTATGACCGATCCTACCGATCCGGCCGAGATAGCTCCGCTATCGACTCTGGTGAACAAGTGGGTTGGTTTTGGTCGTGGCGATGTCAACAACGATGGTGAACTTGACATTCGCGACTTGGTCCACCTGAAGAACTACGTCTACGGCTTCGGCCCCGGTCCGATTCCGTTCATGCATCTGGGTGATGTCAACGTCGACGGCGCTGTCGACGGCGGCGATATCTCCTACTTGTTTGCGTGGTACTTCATGGGCGGCCCAGTTCCACAGGGTGACTGGTGCTTCTAGTACTGAAGCTCTAGACATTTACTGCCTTCTGACATAAAAGAAGCGAGGAGCCCGGCTCCTCGCTTCTTTGTTTTTGTTGTCCCGGACCCCGGACTCGATTGCACACTCGGGTCGGCCTGGCTATATTAACAACATGGATTCTCCTTCGCCCAAACGGGCAAACCTTCTCCAGCCGGAGGCCTGGCGAGACTGCCATTTGTGCCCACGAGCTTGCGGCGTTGATCGCAGCGACGCGGCGACCGGGTTCTGTCGGACCACCCATCGGATTTTTGTCAGTTCAATCTGTGCTCATCGTGGCGAGGAGCCGATTCTGTCAGGCGACAAAGGCATCTGCAACATATTCTTTGCCCACTGCAACCTACAGTGTCGGTATTGTCAGAATCATCAGATCAGCTCGAACCAGACGCCGCTATCCGGCCTTGAGCGATCTTTGGCCGGCATTGGCGACGAAGTCGCAGCCATCCTGCAGAGAGGAATCAACCTCGTGGGTTTTGTTACCCCGTCCCATTGCCTGATTCAGATGCTGTCGATCATGGATGAGATCGAGCGCCGTGGATTCAGGCCGCGCTACGTCTACAACACCAACGCCTATGATCGGCCCGAGGTGATTGCGGAACTGGCCGATCGCATCGATGTTTACCTTCCCGATCTGAAATACTCGGACGACGCTCTGGCCTGGGAATACTCCGGGGCGAAGGACTATGTCGAGGTGGCCACCGGAGCTGTGAAGGAAATGTTTCGGCAAAAAGGTGCCGACATTGCTCTCGATAATGATGGCCTGATAACCAACGGACTCATCATCCGCCACCTGGTGCTGCCTGGTCAGGTCACCAACAGCAAGCATATCCTGAGGTTCATAGCCTGCGAATTGTCGACTGATGTTCACATCTCACTGATGTCACAATACTACCCGACCCCGGCCGTGACTGACCATCCCCTGCTGGGACGAACCCTTTACCAGTGGGAATACGATGAAGTGATGGAAGAATTTGATCGGCTCGGATTTCATCGCGGCTGGGTACAAGAGCTGGACAGCCCGTCAAGCTATCAGCCTGATTTTAGAAAGGACCATCCCTTTGAGAGCTAGTCTTACGATTCTTGCGGTAGCCATCGTTACGACGCTTTGTTGCCGGGTGGGGGCAGGCGAGGTTGAGGATACTACCTGTCATGACTCTGTTGTAGTTGATACCGTCACTTATATGATACCAGCCTGGTGGTGCTCGCATAAGCTCGACACCATCGACTTGGCCGATCCGGCCGTCCTGGTTCGGCTCCCGGAGAGGTTTTGCGAGTTGGCATACCAGATCTACCTAGAGCGGTCCGCTCGCGATGCCTTGGTTGTGATGGCCGAGGCGGCCTTACGTGACAGCGTCCGGTTGCTGGTCCGTTCGGGGTATCGCTCGCCGGGATATCAGTTGAAATTGCTGCGTCGCCGTCTCGCAAACGGACAATCGTTTCGAAGCATCATGTGGGCCGTAGCTCCCCCTGGTTATTCGCAGCATCACACCGGCAGGGCGGTTGATCTGACTACGGCCGACACCACTAGTGTTCCATTTGCACAGCGAAAGGCGTATCGGTGGCTGCGAGCGAACGCCGACAGGTTCGGATTCTCCGAAACCTACCCACCGGAGAACGAATCCCCTCCGGCGGCCGAACCGTGGCATTGGTATCATTCCGGCAGCGACAAGGTGTTGGATGCAGAGGTAACCGCCGACTAACGCTCGCGACCCAGGTTGATCTTGGCCCTCTCGGTGACCACACCCTCGGAGTCAGTGGTCGAGATCGTGACCACAATTGAGTCGCTCGATAGAAACCTAGTGATCATAGTATAGACCAAGCTCCCTCGTTTCTGTTTACCCTTCAGCATATCACCCTGAGCCACGCCGTGATATTGCGAATAGCGGCCGAAGTTATCCCAGATGTCCCATGTAATCGAATCGCTAGCCGGGTCGATCACAAAACGACCGGAGTCGGCATAGGTCAGCAGCAGGGCTTGCCCGCTGGCGGCAGTGCGAACATAAGCACCGGTTGAGTCGTTGTGGAAGCTGGCCTTGCCATCAAAGGCCAGAGAGGTCCCCAGGTATGGAATATACGCCTCACCACACCCACGCCAGTTGCCCAGGTATTTGGAAATATCAAAAGTCTCCTGAGCGTGAGCGGGGTAGAATGTTGCTGCCGTTAGGATGGCCAGAACCAAAAGCATCGCGGTACCTATTTTAGTTTTCATGCTACAACTTATACGACATTTGCCGGAGCCAGTCGACAATAACTTGATTTAACGGGACACATTTGAGACAACCGATCGCGCCATCTAACGCATTGCGACACAATGTGATAAAGTCGTCAATAGGTAGGCTTTTTTGTTGCTTTTGAGCATGCCTGACCCTAAGTTGCTGTGTTGTAGACAATGGGCCCCGCACGGCCGCAAACTCAAGTTGCAGGATTCGTATTTATGCCGCTGGAACGCGAAAAGATTGAGCCTATTTTCCTGGAAGAGGAGATGAAGTCCTCTTACCTGGATTACTCGATGTCAGTCATCACCAACCGCGCCCTGCCGGATATTCGTGACGGCCTCAAGCCCTCGAATCGGCGTATTCTGGTGGCCATGAACGACCTCCATCTTAACCCCGGTCGCCCCTACCGGAAGTGCGCCAAGATCGCCGGTGACACCTCGGGCAACTACCATCCGCACGGCGAGCAAGTTGTTTATCCGACGCTGGTCAGAATGGCCCAGGACTTCAATATGCGCTATCCTCTGGTCGATGGTCAGGGCAACTTCGGATCCGTCGATGGCGACGGTGCCGCGGCCATGCGATATACCGAGGCGCGTCTTACACCCGTCGCCGTCGAGATGCTAAATGACCTCGACAAGGAAACTGTCGAATTCATGCAGAACTACGACGCTACCCGGGAAGAACCGTTGGTGCTGCCGGGCAAGTTCCCAAATCTTATCTGCAATGGATCCTCGGGTATCGCGGTTGGCATGGCCACCAATATTCCGCCCCACAATCTGAGCGAGATCGCCCGGGCCATCGTAAGACTGATCGAAGAGCCGGAATCCACTAACGACGACCTTATGAAATACGTGCCGGGACCGGATTTCCCGACCGCCGGGATAATCAACGGCCGCGAAGGTATTCGCCAGGCTTACCGCACCGGGAAAGGACGCGTCCTGATTCGGTCCCGAGTCGCAGTCGAAAAAATGAAGACCGGCAAGGAAGCGCTTATCGTTACCGAAATACCTTTCCAGGTCAACAAGTCCAACCTGTTGGAGAAGATCGCCGACCTGGTGCGCAACAAGCACATCGAAGGTATCAGTGATTTACGTGACGAGTCCGATCGCGATGGCATGCGCATTGTGATTGAATTGAAGCGCGACCAGCAATCGGAGATAGTCCTCAACCAGCTCTACAAACACACTACCATGCAGTCGACCTTCGCCATGAACATGCTGGGGCTCGATCATGGCGTGCCGAAGCTGCTGACCCTAAAACAGATGTTGCAGGCCTTCGTTGATCACCGCCATGAAGTTGTCGTCAGGCGCACCGAGTTTGATTTACGTAAGGCGGAGGCGCGAGCGCATATCCTCGAAGGCTACCGCATCGCCCTGGATAATATCGACGCCATCATTGAGACCATCAAAAGTTCCAAGGATACGCCCACCGCTAATGAACGCTTGATGAAGAGATTCAAGCTGAGCGAGATCCAGGCTACGGCCATTTTGGAGATGCGCCTGCAGCGGTTGACCGGCCTGGAACGCAAAAAGATCGAAGAAGAATATCGCGAGCTTATCAAGAAGATCAGCGAGCTCAAGGCTATCCTGGAATCAAAGGCGCTCCGGATGCAGATCATCAAGGATGAAACCACCGACATGGCCAAGCGTTTTGGCGATGACCGCCGGACGGAGATTCAGGGCGCCGCCGATGAGTTGACTGTAGAGGACCTGATCGCCGAAGAAGAAATGGCCATCACTATCTCGCACCTGGGCTATATCAAACGATTGTCGGTCAGCGCCTATCGGCGTCAACAGCGCGGCGGCAAGGGTGTCAAGGGGATCGAAACCAAAGAAGACGATTTTGCCGAGCACCTTTTTATCGCCTCGACCCACGACTATATTCTCTTTTTCTCAACCATGGGACGTTGTTATTGGGTGAAGGTCCACAGCATTCCCACCGCCGGCAAGCTGGCCAAGGGCAAACCAATCGTCAACATGTGTCGGCTGGAGCGGGACGAAAAAATCACTGCTTTCTGCAAAGTTAAGCAGTTTACGCCCGACAACTACGTGATCATGGCGACTCGCAACGGCATTATCAAAAAAACCTCTCTGGATGCATTCTCCAACCCGCGCGTGACCGGCGTCAATGCCATCAACCTGCCCGAAGGGGATGAACTGATTGAAGCCAACCTCACCGACGGCACCAACGACATCATCCTGGCCTCAAAGAAGGGCATGGCTATTCGGTTTAATGAAGCCAATGTCAGGGGCATGGGGCGCACGGCTTATGGCGTCAAGGGAATCAACCTGGCCAAGGGGGACCAGTTGGTCGGTATGGTTGTCGTCAGACGCGACAGTTCACTTCTGGTGGCGACGGAGAACGGCTACGGCAAGCGATCGGCTATCAACGATTATCGGCTCACCAACCGTGGCGGCAAGGGCATTATCAATGTCAAAGCTAGCGAGCGAAATGGCGATGTAGTCGCGGTCAAGGAAGTACTCGAAACCGATGAGTTGATTCTGATCACTTCCCATGGTATCGCCAATCGCCAAAACGTCAAGGACATCAACATCATCGGTCGCAACACTCAGGGAGTCCGGCTGATCAAGCTGTTTGATGGCGACAAGCTGACCGACGTTGCCAGCGTCGCCCAGGAAGAGTAGGGCAACCCGGTGGTATAGAAACGTGAAAGAGCGGCGGATCGAGATGGTCCGTCGCTTTTTCTATTGAACGCCGACGACAAGGCCCGATCAGGGTGGCGGATTACATGAAGAATGTGAGGGGTCGGTTCGTCAGGCTCTTGTGGCACGGTCACTACATTTGGAATTGACCCGGATCAAGCGTATATTCCGTGATGCCATACCTAGGTGAATGTGCGGCTCTGGCGACCGCCCTGCTCTGGGCTTTTACCTCGATCTTTTTTGCCGAGGCCGGCAAGCGGATCGGCTCCTTTCAAGTCAACCTGATCCGTCTCGTCATGGCGGTCACTATCTACAGCATTACTCTGATACTGTGGGACGGGCGCCTCTTCCCGGCTGAGCTGAATTCTACGCAGGTGGGTTGGCTGGCCGGCTCCGGATTGGTAGGATTGCTCCTGGGGGACGGTTGTGGTTTTAAGGCGTTGGTAATGATCGGCCCCCGGTTGACCAGCCTATTGTATGCCTCAGCTCCGATCTGGACGACCGTCATAGCCTGGGTGTTCTTGGGTGAACAACTGACTTTGGTTGAACTGGTCGGCATCGCGCTGACCGTTTCGGGCATCACCTGGGTGGTTTTGGAGCGGCGCTCGAAACAGATGGCGGCCAACGATGTTCAGCGGAGCCATCCCGACTCCGGTACCTTGGCTAAAGGGGTGCTGTTGGGGATCGCAGCCGCCATGGGCCAGGCAGTTGGCTTGGTGCTGGCCAAGCAAGGCATGTTTTATGCCGGAGGAACGGTCGCTCCCATGTCGGCTTCATACATTCGTATGCTGGTGGCACTGGGTGGCATAACCGCGCTTACGATCGTGCGTGGAGACTTTGGTCGCTTGGCATCTGCCTGGCGTGACCGCAAAGCTCTGGGATTGTGTGGCGGCGGCGCCGTGGTTGGTCCCTTCCTGGGCGTCTGGATGTCATTGGTGGCGGTGAAATACATTGCCACCGGCGTGGCGGCCACGCTGAATTCGATGACACCGGTGATGATTCTGCCGCTGGTGTTCCTCTTCTATCGCGAGAAAGTCACCTTGCGGGCCGCGCTCGGGGCTGTTATTGCTGTCGCCGGCACAACTATTCTGTTTTTGAGTTCATGAAGTATCTCGACCACGACAGCTATGAACACTGCCTGAGGGAGCACTTCGGATCCCCGGCGATGGCGGCCGCGCGCCTGGCCGGGGTTCCTGCCATGCCGTCAGGGTACTACGATATTGTTCGGTTTTTCGGCCGCGATGGCTGCGACCCACGGCGGGTGTCAATCAGGTACGATGAGGAAGAGTTTTGCATTGTCGATCCCCTCATCGCCAACTTTGCCAAGGAGATGATCGCTGGCATGACAGAGGCCGGGCGATTGTACTCGGGAGCGCCGGCGATGCACGCCAAGGAAGTCGACTTGAGTGGCCACAAACCGTACCTCCGGGTCCAGCCCTGCGACTACGCCTTGCAGGCCGGAAGTTGTTTTGCACTGGATTATCGGCATGAGATATGGCGTGAACGGGGAGAAACCCTCAGGCAGTATTATCTCAATAAGCTACCTAACCATACACTAAACAACAACCCGCTGGCTACATGCCTGGGAGTGTGCGCCTGGTTGACAGTCCGGGATGGTTCTGATCGCCGGCTTGTTCTGTTGCGCCGGGCGGGCCATCTGGCCTCCCTGGCCGGTACGGTAGGGCCGACCGTGGCCGGCTCGGTGGACTTCGTCACTACCTGGACCAATCTGCATGTCGTGCTGATAGACAGTCTGCGGCAGGAGGCGAGGGAAGAGCTGGGGCTGACACCCCAGGAGTTCAGCGTCATCCCCCTGGCTTACGGCCGGGAGATTTTCCGTGGCGAGCGGCCGCAACTGCTGGCCCTGATCGAATCCAATCTGGGCGTGGGTGAAATGGCCGAACGCCTGGCTGCCATACCCTCTACCCAACGGGAGTTTGACAGAGTCGAGTTCACGCCGGTGCATGATTTTGATTCAGCTGCCGGCATGACAGAGCGACTCAACCACGAGGGTTTGTTCAACCTGCTCTTGTGCCAAGAATATGTTTATTGGATGCGCTCAGATTCGGCCAGCTGATAGTGGGTCAGGGCCAGCGTCAACACCAGCACCAATCCGGCAAGAAACTCGGGGGCCCATGATCGCCCCCCGGCTATGAGTAGCAACACGACGGTGGCCGCAAAGCCGGCCTGCACGACCGCATCGCGACGGCGATTCAGGATCCAGTCGACCGCGCCGGATATTGCGACAACGACGGCGGCAGCAACGGCGGCGTAACCAACGATCCAATCGGCCACACCCAGCCCGTGAACATGAACAGCAAAACTCGACCCTGGAGCTGGGGATACATACAAAAGATATAGGTGCCATCCAAACAGAAAGGGAGTGGCCAGAAGGCAGAGAAGATGAGGTGCACCTCTACGAGCACTGCCTCGCAGACCGACAGCAACAACACCGAAGGTCAAAACAAGGGCTGTGATGGCATAAAAGACATACTCGCCGAAAGACTGTGCGCCGGTGGCCAATTCCATGGCCTCCTCCTTCCCTTCCTATCCTTTACCAATAAGGCACACGACTTGTTCCAGCGCAACCGATATTCACGGCCGGACATGCATCCTTCTCCCTTATCCGCCCCACAAAAAAAACCCGCCCCAGTTGGGGCGGGCCGTAAGTCTTTGCAATACAACAGCCTACATATCCAGAGACTCCGGGTCGGTTGAGGGGCGGGTAAGTTCACCGATGGTCTCGGCAATCTCCTCCGGACGCTTCTCCTTGAGCTTACCCTTGTGCTTTTTGAGCTGGGTTTTGGCCTTTTCGACCGCCGCCGCTATGGCCGTATACATGTCATCGGTTTCTGCGGTCGCATTCAGAGTGTTGTTGAACACCTTAACTCGTAATTCAGCGCTATACCGGTGCCGTTCCTTCTCAAGCACCATGTCGGCCGATATGATATTCTCGAAATAGCGTGTCAACCCCTCGATATCCGCCTCGGTACGCTCCCTAATCTCATCGGTCAGTTCAAAGTGTCGGGCCGTTATCGTCGTGTGCATGGTTGAATCCTCCTTAGGGGGATAAAATTGCAGTTCAACCTGCGGTTAATGTTGAATATCGCCCTCGTGGTGGCGATTTTGTCCAATTACCAGCACTCGCATAGGCGAATCGGCGTCACCAGGTGTGGCAGTATCTCAGACATCCTCCCATCCAAGTACCAACCCCCTGGTACATTGTAACGTCATACTTAAGACGAGCGAGTTCTGGATCAATCCCGTGGCCTCATCAATTCAATCTACAAGTGCATAATAACACCGTATTATCATGTTGTCAGCAAAAAATCTCCCTCGGCGAGATCTTCATTCAACCATACCCCTTGTACGTAACAACGGCCAATCGGTTGGCACGGTTGGCACATAGGCCAAAATGCAGCGCCGATTCCTCAAATTGCCGCACATCGCGGAAGCCAACTAGCAGCATCGATAGCCGACATTCCCGCAAGAACATTGGTTGAACGAGTTGAAGGCAGCCCAAGGCGCCGATCCTGCCCCCCGCCTGGGGGCACGCCGGCACTGAGCGGTAATGGTGGTCAGCTGACCCTCTTGCGCAGTCGAGCCGCTCGGATCTTGAGCTCCTCGCGATACTTGGTGACGGTTCGCCTGGCCAGCTGGATCCCCTCAGCGTTTAGACGGCGATATATCTCCTGGTCGGAATACGGCTTTTCAGGAGGCTCGGTGGCAATGATCTCTTTGAGTCGCTGCTTGACCGAACGTTTGGACATGTCGGAGCCGTCATCACGAGTTATCCCGGAGTTGAAGAAGTACTTGATTTCGTACACACCAAAGGGTGTCTGAACGTATTTGCCGCTGGAAACCCGACTGATCGTTGCCACGTTCATATCCACCGCCTGAGCAATTTCCTCCATGATGAGCGGCTTGAGGAAGGCTGGCCCCTGTTCAAAGAAGTCCCTTTGTCGTTCTATGACCGCTTCCATTACACGGACCATGGTCGTCCGTCGCTGGTTGATCGAGTTGAGAAGCCAGCGGGCCTGCTCCAGCTTCTGCTTGATATAGTCCTTGGTCTCGGTCGTCGAGGCACTGCCACGTTTCATCAGGGCGCGGTAGCCGGAGTTGATTTTCAGTCGTGGAATGTTGGCGTCATTGTGCATGACGTGGAACTCGTCACCAAACCGTTCTATGGCCAAATCAGGTACTACCGGGATGGCGCCGGCGTCGAATCGGCCCTGCACCGGAGTTGGGGCCAGGCTCTTTATGACCTCGAGAGCCTGCTGTGCTCTTTCAGCAGGGACACTCATCAAACGCGCCAGTTGTTGAATGGATTTCCGGTCGAGCTCATGAATGTGCTCATCAACGATGCGATAGGCCAGACCGCCCACCAGACCTCTCTCTCGAAGCTGCGTCAAAAGAGATTCTCTCAGATCCCGCGAGGCAACGCCCAGAGGATCAAAGCCCTGGATTATTTTCAGGACCTTCTCTATCGTCTCGGAATCAACCTCCAGCTCCTCAGCCATTTCGTCGACAGTAATGGTCAAATACCCGTTGGGGGCGATGTTGCCGATGATGTACTCACCGATCAGACGTTCATCATGAGAGAGTTTCAGGTAGGTGAGTTGCTCCATCAAATGCTCGTACAGCGATTCCTGATGGGCCGCCGATCCTTCAAACCGCTCTTCCGGTTGCTCGCGCACATCGCGAACTTTGTAACCCTCTTCATCTTCAAATAGATACTCGTCCCAATCAACCGACTCATGTTCGTCTACTTCGGTTTCTTTTTCGTCCAGGGTCTCGGCGTCGCTGGGTTCCAGCTCCTCGACTTCCTCCAGAAGGGGGTTGATGGCCAGTTCGTGGCGAATAGTCTGTTCCAGCTTGAGGACCGGCATTTGCAGCATCTTCAGAGATTGTATGAGCTGCGGTGCCAGTTTTAGTTGAGTTGATAAATGAAGTCCGAGTTTCACGTTTTAACTCGCTGCCTATCAAATTGTTGCCCGCAGTCGCGGTGATTAATGTCCTTAGTCCGGTTATCGGAACTATCGATAGCCGGATTTACCGCGAGCCGCATTTACGTTCACCTTTTCAACACCGACGTCGCTAATTGAGCTGGAACTTCTCACCCAAGTAGATCTTGCGAGCCTCCGGGTCATCGGCCAGGTATTGGGACGTACCGGCTTTAAGTATTTTGCCTTCGCACATTATGTAGGCCCGATCACAAATCGAAAGCGTCTCCCGCACGTTGTGGTCAGTAATAAGGACGCCCAGTCCTTTGGCCGTCAGACGCCTTATGACCTTCTGGATGTCCTCGACGGCGATCGGATCAATCCCTGCAAACGGTTCGTCCAAAAGCATATACTTCGGCTCGTTTACCAGGGCCCGGGTTATCTCGACTCGCCGCCGCTCGCCCCCTGAGAGCGTAAAGGCCTTGTTCTTACGCAGGTGGGATATATCCAGATCCTCCAGGAGGGATTCCAGACGCCGCTTGCGCTCCTGCCGCCCCAGCCCGCGAAACTGCAGGACCGACATGACATTATCTTCGACCGTCATCTTGCGGAAAACCGATGCCTCCTGAGCCAGGTAACCGATACCAAGCCGCGAGCGCCGATACATCGGCAGACGTGTCAGTTTCCTGGCGCCGAGCAAGACCGACCCCTCATCCGGTTTGATGAAGCCGATTATCATGTAAAACGTAGTTGTTTTGCCGGCCCCGTTGGGCCCCAGCAGACCCACAACTTCGCCCGGATTCACTTCTATAGAGACATTATCCACGACCGACCGCTTGCGGTAAGTTTTTACCAGTCCATGTGATGCCAATGTTGTCATACATTCAATATAGATTGCCATTAGGTATACACAATATATTTTACACTGTTTCGCACGTATTTTGCTGGGCCGGATCCGAGTGGGCAAAATCTGCGGCTGCGGCAGGATTTGCCATTGTTTATCCGGCTCCCGGCCACTATTTTAAGCGATTGTGGTATAAGACAATAAGATTGAAAAGGAATCTGCATATGGTTAAGTCTGTTTTGATTTTTGCGCTGCTGTTCTGGCTGGGTGGGTGTGGCGGAGACCCGCAACAGGCCAAAGCCGATCGCTTTGCCGAAGGGACAGATCTTGTAGAGGCATTTGAGTTTGATCGGGCCGCCAAGGAGTTTGATGAGATCGGGGAGATAGACGCCGGTGATCCCGGCCCCGCCCTCGGTCGGGCGATGATCTTTGAAGCACAACGGCAGTACCTCGAAGCCCTTAACCTCTACATGGTAGTGGGCTCGGCCAGGCCCTCCGATGTGCGCGCCCAGGCCGGGCAGTATCGGATGTTTATGCGCCTCGAAAGCTACTCCGAAGCACTCAAGGCGGCCGGCGCCATGACGACCCTGGAGCCGACCGATCCGGTTTTGCGTGCCGGGCTGGCTCGAACCATGATTGCCTCCGGCCAGTACTCGCGAGCGCGTGATGCCGTACGTGGCGCTGTCAAGGACGGCCTTCATGAAGGCACCGGCGACCTGATCATCGCGCGCAGTTTCTGGCTTGAGCAGAAACCTGATTCGGCCGCGTTTTATCGGGAGCGAGCTGCCAGTACCACGGCCATGTCATCTGATTACTCCCTGGCGCTGGCCGAGTGGTACGAATCGATCGGCTTGATAGATTCCAGCATACACGCCTCGGAATTATCTGTGGTCCCTGCGAACAGTGACCCGTTCGTGGTCGACGAGCACTTCTTCCGGGCTTTGCGTCATGGTTACGGATCGGTCGCAAGAAGAGTAGTTCAACGATACGCCGTTAAACCGGAAGCCGAAACGGTCAAGCTGATGCTCAGCTACCTCTATCACATTTTCGTCGGTAATCGCACGGCGGCTATGACCACCCGAGGGTCGGTAGTACAGGCGCTGGGAGAGACCTATTCCTCGCTTTACTATGGCCTCTTCATCTCAAGCGATATCGCCGCAACTATAAGCATCCGCGATGATGTCGCCGCCATTCGCAGAGGAATCAGGGCCGAGCAATGGGATGAAGAGTGTATTGAGTTTGTCGATTATCTTCTGGCCGCGCGTCTGGTCGGGATCATGGAGGAAAAGGAGTCGACCCGTGCCCTGGAAGGGGTCAAGCCACCCCATTCCAACGACAAGGAGATCCGGGCCGGGAGGGCCTGGATGTACAAGAAGACCGGTCTGGAAGAGCAGGCAGACCTCCAAGTGAAGCAGATGATTGAATATCACTCGACCCAGGCCGACTGGCTGACGGCCGCGGCTGAACTTGTCAGCCGCCACGCCTTTCGCGAATACGCCCTGGCAGACAGTTTGTATCGCCGCTCCCTCGATCTCGACACGTTGTATCGGGCCGCCTTCGAAGGGATAGTGGCCATGTATAACCGCCTCGGGGAACCAGCCCGAGCCATGAAGGTCTTTGACGACTATCCGAGGTTCGCCGAGCTGTACCCAGAGCTGGCGATAGAAGCGGCCAAACAGATGGTCGAAGTCGGCCGGACGAAGGAAGCGATGGATCTGTTTGCCTCCAGTTATCCTTTGGTTGCAGGCGCTCACGAAGCGGTGGCCAGGTTCATAGACCAGCTGCAGCTCCGCGACAAGCAAGCCCAACAGACACAGGTTTTGGAGGTCCTGCAACAGGTAGCGGCAGATAACACCGACATCCTCATCCTTGCGGCCGACCTGGCCTCAGACCTGGGAAAATACAGCGATGGCCTGGCGCTGGCCGAAAAGGCGTTGCAGATCGAACCTGATCTCATGGAGGCCGGCGTCGAGCAGGCACGAGCCAAGTATTTCCTGGGCCGCAAAGAAGAGGCTCTGGCCCAACTGGCCGCCAACTATGCGATCGACCGCCCCAACCACAGCAATTGCTTCTGGTATTCGCGCCTGTTGGCCTTGGAGGAGACAGACCTGGACAACGCTATGAATATCGCCCGCGGCTCCTTGTTCGACGCCGGAGGTGATGTCTACACGCACTGCAATCTCTCTTTTGTTTACTATCAGTCCGGGCGATTTGATTTGGCCGTGGGTGAAGCGCGCAAGGCCGGAAAGCGCCACCCAAACCACCCGCTGCCATTCTTCCGACTGGGGCTAGCTCTATATATGCAGGACGATCCCGAGGCGGCGACTCAGTTACGCAAAGCCATCGATCTTGGCTTGTCGGGTGACAAGCTCAAGGAGGCCCGGGCAATCCTGGACAAGTTGTAGCACCGGAGTGGGGCCAAAATGAACGCCATTCGCAAGATGCTGATTACCGGTGGTGCCGGGTATATCGGCTCGGTCTTGACGGCCGAGGCCCTCCGGGCCGGCCACCATGTGCGGGCTCTGGATAATCTCAGGTTCGGCGGCGAGAGTCTTTTGGCTTTCCGGGATCATCCTCGCTTCGAGTTGCACATATCAAGTTTGCTTGATCAGCGGAAACTTGACGCCGCCGTGACCGGGGTTGATGCCGTGGTGCACCTGGCCGCTATCGTCGGTGATCCCGCCTGTGCGGCTGATCCGGAACTGGCCAAGGCGGTCAACGGCGAAGGTTCCCTCAGGCTCTGGCGGGCATGCGGCAGAAGAAACGTTGAGCGATTTGTCTTTGCTTCCACCTGCTCCAATTACGGTCGCATGGCCCAGGACGACGGCTGGGTTGACGAAAGTTCTCCCCTCAACCCGGTATCGTTGTACGCTCAGCTCAAAGTCGACTTTGAGAGAGAGCTGCTCGGGGACGGGTCCGATGCTCCGACCGGCACGGTACTCCGCTTTGCCACCGCCTACGGCCTATCACCACGGCCCCGCTTTGATCTGACTGTCAACGAGTTCAGCCGGGAACTGGCTCTGGGGCGCAAGCTGGATGTCTTCGGTGAACAATTCTGGCGGCCGTATTGTCACACTCATGATTTGGCTCGCGCTTGCCTGATGGTCATCGAGGCACCGACCGAAATCATTGCCCGACAAGCCTTCAATGTTGGTGATTCCGGGGAGAACTATCAGAAGAAGACGTTGGTCGGCATGATACTGGATGTTTGTCCCGAGGCTTCGGAACTGGTATCGTGGGTCAGCAATGATGAGGATCCGCGGAACTACCGGGTGAAGTTTGACAAGATCAGGGATGCTCTTGGTTTTCAGATCGAGCACACCGTGGCCGGCGGCATAAAGGAAATCGTTGATGCCGTACGGTCAGGGTTGATCGCCGACCCGCTGTCGGCGGCCTATCGAAACGTATGATCCTATCGAATGAGAGGCTCTCCTGAATAGAGGTGACATGACAGCGGTGATCCTGGCCGGCGGCAAAGGTAGTCGCCTGCGGCCGCTGACGACCGATCTGCCCAAGCCCCTGGTGAAGATCGGGGATCGCTCTATATTGGAAGTGCTACTGAGGCGCATGGCCGACACCGGGGTCCATCGTGTCCACCTGGCCGTAAACCACCTGGCCGATCAGATTGAGGCAGTCATTGGCGACGGCCAACGTTTTGGTCTGGAGTGCCGGTATTCTCGCGAGACCCAACCGTTGTCGACTATCGGCCCCTTGCGACTTATTCCAGGGTTGCCCGAAGATTTCCTGGTTGCCAATGGTGACATCCTGACCGACCTGGACTTTGGTAGGCTGTTTGAGACCCATCTGCAAAGCGGCGCCCGACTAACGATAGCTGTTTATCGGCGTGACAGCATCGTCGACTTCGGTGTTATTGAAACGAACAATGACGGCTTGGTAAGTGGTTTCGAGGAGAAACCTCGTAGTTCGTTGACTGTTTCGATGGGCCTCTATGTTTTGTCGAGCAGCCTGATTCAGACAATACCGGCCGACCAACCATATGGTTTTGATCAACTGGTGTCCGACATGCTCAGCCGCGGAGAACCTATAGCTACTCACGCTCATTACGGCTACTGGCTGGACATAGGTCGCCCCGAGGACTACCTGCAGGCCCAGAAAGATATCGACCAAATCGAAGGCCTCCTGAGGCCATAACGACCGGGCTGCCTCTCCCCCCAAACAAGTAAACGGCGAGAGCGTATCGGACACTCTCGCCGCAGTTGTTTTGAGTCGAGTCAAAGGCTGCCCGAATCTACGGGCACTGCAAATTCGGTCCCTGCGAGAACATGTAATTGACCAGATAGACCAGATCGGCAATGTCTGGACCACCGGAGATACCGTCAACATCGGCCGCAGACATTACCGGCGGTTGGGGCCCGCCGCCAAACATGTAGGCGACAAGGTATACCAAATCGACAATATCGGGACCCTCACCATCACCGTTTATGTCGCCGCAGATCATGGGCTCGCAAGCATCACCGATGCCGTCGCCGTCGGCGTCGGCCTGGTCGGTATTGGCGACTTCGATGCAATTGTCGCAGCTGTCACCGACGGTATCGCTATCGGTGTCTTCCTGCAACGGATTGGCCGCTGTCATGCAGTTGTCACAAACATCGCCGACATTGTCGGAATCGGCGTCGGCCTGATCCTGGTTGTCGGTGCTGGGACAGTTATCACAGGCATCACCCCAACTATCGCCGTCGTGATTCTCCTGGTTGGCGTTGGTAACCGTAGGGCAGTTGTCGCAGGCATCGCCGCGGTTATCACCGTCGCCGTTGGCCTGATCGGGATTGTCAACCGTCGGGCAATTGTCACAGACGTTGCCTCGGCTGTCGCCGTCGTCGTTGGCCTGGTCGGGATTGAAGGTGTCGGGGCAGTTGTCGACGGCGTTGAGAACACCGTCGCCGTCACGATCGGAGTTTGAGGACGGGAAGGTAATCAGGTCGACCCAGCCGCAGTCGCTGCCGGCGGACAGGGAGCCGTCTTTGGAATAGGTCCATTTGAAGGTGAGGTCGCCGCCGGTGGTAGCATAGGTGGCCTCGGTCCAGTCGACATTGCCGGACCATTCACCCTTCTGTTGCGCTCCGATGTAGAATCTCAGGTAGTCATATCCTGACTCGGACGACACTTTGTAGTAAAACGATATCTGACCGGCCTCCAATCCCTGCATCGTAACCTGCATGGTCGAACTCTGGCTGTGGGTGATAGCGCCGGATTTGGCCGCCCAGGAACCTTCGTAGCCGCCGCCAACCGTTACCCAGGGCATACTTCCGGACATCTGCCAGGGGAACATCGAAAAATCCCCGCTCTCGAAGTCCTCGACACTGAGGCCTACGATCAATGAGAAACCCAAAGTGTCGTAGTAGCCACCGTCCGCGGAGAGATACAGGTCGAAGTCCAACTGGTGCTCTTCGGGAGTGTCGCTGGATATGCTAAACTCGAACGAGGTATTCGACTCGGCCGTACCGCCCAGGGCCGTTATGGTCGGGAAAGTCGTGCCGGCCTGACTAATCACCACCAGGGTATCGGATGAAGCCAGAGTGGCCGTTGTATTGTTGGCATTACCGGCGCCGTTGTTGGCCAGGGTGATGTTCATTATCACGTTGTCGCCGGGATCAACCGGACCGGCATCGTGGCCGACGAAACTCAAAATCGGTTCATTGGGCAGCGGGGCCATTTGAACATCGAGATTAATCGTCTCGCCGTCAAAGATAGTGACGTCTGAAATGAGTTTGGTGTAATACCCGGGCGAGGTGAACTGCAAGTCCCAGGTACCGGGCTCAATCATGCGAACATAATCACCCACATCGGGATCGGTGTAGACCTGCGAACTGTCCTCATCGTGGCCGACCACTTCAATCATAGCATGAAGCGGATCTCCGGTCAGTGAATCGGTCACGGTCCCTTTGATGCCGTAGAAGGCGTTGCGCAGCCAGTCGAACAATGAAATGCGATTGTATCCCCAATGGGCCGGGAGCTGGGAGGCCGGGAGAAGTTTGGTGTTGGAGATTTCTATCGTGGCTTCACGACCATGCTGGAAGTAATTCATATAGTCCTGGCGGCAACCGGCGGTCGTATACCAATCATACCCGTTGGTGATGCCGTCATTGAGGTCGGTCATATAGCCCGACGGCGAATGGGCCTGGGCGCTGTCGGCATAGGCGTGGCTGATATCCTGCCACCAGGCGTCATCGGCATGTCTTCGTACCCAGGTATCCCAGGGGTAATTGACCACTTCGGCGCCACCGTGGAAATTGGCCGAGATGACGAAGCTCATCGAATCCAAAAAGGCCATCCAGGCAATGGTTTCGGGCTGCCAGGTACCTCCGGGATTTGGTCCGTCCTCAGGGTCCGGGAAGTTGCGATTGAGGTCATAACCGTTGGCATTGTAGCGCGTGGCGCCGTTGACGGTGCTATTGCCGCCGGCGTAGGTGCCGTCCGGATTGGCCAGGGGGTTGAGCCAGATCTCCATACCGTCGACCATGTCGGTTATTTCCGGGACGGTCCCGTATGACGTCAGCAGCGAGTCAATCATACGCAGAATCAGAATATAGCCGGTGGTCTCGTCGCCATGCATAGTCCCGGTGTGCAACACCTCCGGTTCGTTCTCTTCGACGTTGACATTGTCGGAGATCTTGGCAAACAAAAGCGCCCGCCCCTCGACAGTAGTTCCGATATTGACAATTCGGCAGAGATCAGGATAGTCGGCTGCGAATTGGTTCATCTGGGCGACAAAGGCTTCATAGGTAGGATAGGCATCCCAAGCCTTCATGCCGTCCTTGGTGGTGGCCATGGTGGCCTTATGTAATGACGAAGGAGCCGGCAATATCTCGTAGGTGTAGCCCAGGCGATCAAACTCGGCCAACTCGATTTCATTGGCATAGGCGTAAATGTAGCCATCGCGGAGATTGTCGATAGAGATCATGCGGGACAGCTTGGAGATCGACTCCGGGTCCTCCAGACGGAAGCGGAAGTAAGTTTCGTGGGGCCGGGCCAGTACTGACGAAACCAGCACAGCCACGGCACAAACCAGCAGCAGACATTTCTTAAGCATCAGCAGATTCCTATGGAGATTTTGCTCATTTTCTCTCTGTGGTCACCGGTCACGGTAGAGTCGATCTCCGGAAGCTTTGACGAGGCAGGAACATGCGCTGGCGGACTGCATCGTTGACTACCGGAACAAAGCCCACAACCCAACTGTCCAACACTGATGTTATCGGCAGGATCGCTAAAACGGGCAGAGGTACTCGACAGGGTCCTGTCAATAGCATGATGGGCGGAGTTCGGCACTTTGCCGTAACTCATTCTGTACAAAGAAATTATACGGAGTTTTGAGGATTAGTCAAGTGGTTTTCTGGGTCAACCGGAGTGGGCTGAGGCGGGATAACCAACTAGCCACCAAGCTCTTGACGGCCAACCGATTAAACAGAAGCGCAGCCGCCTCCTGCTTTGGAGACGGCTGCCAAATATCACTACTTACCAAAAAACGTGCCTGCCGGTGCCTTAGGCCTTTGGCCCGGCCGGGCCACGCAGGGCCATAATCCGGCTTTCCAACAGGAGAATCTGGTCGTCGGTCTTGGCCTTCTTGACCAGGTCCAACAGCTCTTTGGCGGTGGCCACCTCCTCGACCTGCTCCTGCACAAACCACTGCAGGAACTGAGCGCTGGCGTGGTCTTTTTCGGTGACAGCTATGTCCATCAGGGCATTGATCTGTTTGGTCACCTTGAGTTCATGATCCAGCGCGCCCTGGATAACATCGGCCACAGTCTTAAACTCCGCCTGGGGCTTGGCCAGGGATAGCAGTTGCACGTCGGCACCTTGATCCAACAGGTACTTGGCCATTTTCTCGGCGTGGCCGCGTTCTTCGGTAGCCTGAGCTACAAACCACTGCGAAAACACCTTGAAACCCATTGTCTCGAAAGAGAACGCCATCTGCTGGTAAATCCAGTAGGCGTTGAATTCGTTGGTGACTTGTTCGTTGATGGCCTTGGCCATCTTCTTGCTGATCATCATGGCTTAGTCTCCTTTACTCTCATCAATCAATAAAAGCTTCAATTGAATTCATAAACAGGCTGCGTGTGATTCGGTTCCCAAATGTCGCCCGGCTGCGACAAAAATCAAGCTTATCGTCGTTTTTTTGTTTGGCCCCGCGGTCCTCCTCCAAAAAAAAACGGCCGCAGGAAGGGCCTGCGACCGTACAGCCAGTCTATCTGAGATGTTGAGGGCATCAGCCCGGAAACATCAAGTTCTCCATTTCGGTTACCAACTCTCCAAAGAGACGGACGGTGCGCTCGACCGCGTCGGGCTGAGTCATGTCGACCCCGGCGGCCTTCAGGATATCCACGGGATACTTGGAAGAGCCGGTCGCCAGAAACTGCATGTACTTGTCCAGCGCTCCCGGATCACCTTCGAGGATCTTTTGCGACAGAGCCTGAGCGGCGGCATAACAGGTCGCGTATTGGTAGACATAATACTCGCGATAGAAATGAGAGATTTTCATCCCGCTCATATCGTTGTTGGGACCGATCATCACGTCCGGACCGCCGTACTTCTGAAAAATGTCGCGGTAGGTCTTACGGAAGTAATCAACCGAGGTAGCGCCGCCGTTTTCAATCTGGTCGTGGATGGCCATTTCGAATTCCGAAAACATGACCTGGGTGAAGAAGGTCCCCTCTATCTGCTCGATGTAGTAGTTGAGCAGGACCATCTTCTCTTCTTTGGTCTCGGCGTTGGCCAGAAGGTATTTCATCAGAACAGCCTCATTGCAGGTCGAGGCTACCTCAGCCGTAAACAAGGAATGATTGCTATAAACGTAAGGTTCGTTTCGATTTGAATAATAGCTGTTCAAGGCGTGGCCCATCTCGTGTGCCAGGGTGAAGACGTCACCGAGCTGACCGGACCAGTTGAGAAGGATATAGGGATGTGACGTATAAGTACCCCAGGAATAGGCCCCGGAGCCTTTGCCCTCGTTTTCAAAAGCATCGATCCACCCGGAATTGAGCCCTTGGCCGAAGTCGGACAGATAATCGCTGCCCATCGGCTGAAGACCATGCTGCACGAGATCCTTACCCTCTTCGTAGCTGTATTTCTTCTCAAACTCCGGCAAGAGCGGCACTGATAAATCGTATGTCCAAAGCGTATCATAGCCCAGCACTCGTTTGCGAAGGGCATTCCAGCGGTGCAGCGGCTCGAGGTTTTCGTTGACGGTCTTGATTAGATTGTGGAAAACGTCAACCGGGATATTGTCGTTGTCCAGCGAGTGCTCCAGGCAGCTGTTGTAGCCGCGGGCCTGGGCCAAAAACCAGTCCTTCTGCGTCGAGGCATCAAGCGTCGCCGCCAGGGTATTGATGTAGCGCAGGTATGATGCCTGAACAGTGTCGTTGGCCCGGCTGCGATAGTCGCGATCGGTCTGACGCATGATATTGCTGTATCGGCCCCAGGTGAGGTCCACCAGGTTGCCATCGGGGTCGGCCACAGTGCCCAGCTTGAGATCGGCGTTTTCAACCATGTTGAATACCGCCTGCGGACTGCGCGTCACACTCGATGCCAAGGCCAGCAGGTTTTCTTCTTTCGGGGAAAGGATGTGCTCTTGACGCCGCAGTTGATCTTCCAGATAAAAACGGTATGTCTCCAGCTCCGGTTTCGCCGCCATAAATCTGTCAACGGTGGCCTTGTCAAGCGTCAGGAGTTCGGGCCTGATGAACGACTGGGCGGTACCGAGGCGGGAATTGAGCTGCGAAATGCGACCACCCAGTTCCTGGTACTGACTCTGGCGATTGTCCTCATCAAGTTTCAGGTAGGCATAGACGTACAGGTTGCTGACAATTATATCAAGGCTGTCTGAGAGTTTCAAACACTCCAAAAGCACTTCAGGCGATTCGCTCAGCCGCCCCTTGAAGGCATCGATACTGGCGACACTCGAGTCCAGGTGCTGGTAATCGGCTTCCCACTGCTCGAGAGAACCGTAAATGTCCTCGACCTTCCATTTGTACTGGTCGCCGATCTCCTCACGCTGGGGAACAGCCTGATCGTCGGCGGCCATGATCGTCGGACCGGTGGCCAAGATGGCAATTCCCAGAAGGGCTATCCAAAGTGCGATGGTTTTGAATTTCATACAGACTCCTGTTGCTGCGGTTGGTAATATTTGCAATTCATCGTTTACACTTCATTTCAAGACGGTTAATATAGGTAAAATGTTCCCCATGCCCAGCGGAATCTTTAGCCGAAAGGGGCGCTCAGATTGTTCGAGACCAAAACCAATATCAAGTTGCACGACACCGACGCGGCCGGGATAACCTTCTTTGTCAACCACTTCCGTATTGCCCACACCGCCTACGAAGCCTTCATGAAATCGATCGGGGTCGGGCTTGATTTCATTATTCGCGATGCCGACTATTACGTCCTGATCGCCCATGCCGAAGCCGACTACAAACGTCCGCTTTTTCATGGCGACTCCCTGACTATCACGTTGAAGGCGGAGTCCATCGGCAATAGCTCGTTTGTGCTCGGTTACGAGTTCAACGACGGCCGAGAGCGATTGGCGGCCACGCTCCGAACGGTGCATGTTGCCATTGATAAGAAGAGCGGCGAGAAAATGCCGCTACCCGAGAAACTGCGTTTGGGTCTGGACAGCATCAAGTGATTTCCGGAAGCTCACCCGTCATGGCCTGCCGGGTCAATGCGATGCGATTGGGCTTGAGCGCCGTCTCCCCTGGGCCGCACGGCCAGGCAAAATAACGAACCGGAAGCATGTAGGCCGGCAGATGGTCCGATAAGAAACCCGCCAGCGCCTCTCTAGTCGGCACCGGACCAGGCGCGAGCTTCATAATCGCCGCCGGGCGATGCCCAAAGGTCTCATCCTCCAGTGCAATCACCACTGCGTCCTCGATCCCCCCGTGACTGAACAGAGCCGCCTCGATCTGGGCAGGATAGATATTCTCGCCACCGCTGATGAACATGTCGTCCTTGCGACCCAGCACAGTCAAATACCCCTCCGGGTCAAGCCGGCCCAGGTCGCCGGTGTGGAACCAACCCTCAGCATCGGTGACCGAGTTGACCTCACCGCACTCCATGTAACCCAAACACAGCTGTTTTCCGCAAACCCAAATCTCACCGTCGTCGGCTATCGTGAGATTGCAAAACTCCAAGGCGCGACCGGAGGACAGCGACGGTTGCTTGTGATCATCCAGGCGGCCGGTCGCTATCTGCGAGGCCATTTCGGTGCAGCCATAGGTAGCCACCACCGGCAAGCCCAATGCGCTGCCGCGCTCCATCAAATCGACTGCGAGTGGGCCGCCTCCGACCAGGACCGCCTTCAAATGTGAGCAGACGGTGTTATCTAGTGGGCGGGACAGCAGTCGTTTCAGTTGCGTGGCCACCAGTGACAGATGGGTGGGCCGTAGCGTCACAATCGATTCGCGCAGATCCACACCGCTATCGGGCACTGCCACGGCCGCGCCGGCCAAGGCTGCCCGAAACAGAACGGCTAATCCACCAACGTGATTGAGCGGCAGCGACAGTAGCCAGCGATCACCTGGTCCCAACGGCAGATTGGTGTTGGATGAGAGCGCACTGTGGGCGTGATTGGCCAACGAGTGCACGACTGCCTTGTGCCGGCCGGAACTCCCCGACGTTAGCATGATGGTGGCCGGACGATTGTCAATGGGACGATCGGCCGAATCAACTTTGTCGTTGCCATCCAATCGCAGATCGACGACTTCACTCAGAGCGAGCCGCCGGAGCTCCGGCAACTGTGGATCGTCGGCCTGGGTCGAGTCGCAGACCAGACCGACGCAGCCAAGCTCGCTTACGTACTCTCGAACCACGGGCGCTGGGAAGCGATGCGACAGTGGTACGACCACCGCTCCCAGTTGCCACAACGCATGGAGCAGGACAATCTCACGTACGTCGTTGCGGACAAGAGTCGCAACCCGTTCATGGGGACCAAAGCCCTGCCGCTTGAGAGACGCCACACTCTGCCGGATTAGGCCGGTCAAATCTGTATATGTGTAGATTCGCTGGGATGTCACTACGGCCTCGGCGGTCGGGAATCTCGCAGCCGCACTCAGCAACCCTGTCGGTAATTCACTCGCCATCGATTTCCTCGCAGCGATGCCAATCAATGGTCTGCCCGCCGGGGAGGCTGGCGATGTTGATACTTCCGTCTTTGATCCGTATCGACTCCCGCGTCAGATCCTCGGCCAACCATCGAACGGTGTCCAGGCCGGAGACTGCTGGTGGTGAACCGGCAGCCGCGGCCAGGTGGGCGATAGCCGTCAACCCGAGACTAGTTTCGAAGGTGGAGCTCATTACCACCTGCAATCCTTGTCGTGAGGCAACTCGGGCGAACTGCATGGCTCGTTCGCATCCCAAAACAGTCGGCTTCAGGACTATCGCTCGTAGTCCTGCGAATTGCGGCAGATCGCTCGGCTGGATGGAGCGCAGGGTTTCATCTAAAGCAAGCGGCAATGCCGGACAGGCTTGCACCAGCCCGGCCGGATCGGTCGACTCGACCAGTGGTTCTTCAACGTATTCGATCCGGGCCAAGTCGACCTCTTGACAGAACCTGACGGCATCGTTAAACGACCAAGCCCGATTGGCATCAAGGCGAAGTGATTCGTTCTCACGCAAGACTTCCAGCAGCCGATTTACGGTGGCGATGTCCTCTCTCACTGTCCTCCGACCAACCTTCAGCTTGTAAGCCCGAAAGCCCTCATCGCGACGACGACGCAGTTGATCAGTCGGGTCGTCCGACCCCAGCCCCAGCAGTGCGTTGACGGCAATCGATGAAACCGGCTGATCGCACAGCAATCGACTCAGGTTCATACTGCGCTCAGCAGCCAGCATGCCCAGGGCGGCGGATTCGACTCCAAAACGTACCGACGGCGCATACCCACCGGATCCGAGCCAGGACGCCATAGCGCCGGAGAGCTCTTCGATGCTCTGGGGCAATTCGGTTCCAACCAACGACCACTTCAGTCGGAGCAGTTGCGCTGTGACTTCTTCGAGCGACTCACTGCAGTAACCGGGCAACGGCGAGACCTCGCCCGCATGATACTGCCCATCATCGTCAACGAGCGCGACAACGGCGCCGCACCGTCGAAGCAACCTGATTCCCCCTACTTTCAAGGGCTCCGCCAGGGGAAGATCAAACCTGAACAGCCGAATGTCCCCTATTTTCACAACAGCCATCCTATTGCAAACAACAGAGTGTACAATAGCAACAACATACCGGTGGCCGCCAGAGCTCGGTTTAGGATGCGACCCTGCCGGGTCATAACTAGGCGAAAGATCGGAATCGCTGCCAGCGGCACCAACCATGTCAGGTTGGCCCAATAATGATCCTCCAGCCATAAGCTCAGACTCAGCGGCACCATCGCGGCGACGATCACAGAGACAATATACTCAAGCTTGGCAAACGACTTCCCGAATCGCACGGCCAGCGTGCGTTTTCCGGCCAGGGCATCGCCATCGGCATCGCGCAGATTATTTACGGCGAGTATTCCCACCGACATCAGACCCGGTGCCAAGCCGGCGACGACCGTAGTCCAGGCAAACGTCTGAGCTTGCACATAGTAGGTTCCGGCCACAGCCACCGGGCCGAAGAAGACTAACACAAAGATCTCACCCAGACCATGGTAGCCGAGCGGGTACGGTCCCGCCGTGTAGAGCCATCCAAGCATGAGCGAGAGCAGACCAATCACCAGAATCGGCCACCCGGCCACATAAACCAGATATGCCCCCGCCACCGTCGCCAGTCCGAAGGCCAGGATTGTGGCTCGCTTCATGATGGACGGTTTCACCAGACCGGCTTGGGTGACCCGGAGCGGTCCCAATCGTTCCCCTTGGTCGGCACCGGATTTGAAATCGAAGTAGTCGTTGGCGAAATTGGTTCCGATCTGTATCCAGACGGCTCCCCAAAGAGCAGCCAAGGCCGGCAGGACAGCCAGGCGCTGGGCATCAATGGCCATAACCACGCCGATCAAGACCGGACAGATCGCCGCCCAGAGGGTCTTCGGTCGGGCGGCCAGGATCCATACCTGCAGCCGCGAATGATCAGCGTCGGGAGCAATCGTCACAGGACCCTCCATGGTCGCCACCACCTCGGTTAGGGGCGCCGAGGGAATTTCGAAAAATCGGGTGGACGCTTTTCTACAAAGGCGTCACGCCCCTCCTGTCCCTCTTCGCTCATATAGAAAAGCATGGTAGCATTGCCGGCCAATTCCTGCAACCCGGCCTGTCCATCGCAGTCGGCATTGAGCGCGGCCTTGAGACATCTGATAGCGATGGGCGAGTTGGCCAGAATCTCCCGACACCAATTGACCGTCTCCTCTTCCAGTCGGTCCAGAGGGACCACCGTGTTCACAAGGCCCATCTCCAGAGCCTGTCCGGCATCGTACTGTCGGCATAGAAACCAGATCTCGCGAGCCTTCTTCTGACCCACGATGCGGGCCATGTAGGAGGCCCCATAACCACCGTCAAAAGAACCAACGCGCGGACCGGTCTGACCAAAACGAGCATTGTCGGCCGCGATGGTTAGGTCGCACATCAGGTGCAAAACATGGCCGCCACCGATGGCGTACCCGGCCACCATGGCTATCACCGGCTTGGGGCAGGTTCGTATCTGGCGCTGGAGGTCAAGCACGTTGAGACGGTGGATCCCCTCCTGGTCGCAGTAACCGGAGTCACCCCGGATCCTTTGATCGCCGCCGGAGCAGAAGGCTTTGTCACCCTGGCCGGTCAGGATGACCACGCCGATTCGCTGATCGTTGCGGGCATTATCCAGCGCCTCGGCCATTTCATTAACGGTCAGCGGACGGAAAGCGTTTCGAACCTCCGGACGGTTAATAGTGATCTTGGCGATCCCTTCCGCCTTGTGATACAGAATGTCGCTGAACTCGCCGGCAGCTTGCCAATCGATTGTTGCCATATCTAATGACTCCCGTGCTTGCGTAGAAACTCCAGAACTACCGTCGCAAATTCCGATGGTCGCTCAAAATGTACGTTGTGCCCGGCGTCGGCAACAACCTGGTGGTTTATGCCTGCCTGGGCAGCAGCCATCTGCTTTGCTACAGAAGTAAACTTAAGATCTTTCTGTCCGGTTATCAAGAGCGTTGGAATACCGAGCTGATCTATATCCTCCCAGTGCGACGGTTGCCGTCCGGTACTCATCCCGCGTAGTGCTGACGCCAGGCCATTGGGGTCATTGTCGGCCCGAGATCGCAGCAGCTCCTGGGCACGCCCCTCCTCGTGCAGTGACCGAAACAACGGCTGAGCCAGCCATCTTTCGAGGAACAGATTCAAGGGTTCGCTCTCGATCTGGCGGGCCAGCGATTCGTCGCTATTGGCGCGCAACTCGCGTTCCTCTTTGGTGCGCAAACCGGGCGAGCCGGACTCGAGAATCAGCCCCGTCCAGCAATCCGGATAACTCAGAGCCAGGTGCAAGGCCAGACGAGCCCCCATCGAGTAGCCATAGAGGAAACAGCGACCAGTCCCCCGCCTGTCCAGAAACGAACAGAGCTGCTCGGCACACACCAGAAAATCAAATCCGTCCGGAGACGAAACAGTGGTGGCGCCGTGGCCGGGAAGATCAACCGCCATACAGAAGTACTTATCCGCCAGGGCGGTCGCCAAATCCGCGAAGTCGCCGCTGTATCCCATGAAACCGTGCAGCATCACCAGCGTCGGACGGCTGGCATCACCCCAGGTTTGGCAGTGGAAGTCGATTGGTGTCCCGGTGTGCTCAGGCATTCGCGATCGCCTCGATGGCCAGTTGTTGCAGGTGCCGATGCAAAGCCAGATTGGCGGCGCGATCGGTAGTGACTTCTATAAGCGTGTGATTATGCTTCTCCTGGCTCCGAGTGTAAGTATCCCGGAATTCAGCCGGTGTTTGCGGACTGAAGTAGTCCAGGTCGAATGGCTTGCAGAAGGACTTGAATGTCAACTCATGGGGGACGCCAAAGAACGACTCAAAGACCTCGTGGTGTTCTTCAATCGGCAAGAAAGAAAAAATGCCGCCGCCGTTGTTGTTTATCACGATGATTGTAATTGGCTGCTGTGAGTGTCGCACTAGCGCCAGGGAATTCAAATCGTGCAGCAAGGCCAAGTCGCCTGTGACCACCGTAATCGGGCACCGGTGACCGTTGCCGAATCCGATCGCCGAGGCTACCGTGCCGTCAATGCCCGAGACGCCACGATTGCAGCCGACCGGAACCTCGGGACCGTCGCCGACGGCAAACAAGTTCATATCACGGACCGGCATGCTGCTGGCAAGAAAGACTGCACCATCGGCACGGATGCCTTCCGATACGACTCTGGCTACGTCCGGCTCGGACACGGTAGCCATAGTCCTCAGGTGATCATTAACCGCCGCGGTTGCTCTTGCCGAAGCTGCAAGAAGCGTCTTGGCTGGCGGTGTCGGAGGCTTCTGGGGAAGCATGTCGCACAGGCCGTCGACGATGCCCTCAATATCGCTGTTGATCCGTTCAGTAACTGCTTTCTCCGGGTCGAAAATTACATGCGGGTTGTTTACCATCAGGTAGCGGGTCACCCGCGGCCGTTTGGCGAATTCGAGAACTTGTTGCGATACTATCCGCCCCCCCAAATGGAGAACTGTCAGGGGGGCGGGGATAACATCGGCGTGGCCGGAGGCGCAGATGTAATCAAAATACCCCACGCGGTTGTGCAGCCGCCGGCCGAGACGCAGGCCGGAGGTAATGTCGGCAACTACCGGCCAGCCCAGGTGATCAGCCAGCCGGGCGGCGGCACTTTGTTGCTCCCCCCGTGGCAAATGGCCTATCACCACAAGGCCCTGTTCTGTCGACGTAACAGCCCCCACTAGAGTCCTCAAGGCCTCTGCCGAGCATTTTGGTTGGTGAGGAGGTGGTGCGGAATACGGATGGCGACCCTCTCTCCACGATCTCGGCAGTCCACCGGGCCAGTTCAGATCGACGCAATCGGCCGGGGCCGGCACCAGCGGTTTGCGAAAGGGGCAATTAAAATGCACCGGACCGGGATTGTCGCCCGTGGCCGCATAGTATCCTTGATCGATTGCCGCCAGCAACTCGGTCAGCGGATACTGGTCGTCAGGAACCGGCAGGTTGATTTGTCCGCGGGCGTAGTCGGCAAACATGCCTTCCTGGGCGATGGTCTGATTAGCTCCAACGCCGTGCTTTTCGGGTGGACGGTCAGCCGTCAAGACAATCAGCCCGATGGCGTCATTGGAGGCTTCCATGACGGCCGGGAGGAAATTGCCGGCTGCTGTCCCGGAAGTCGAAATGACAGCCACAGCTTGCCTGGTCGCTCGGGCGAGCCCCAGGGCAAAATAAGCAGCCCCCCGCTCATCAATATGAACCGTGGCCAGGGCAAGTTTGTTAGCGGCCACCGCCAGAGCCAGCGGTGTCGAACGCGAGCCGGGGGCCAGGACAAAATGGCGAACGCCCAGGCGGGTTAGTTCCTCGACCAGCAGACCGGCCCAGGTCAGATTCCATACGCCCTGGCCTTGGGCTAAGTGTTTGATAGGATTGCCTGTGCCCATTTGAGTTTACTCTGGGTTTCCGCCCACTCACCGTCAGCCGTCGATCCGGCCACGATTCCGGCCCCAACATACTGACGAACCAAATCCTGCTCTACCAGCGCCGATCTGATGCCGACAGCAAACTCCGCCCTGTCTTTGGTGATCCAACCAACCGGCCCGCCATACCACCCGCGATCAAACGGCTCCAGCCGGCCTATGGCCTTCAGGGCCGCCTCCCGCGGCCAGCCACAAACTGCCGGCGTCGGCGACAACTCGCTTATCAACTGCAGATCATCGACACCCGACGGTAATAGAGCTGAGATCCGACTTACCAGATGAAAAACATGGCCACAGTTCCGAGTTTGCAGTGCCTCGGTCGCGATCTGCTCGCAGCCGAGAGCTCTCAGCGAACGTATGATGCCGTCGACCACCAGGCGTTGTTCGCGGATGTCTTTGTCACTGTTCAGCAGTTGATCGCAGACATGATGCGAATTCGCGTCATCGGAAGCCGAAAAGATGGTCCCGGCCATCGCCTCGGTGACAATCTTCCGGCCCTCTCGTCGGTAAAGCCGCTCCGGCGTCACACCTACAAAGGCCGGTCGGCTGCTATGAGACTGATAGAGAAATTGATAGGAAGCGTCGGCTTGATCTATCAGCGTCGACAATAATTCAGCGGCAACGACCGGTCGACTGAGGCGATGCTCTACTGTCCGAGCCAGAACGATTTTGACAACCTCTTCGCGATCTATTGCAGCCAGCGCCTCGCCTATCATCGCCTCCCACCGCTCTCGATCCGGATACTGGCGTGATGATTTTGCAGTAATCGCCAACGATGGAATGCGATCGGCTACGAAGGTCATGGCGTCGAGCGTGTTCAGCGCCGAGGACGACCTGCCGCTCGGGGCAAGATTGCAGGTCAGGCGGCACCCGTTGTCATCACGTTCGAGCTCAAATAGAGGGAGCAGGACCTGCCGCTGCGGAAACCCTGCCCACGAGCCGTCGGAAGATTGGGGGAAATCAACATCGAAACGCCCGAGGCACCACACGCGGGTGTCGGGTGTGATAGCGCTGAGATCGACCTTCGGGGCCTCGGCCGTATCGTCACCATCGGCCGTTGCCGCCCAACCGACGGCAGCCACCTCCATCGATCCATCACGCGCTTTCCAGTATAATTGGGGCATAATCGTCTGATGAGCCAGCCACAACAGTGGATCGGTATCGGGTATCCGGATAGTAATCCGCCTGTAACGGTCCGCACGTGAAGTTGTCTGCATTTGCAGGAAGTCGCGGAGGACTCCTCGAACTTCTTCAAGTGTTTCAACAGGAGAACTGATAGTGACCGAATTCACTCTAGCCTCACCTTTTGAGCTCCGTTGATCGGTTACCCCCGGCTCCAGCCATCGCGCAATACACAGAGGCCACGCCGAGTGTCAGCGGTCGATTTTGCGTATCGCTGAAGCCCGCTTCTTTAAGCAATCGGCAAAAGCTCCGGCCGTACGGAAATGACTCGACGCTTTGATTTAGATACCGATAGGCTTGCGAATCGCCGGAAATGAAGCCCCCAACAATGGGCAGGATGGTACGGAAGTAGCGCAGGTAGATCCAGCGCCAGAACCTGTTTTGAGGAAGCGAAAACTCCAGCACCAGGAGTCTTCCGCCCGGTTTAAGAACACGATATACTTCCCGAAGCGAGGTCTCCAGATACTTGAAATTGCGCACGCCAAAAGCAACCGTGACCAGATCAAACGAAGCGGAGGCAAACGGCATGCGGTCGGCCCCACCGCGCACAAAACCGGTCGCCGGCGTTATCGCCCTGGTCTTGTGTTTGGCCAGCTTTAGCATGTTGGCCGAGAGATCCAGACCCATGGCATGCTCGATATTGGGGCGGTGATGCAAAAGCGTCAGCATTACGTCGGCAGTACCGCAAGCCAGATCAAGTAATTCCAGGGGGCGGTCATTCGGCACATAGCCGACCAGCTGCCGGCGCCAGGCCTGATCACGACCAAAAGACAAGAGACGATTCAGCAAATCGTACCGGTGGGCAATCCGGTCAAACATCTGACCTACACCCGACCGGGATGGCGAAATGACCTTGTCTTTGGAAGTCATGATTGTGTCGCTTGCGATTCCCATGCTATTCTACCCAATGATGTCCGGACTTCCCACCGGGCCGGCCAGGACGGTATGAATATACGCTATTGGCGACCTAATTCAAGCTCTGTGAGTCCCCGAGGATAGATGCCTGCCGGTTTATTGCGGTTGCTATCCGGGACCGCTTTTTGTACAATGATCATCCACGCCTTTTCACGATAGGGAATTGCGCATGAAATACCGTCGTTTAGGACAAACCGGCCTTAAGATATCTGAGATCGCCATCGGTGGCTGGCTTACTTATGGCGGCCCGGTCGAGCAGGAGCGCACCGATAGCATTATCGGGGCCGCGATCGAGGCCGGAGTGAATTTTATCGATCTCTCCGATATCTACGCCCACGGCAAAGCGGAAACCATGGTCGGCCATGCGATAAGGCCGTTTGAGAGGCATCGCTTGGTCATTTCCAGCAAACTGTTCTGGCCGATGTCGCCCGATGTGAACGATAAGGGTCTGAGTCGCAAGCACATAATGGAGTCGGTTGAGCGCTCGCTGAAGCGCATAGGGACCGATTATCTGGATCTGTACTTTTGTCATCGCTTTGATCCCGAGACGCCGATGGAAGAAACTGTGCGAGCTATGGACGATCTGGTGCACCAGGGCAAAGTGCTTTATTGGGGCACTTCCGTCTGGACAGCAGCTCAAATCGAGCAGGCCGTTGGCACGGCCCGCGTCAACCGAGCCTATGCTCCGGTTGTGGAGCAGCCGCGATATAATATGCTGGACCGCCACGTCGAGGCTGAAATCATGCCAACCTGCGCCCGCAATGGTATGGGGCTGGTAGTCTGGTCGCCGCTGGCCCAGGGACTGCTGACCGGGAAATATCGCAACGGCGCCCCCGAGGGCAGCCGTGGCGCAGAGACGCGCTGGCTGCGGGAATTGCTCACGCCTGAGAATATCAGTAGGGCTCAGCGGCTGGAAGACCTGGCCGGAGAATTGAATTGTGCCCTATCCCAATTGGCCCTGGCCTGGATTCTCAGGCGGCCCGAGGTTACCTGCGCCATCACCGGCGCCACCCAGGTGGAGCAACTGCAGCAGAATGTGATGGCGTCGGAGATTGCTCTGGACGATGATGCCTTGGCGAAAATTGAGGCGATATTGGGTGGGCCGGAGCAAACCGATGCCGGCTGAGATCACCGGTATAGCGCGATGAAAACTGAGTCAAAAAACGAAAATAGGCATACACGAAGGATTCTCGCTCATGTACCACAGTATCAAAGAATTCTGTGAAGAATGGGGCCACGAGGCCACCTTCACCCTGAAGATCTTCAACGCCCTAACGAACGAATCTCTGGCGCAGGAAGTCGCCGACGGCCATCGTAATCTTGGTCGCATTGCCTGGCATATTGTCTGCACGCTGCCGGAAATGGCCCAGAGGATGGGTCTGGAGATGGGCGATTTTGACTACGAATCAGCCGTACCCCAAACCGCTCAGGAGATAACCGACGCTTACCAGCAACTGGCTAAGAAGCTGGTGGACGCTATCCACCTGGACTGGGACGACGACACCCTGACCACTGAAGTCGACATGTACGGCGAGAAGTGGATGCGGGCTTTTGGACTAAAGGCCTGTGTTGATCATCAGATTCATCACCGCGGGCAGATGACGGTCCTCATGCGCCAGGCCGGTATTCGAGTTCCGTCGATGTACGGTCCGGCCAAAGAAGATTGGGCTCAGATGAGCATGGAACCGCCCACCGTGTAATCGCTTGCCTTCTGTCCTTTTTAGACCTTGTAAAAGATCGGGGCCGAATTTTCAGTCCCGATCTCATTGTTTTTAGTAGCGTCGAGGACCCAATTTAGCACAATTGTATCAAATCGCTAGCCGACGGCATACATGCCGGTGTTACTCATACCAAGATGAGTAAAGGATAGAACGGGATTGCCGAAATAGACTAGTAGGACCATTATCAACGGTCCGGCAATCGAGTGGCTAACCCATTACGACGGAGTTTATCGTGCGTAAAGAAATAAAACGCAACAATTGGTCGCGCTTCTGTCGGAGTTTTTCCGCCAACAATCTCTTGCGACCGGCGCGGGTTGAAATCGAGCGTGACGGCCAAAGGATCGTCCCGACCGCGGAGTGTTTTCCTTTTCTCGGCCTGGCCCTGAGCAAAAGAGGACGCTTCATAGACGGGCTGCAAGTTGTCGCCGGGCAGCCGCAGGGCGAAGCGGTGGCTCTGCCGATTGTCGAAATCATGGATCCGGCCGAGGTCATCTTGGAGCAAACGAAGAACGGCCGGGATCAACGCCTGCGGCTGACTTCCAAAGATGGCACGGTGGCAGTGGTGGAACTGGCCGAAACCGAGCCGGTCAATGCCTATCAGGAGTTGCTGTCGAAGGTGGCCTATTCACTCTACGAAAGTCGGGGATACGGTCACGGCAACGACCGCAACGATTGGTTTGACGCCGATCGTCGCCTTAGAGAGACTATCGAGCAGTTTTCATAAAGCGTTGCCGTCGATCCCACACGGTTCCCGTTGGGGCCCAAACAGTCACCCCTTGACTACCCCCATGGGACACATCCGGGCTACTTTGTGGACGAGTCCGGCTGTCCCGGAAATCCGTACGACGTCATCGATGTCCTTGTAGGCCCCGGGGGCTTCCTCGGACACCAGGCGCTTATTCTTGGCCCGCAAGTAGATGCCCTGCTTCTTTAGATCGGCCATAACCGCGTCGGCGCTGTGAGCCCTTATTGCGGCGTGTCGGGATTTCATTCGTCCGGCTCCGTGACAGGACGAACCGAAGGTCTCGGTCATGGCCTGATCGGTACCGGCCAACAGATAACTGGCCGAACCCATGTCGCCCGGAATCAGCACCGGTTGACCAACACTGCGATAGGCCTCGGGGACATCGGGGCGCCCCGGTCCAAAGGCGCGGGTAGCCCCTTTGCGATGGACATACAAGTGCCTGGTGCGTCCCTGGTACTGGTGCGTTTCCAGTTTCGCGATGTTGTGGGCTATATCGTAGATCTGTCTCATACCCAGCTCTTCGGCCGAACGCCCCAACACCGCCTCGAAAGACTGCCGAATCCAGTGGGCGATAAGCTGGCGGTTGGCCCAGGCAAAATTGGCGCCCGCCTGCATAGCGGCGAAGTACTGCTGTCCTTCCGGCGAGGCGGCCGGAGCGGAGGACAATTCACGATCAACCAGCGGTATGTCATACTTCTTGGACGCCCGCCGCATGACTTCGAGATAATCGGAACAGATCTGGTGACCGCAGCCACGGGAGCCGGTGTGAATCATGACCACCACCTGACCCACTTTTTGAATACCAAAAGACGTCGCAGCGTCATTGTCAAAAATCTCATCGACGCGCTGGATTTCGAGAAAATGGTTGCCTGCGCCCAATGTACCCAATTGCGGTGCGCCCCGTTTTTTGGCCATGTCGCTGACCAGGTCGGGATCGGCTCCGGCCAGACAGCCACCCTCTTCCGTACCGGCCAGATCCTCCGGCCATCCATAGCCGTTTTCAACCGCCCACTTGGCGCCGTTGGCCAGAACGTAATCGACATCGCCCATCGACAAATTGATCCGACCCCTGGCGCCAACCCCGGCAGGGACATTGACAAACATCGTATCCACCAGCCGTTCGAGATGCCGCCGAACTTCGTTGTCCATGAGATCGGTACGCAGCAGGCGGACGCCGCAATTGATATCGTAGCCGACACCACCCGGAGAAATCACCCCCTGGTCGGCATCAAAGGCCGCCACGCCGCCGATGGGAAAGCCGTAGCCATGATGCATGTCGGGCATGGCCATGGAGCGACCGACGATGCCGGGCAGCGTGGCCACATTCACCACTTGTTCAGGGGAGTTGTCTCGCAGAATATGCCGGAGCAACTTCTCGTCGGCGTAGATCATGCCGGGCACACGCATACGCGCACCGAACCGCTTCATTGCCTCGGACTGGTAATCCGGCGATATCTCCCAGCGACAGTCGCCTATTTGTTTTATGGGTCCTTCCCAGCTCATATTTGCCTCAACTTGCTACGCATGCCAAGACGGCCGCTCGGCATCGGCGGTCAGATGTCCAAAAGTACTTGTACATAAGCCTGCTGGCCGTCCGTCGCATTCCGGATTTCCATCATATGGTAAGAGACTCCCTTGACCGCCGTCCCGGAACCATGCCGACTGTCGTCATATACAATTGACTTGCCCGTGACCTTCAAACCGGTCGACCCGTCAAGCCGGACCTGCAAATCCGAGCTAAGCTCGAAGTCGGCATCAAACCTGGCTATCAATTCGGTGAGAAAACCCACCAGCAGTCCCTCGTAATCATCTGCCGCCAGTTCCCACGACCAGCTCCGGCGCCCGACAATCTCCGCTGAGTCAGTAATCAAATGAAATAGAGCCCGACCCGCGGCGGCAAAGGCCTCGTCCAGATCGCTGCCGTAGCCGCGAATGACGACATCCGCCGTATGCTCCAGAAACTCGTAGTGCGAAGTGGACATGTCAAGTTGCTCAGGCTAAGTCGTTATCGAATCGGTCCCACCGTCCCGGCTCACAGCTCACAGCATCAAGTTACGCCTGCCGATCGGTTGCGGTCAAGTGATTGTGAAATCATCGCATCCCGCCAAGTGCCCAAAGACGCCGCGCCATCGGCCCGGGCAAAAAGCACTTGCCTGGGCCGAGTTCACATCCTACCTTGGTCAACGACATCCGCAACCACCCATTAATCGCTACGTTAATTATAGTTAGAATGGACCTATATAGACTATGCTAAAATTAGTTGGGACGGATGGGGCACGGTATTATAGCTGGCCGCTGGAGCCGGGTCGGTACGTTGTCGGCCGCTCGGACGACGCCGACATCACCATCCCGCACCGCACGGTCTCAAGGCGGCATGCCGAATTGGTTGTCGACGACGACGGACGGACAGTTTCGGTCGAAGACCTGGGCAGCCATAATGGGACGCTGGTCAACGGCCGACGCATCAGCGTTCTGACTGGTCTCGCGGTCGACGACGCCATTGTCTTTGGTCAGACCGAATTTAGCATGACCGAGGGTGACAACGAAATATCCCGTCCGGCCTTCCCCACCACCGCCACCCTGGCGGAGCATGACCCGGAGAAGTCGGTCTACTTGTCTATCCGGGAGGCTCTCAAGCCCCTTCCCGAGAAAGTAACCGAGCAGCCAAACCTGCTGCCTACCCTGTTTGAGATGGCCAAATTGCTGGCTTCGCCCGACCCCAAGGAAGAGGTATTGCAGCGGGGTCTGGAGTTGATTGCCAGGGTGATACCGTCACAACGCCTGGCCGTGTTGTTTGTATCTGAGAATCAGGAGGACGTTTACGCCGGAGCTGTACGTCTGGCCGATGGGGCCGGTGACCCCGGTGCCTTCCAGCTTTCGCGCACGATCGTCAACGAGATTATGACCAATCAGAATGCTATTTTGATCGGCGACCCGATGGACGATCCGCGCTTTGCAGCCCAGCAATCCATTATCATGTCCGAATTGAAGTCGGCCCTGGCCGTGCCGCTTTTTGATGAGGGCAAAGTGCTGGGCATACTTTATGCCGACACCACCAGCCCGGCTCATCGGTATGACAACGAGCACCTGCGTGTCCTGGCCACTTTCGGCAATATGGTCGCGGCCAAGCTGCTGAGCTATTCGCTGCTTAACGAACGCCAGGAAAAACACCTTGTCGAACGGGAGTTGGCGCGCGCCTCAGCCATCCAAAAACGATTGCTGGTAACCCAACCGCCCGCTTTCCCCGGCTTTGAGATTTGTGCCTTTCAGGAGCAGTCGCGGTCGGTCGGCGGCGATCTTTATGACATGAAACTCCTCGACGACGGTCGCCTTTTGCTTTTGGTAGCCGACGTATCAGGGAAAGGCATGGGCGCCGCCCTGCTGATGTCGAATATCCTGGCTTCCTTCCGAATCCTATATGAGTCCAAGCCGTTTGATGTGTGCCGGGCGGTAAAACAGGTGTCGCGCCAGATCCTGGCCTTCAGTGATCCGGGTGATTTCGCAACCTTGTATATGGCGCTCTTGGAGCCCAGCGGCAGAATGTGTTTCATAAATGCCGGCCACAATCCACCGCTTTTGGTTCGTCGCAACGGCGACCTGGAGAAACTCCAGCCGTCGGGAATCATGATTGGCGCCTTCGACGGCATGGACTGGGCCCAGCAGGAAATCATGCTGGAACCGGGCGACCTGGTTTTTACGTTCTCCGACGGCGTCACCGAAGCTGAGCGGGACGGCCGGCAGTTTGGTGATGGGCGCACCGAGAAATTGGTTGTTGACTCACGAACCATGTCTGCGGATGATCTGGTAGAGCATTTAATGGATGAGATAAACAGGCATATGGGCGATGCTCCCCGCTCGGACGATATCACGGTGTTGGCCGTAAAAAGGAAATTAGCATGATGCTCGAAGTTGGTCAACTGCTGGCTCATTTCAAAGTCATCCGCAAACTGGGTGAGGGTGGCATGGGTGAAGTCTACCTGGCCGAGGACACCAAGCTCAATCGCCAGGTGGCCCTGAAGATCCTGCAGGCCGAATTTCTGGACAACGACGACCGGCGGGCTCGGTTTGAGCGCGAGGCCAAGACTGCCGCCCAGATTACGCACGCCAACGTTATGGCAATCTATGATACGGATGTCGCCGTAATCGAAAGTACCGGTCAAAAACTGACCTATATCGTCATGGAGTACGTTGCCGGCCGGTGCCTGACCGAGTACCTGGGGCAACGACATCCGAACGTGGGCGAAATGCTGCGTCTGGCGCAGCGGATCGCAGCAGGGCTGGCGGCCGCCCATAAGTTGCATATCGTGCACCGGGACATCAAAGGCGAGAATATCCTCATTACCGACCAGGGTGAGCCCAAGATACTCGACTTTGGCCTGGCCAAACCGATTGATGCGGTTTTCTCGTCCGGCGGCGAGCCCGGCAGTACCAATACGATTTCGCAAGAGCTCACCCAGGAAGGTAAGATCCTCGGCACCATCACATATATGTCCCCTGAGCAGGCGCGCGGCGAGGCTGTTGACGCCCGCTCCGATGTTTTCTCTTTTGGAATCCTCGTGTACAAGATGTTTGCGGGCAAGTCACCCTTTGAGGCTCGCGACCGGGTGTCGACTCTGGCCAAGATTCTGGAGGGAAAACACACTCCCCTGCGGCAAATCAATGCTGCCGCCCCGGCCGAACTGGAGCGAATTCTCGACAAGTGTCTGCAGAAGGATCCCAACGACCGTTACCAGGATACCCGCGACCTGGTGGTCGACCTGCGCAGTCTGCGAAAACAGTATGATAGCGGCATCTCCGACTCCACGTCGATAACAGCCGAGATGCAGGCGGCTCCGCCGGCGCGCAGATCGCTGTGGCGTCGCCCGGTCTTTTGGATCAGCCTGGCGGCGGCGGCGCTGCTCATACCGATAGTGGTATTCACGATTATTGTCGTAAGCTGGTCCGACCAAGCCAATATCACTATCGACCCGGGCGAAAACCCGGATGAATTCGCCCGAAATCTAACTAACCAGATCAGCAGAACTTTGGCCGACGCCGGTATTCAGATCAACAATGCCGCCCTCCAAATCCCCGGCGTGGCCGCCATGACCGACGCCCTGGCGATACTGGGCTTCGAGAACAAGACCAATGACCCGGAACTGGATTGGCTCAGCGCCGGCCTGCCGGAGATCCTGCTGACCGATTTGACCCAGGGCAGTACCGTCAACATAATAAGCCGGACTCGAGTGCTTGATTGTCTAGGTGGCAATCCTTTTTCAGGGCAAACGGAACCCACCCACGAGGCGTGCATGAAGGCGGCCCGATCATTAGGGGCGAGCACAGTCCTTTCCGGCTCCTATTTCAAGATGGGTGATAAGATTCGCATTGATGCCCGCTTGGAGGACACCAAATCCGGCCGGATAATCCTGGCCGAAAAAGTCGTAGGCGACGATCCCTTCGTACTGGTCGACAGCCTGACGGCCAAGATTGCCGAGTCGCTCCATTTGACTGAAAGTGAGCGGGTTGGAACCGAAGTGGCCAGTATTACTTCGTCATCACCGGAAGCCTACAAGCATTATATCTTGGGCATGGAGGAATTTGCGGTAAACAACACTGACGAAGCAGTCGAGCACTTTGAAAGAGCGATCGCAATCGACTCGACCTTTGCCTTGCCCTATATGCGCATTGGTATGGGGCACGCCTTAAACGGTCGAGCCAAGGAAGGCTCGGAATACATCGAGAAAGCCAAGCGGCTCGAGCAAAAGCTACCGGTCAGGGAACGAGCTCTTCTTGACATCTACGCCGACATCTGGCTGTACACACAGTATGATGAGGCCCTGACCAAGATCCAGACCTTTGTGCAAACCTATCCGGATGACAAAGAGGCCAGGACCTTCCTGGCCATCTTACTGCACGTTTTGGCCAGAGATTCCGAATCGGCTTTGGCTCAATTGGACACTGTCATGATGCTCGACCCTAAGTATGGTTGGGCCTTCACGTTTTATCATCAGATTTACAGTGCTCAGGGTGATCTTGAGAAGGCCACCGAAATCAACCAGCGGGCCAAGCGATACCATCCGAAGACAGTATTACCCTATATGAATATAGCCTCAATCTACCTAGAACAGGGTCTGGATGAGAAGGCCGCCCGGGAATGCGAAGCAGTGCTGGAATTCGATCCGGGACACGCCGGAGCCTTGACCAGCCTGGGGGTAATCGCCATGCGTCAGCGTGACTTTGAGAAGGCCAGAGAGATTCTCCTTAAAGTCAAAGAACATCATGGTGACGACAACTTTCAGATGGTGAATATAGAGCACCAGTTCGCCAACCTGGATTTCTGGGAAGGCCGTTTTTATTCGGCGATGGAACACTTGCACGCCAGCGTGGACTATGGCCTTCTAACCGGGGATTCGATACAGATTTCCAATTGCTATCAGATAATCACCGGCCGGTACTACCTGTTGAATATGCCGGATTCGACTCTGCATTACAGTGAGTTGGCATATAAGTATGCAAGTGACCTCCAGGCCCTGGGTGGTCATCCGGTCACGATGGTGCAGGTCGACCGCAACCTACAAACTGAAGCTAGGAAGATCTTCGCCCGCGCCTTCGACAATTTCAAGTCGCGCGTCCCTCAGCAAATGTGGAGCCTGGGCGAAACGATTCAACAGATATTTGAGTCCTTCTGCGCGGCCGACACGGCAGGGGCTATAGAGGCTCTTGGCGATATTCTGTCCGATCAGCCGCAGAGTGGCGGTGACAGATTCATATACGGGCGCCTGCTGGTCGATTATGGAAAATTCGAAGAAGGTCGGGACGAGCTCAAGAAGCTCCTGAGCGGTGAACTGGAAACTACCAACGGCATGAGATACTTCATGGCAACCTATTATGTCGGCATAGCCGAGGAAAGCCTTGGAAACCTCTCGGAAGCCAAAAAGCGCTACCAGGAAATGCTCAAATACTGGGACAAGGCGGACATCCAGCTGGACGAAATCGTCGATGCCCGCGAGCGCCTGGCCCGCCTGACAAGCTGATCGAGCGGCGGCCGTGATCGAGAAAGTTCGACTTTGCAGTAGCGGGCTGACCGACTATATTTGGACCTTCAATGGCCTCTCAGAACCCCGGGTTCGGGGTGAGTAGCGAAACTGCTCCGGGGCCATCGATCGGCACTTGGAATTGAAACCACGGTACAAGGGCAACGAGATATGAGCGCAATTGAATCTGAAGGCTCCAGGGACTTTATTAGGGAGATAATCGCCAACGACCTGGCCAGCGGTAAACATGATGGACGGGTGGTAACTCGGTTTCCGCCGGAACCAAACGGTCATTTGCATATCGGACACGCCAAATCCGTTTGCCTCAACTTCGGTGTGGCGACCGAAAACGCCGGGGGCGTTTGCCACTTACGCTACGACGACACCAATCCAACCAGAGAGGATGTCAGCTTTGTTGATTCCATCAAGGAGGACATCCGCTGGCTCGGCTTTGATTGGCACGAACACGAATACTATGCGTCGGATTACTATGAGCAATTGTATGACTATGCGGTTCAGCTCATCAAGGCGGGCAAGGCTTACGTCTGCGATCTCAACCCGGAGCAAATGCGCCAGTATCGGGGGACCCTGACCGAGCCGGGCAAGGACAGCCCCTATCGCGATCGGGCTGCCTCAGAAAACCTGGATCTGTTTGCACGGATGCGCGCCGGCGAGTTTGAGGAGGGTTCGCGGACATTGCGGGCCAAGATAGACATGGCTTCGGGTAACGTAAACATGCGTGACCCGGCCATCTATCGTATCAAGAAGGCGCACCATCATCGAACCGGCGACAAGTGGTGCATCTATCCGATGTATGATTTCACACACTGTCTGTCCGATTCGATCGAAGGGATCACCCACTCGTTGTGTTCGATTGAGTTTGAAGACCACCGGCCACTGTACGACTGGTTTTTGGACGAGCTGGGCGTCTACCATCCTCAGCAGATCGAATTCGGTCGCATGGAATTGACTTACACTCTGATGAGCAAGCGCAAGCTGCGCAAACTGATCGAGGATGGTCACGTCAGTGATTGGGATGACCCCCGGATGCCGACTTTGGGGGGGTTGCGTCGACGCGGCTATACACCGGAGGCGATCCGGCTTTTTGCCGAGAAGACGGGCGTTGCTCGCCGACGTGGCAGTGTGGCCGACATGGCGCTATTGGAGCATTGCCTGCGTGAGGACCTCAACCTGCGGGCACAACGAGTCATGGCCGTCCTGCGACCTCTGAAGGTCGTTATCACCAACTACCCTCAGCAGCAGATCGAAGAGATTGAAGCCGTCAATAATCCGGAAGATGAATCGGCGGGAACGAGGTTGGTACCGTTTTCGCGGGAGATCTACATCGAGCACGACGACTTTCAGGAAGAACCGCATAAGAAGTTCTTCCGTCTTGCCCCCGGTCGCGAAGTACGCCTGAAGCATGCCTATTTCATCACCTGCGATGAAGTGGTCAAAGACGATGCCGGAGAAGTGATCGAGTTGCGTTGCAGTTATGACCCGGAGTCGCGCGGCGGATCAACGCCCGATGGCCGCAAAGTGAAGGGGACTCTGCACTGGGTTTCGGTTCCCCACGCGCTGAATGCCGAGATTCGGCTGTATGATCATTTCTTTACCAAAGAAAACCCCGGGGCCTATGACGGCCCCATCGAAGACATCATCAATCCCAAGTCGCTGGAGATCCTGGCGGACTGCAAGTTAGAGCCATCGTTAAAGCAAGCCGGCCCTGATGATCGTTATCAATTTATGCGCCAGGGATATTTCAGTCTGGACTCCGTTGATTCTTCGCCCGATCACTTGGTTTTCAATCGCGCCGTCGGCTTGCGCGACAGTTGGTCCAAGATCGAAAACAAGTGAAGCAGGCTCTTCGTAGGATGACCGGGTGCCGCGCTCATTTCAAAAAAAGCGAGTGCTGCCTAACGGGCACACTGTGCGACCGAATCGTGGTCGGCCGGTCCGTCATGGCTTGACGCCACCTTCAATCACGACCGATTCCGGCATCCGCGTGCGGTCTCAGCCGGAGAGGGTGTGCGCAGATTTTCTCTTTGCATGCCGGATCGAGTTTCAGTATGAACCTCTCATGCTGGTTGGCGGTCGTCAGGTGCGACCCGACTTCTACCTGCCGGGGGTCAACCTGTTCATCGAAATCTGTGGCTTCAATCACATGCCCCATTATCGGCAGCGAGTGGCCGAGAAGAAGAAGATGTACAGCGCCGCGCAGCTCCCGTCAGTGTTTATCGACTATCACAACGCCTCGCAGTTGCGTCAGCAGTTAGCGGCCGCGCTGGACCTCGAAGGCGGCAGCATATCCGGCGGGCATAAGATAGGGAACGGCGGATAGTGCGGCCATCCTCCGCAGCAGAACTCTATTTCACGGCTGAAATCTCGCCCAGTCGCGCAATAAGCCATGATCGCTGAGGCTCCGGCCCCCTGAGCCGCTGCTGCCAGTCGGGATCAGGTTTACGGAAATAGGTGTCATAGCGTAAGGACACCACATCCTCGATCGAGCCGAACTCGCTGGTGGCTCCAAACATCCGCTCAAAAAACAACGGATAATTGTACGCGGCACTTAGCTCGACCATTTCGTTTCGTCTTATAGTATTCAGCACCGACCCGACCAGGGCTGTCTGGTGCAGGAAAATCCGTGCGGTGATATCATCCCGACACGTTCGAGCCAGTACCGAATCGCGGTAAAGGACCGCAAAATCGTGACTCCATTTGGTGAGGATCCCCCGCTCTGGCCGGACCACCAGCAGGCCGGCGTTAAAATACGCCCTGATAGTCTGCTGGTCGGCGGGTGTCACCATCGGGAAGAGATTATCCTCCGCCACCGCCAGCAGATCATAGATGCGACTCCAGAATGGGTTCGGCTTCTCGCTCTTGAGCGATCCCGACCGATTGTGCATGACCGGACGATAGCCAAGGACCACACTATCCGGCAGCAGGAACTCCTGGGGTTTGCGAAGAATGATCGTATCCTCATCCATCCAAACCAGTATCGAGGCTACGTTCTCGGCGTCGTGTTCAGCCTGCCCGGCTGCGTAGGTCTTGCCCGAATAATAGAACAATCGCGAATCCTCAGGCGCGGTGCTGATGCGAACGGTTACATTCAGAGGTGCGAAACGTGAGGCGACCTTCTCCATGGACAGCTCGGCATAATCGGGAACGTATAGCCAGATCGGAGCGTCTTTCATGTCATCCGCAAACTCACGAATGCTCTCGGCCATGATGTAAACATGGTCAAGATTCTCGGAGTCCTCGGCAAAGGTCGCAAACACTAATTGCGCTATCTTTGATTCGGTACTCTTTACAGCCATCAGGCCAGCTCCTTCGGATTCGCTCGGAACAACCATCAATATGCTAGCCGCTACGAGAACGCTACGCCAAAAGCTACGGGCACTTTCCATCTGCGCCTCCGCAACAACAGTGGACTTCCATAACAACCTCGACACAGTGACGGTCCACAAACACAGAATGTCAAACAGAAGCGAGTCCGGAAATGGCTGACGCTGACACGGACGCCGCTGGGGCATTCGACTGTCCCACGAAGACATCCGATGCATGAGAACAAAGTAGAGGCCTTAGTGGGATTATTCGGAACCGCAACGCGCGTGGCGGTACCCGTGACGCTACCCTTGCAAGACACTGGGCGGGGTCGGCGGGATGAGTTCCGCAAGCGGCTGACAAAGCACGACAGCCTGATCAAGCGGCGAAGTGATGATAGAAATGCAACTCAAGAAGTATAGTGATTCAGCGCCGGACGGCTGACAGTGGTATTCAGACGAACGGCGGCTACCCTCATCGCGAAAGACCATGAGCCAGACGGTAGTTCAGGCGCGCCAGCTACTGTATCGCTACCTTCGAACTGCACACTGACCGGCTTAACCCTTTGTCCCACATACAATAAACCCTTCAACTTACTCGTTGAAGGGGGCGATATTGACATTAAGCTGGGAGACAGGGATTCGAACCCCGATACTACGGTCCAGAGCCGCATGTCCTACCGTTGGACGATCTCCCAGTATGGTAACCAAATCGGCCGCTCCGCTCAGGCCTTAACCCTTCGGAGCGGCGACCGGAATATATGTGCAAAAGCAGCCTTGTCAAGCGTCAACTAACCATCTTTGGGGATGCCCGATAATCGCGCCGATCACCTGTGGTACAGGCGAATTACCAGCGCCGCGCCGCGAACGCGAACGGTGGCCCGCCGGGCCGTAATCCAGTTGCGCAGGCTATTGGTGTCGCCCCGGCTCAGGCCCAGAGAGCGAGCCGGATACTCTACGCCGAGGCAGTCCAGTACCAGCTTCTTCGACAACGGGACGATTGACAGACCATCGCCGACCGCGTCGACAAATGACATGGCACCATCAGCAACATATCGGATTTCATGGCGGTGACTTCTTATGGAAATGCGTGGCGGCGGGCTGACGGAGGTTCCGGCGCCGAGGGTCAGAAGCATCACGTTGCCGATCAGATGATCTATCTCACCACAACCTGGATCGACAATGTCGATCTTCGAAGCGCCGCGCTTCAAACAGTAATCCAGGGCCAAGTGCGTGTCGGTTTTGTCTTTCGCGGTCGGAAAGCGGAGGATTTCAACGGAATTGGGCAAACCTTTGGGAATTCCGGCCAGTGAATCAAAGTCACCGATCAGCAGGTCCGGGACCATATCCAGGCGCTTCAGAAACCGATAGCCACCGTCAACGGCCACCAACCTCTTCCCCGCTGCGAGTCGTCTATAGAAGTCGTGATGAGCGGCCGGATAGCGGCCGCTGACAAAAAGGGCCCAGTGTTTCATCGCCGATGACTGATAGTCATGGCCCCGGCTCCGACCAGCGCCGCCTGCGCCTCAAGAACAACTTTCACCGGGATCGAGGCCAGTAGTTTTTCCATCTTCCCCTTGCGTACAAATCGCTCCATAAACCGTCCCTGATCCAGCAGCGTGATTATTCTCGGCGCCACCTGGCCCACCAGATAAATGCCGCCGATGGTCATGCCGTTGAGGGCCAGGTTGGCCACCTCACCGGCATAGCAGTCGATGAAAGTGTCTATGGCCTTGACCGCCTGTTCGTCGGAACCGCTGAGGGCTTTCTCGATAATTATGCTAGGCTTGTCGGTTGCCTTCTTGAACCAGTCGGCAATCACTGCCCGATCGTGTTCGATCAAAAAGCGGTAGATAGTCTCGATACCCGGCAGCGTAACGATGTCCTCCACCTCGACACATTGTTTCCGCGAATAGACGTATTCCCAGAGCTCAACCTCGAGTTGTGTGGACGGAGCAAAGCCGGCGTGGCCGCCTTCCGAAGCGATGGGGCGATAACGTCCGCCGTCATAAAAAATGATGGCCTGCCCCAGGCCATGACCGGCCGCGGCCAACCCGATATTGCCATGCCGGCCGGCCTCTCCCGCGTTGATAGCATAAAACCGATCCTCTTTCAAAAAGAAGACTCCGTGGGCGGCCGCCACCAGGTCGTTGACCAGTCTGACCTGCTTCATGCCGAATTTCTTTTCGATCGACGAACCAACTAGATGCCAGGGGATATTTGTCGCCACAACCTCGTTGTTTATGACCGGCCCGGCGACACCAAACACCGCCCCATCGATAGTGCCCCGAATGCGGGACATGTACAAACTCAGGATCGACTCAAAATCTGAAAAATCCCGGTTGGAAAAGGACATCTTGTCGTAAAAGAACACTTCGCCCTGATGGTCCTTAACGCGGGCCAAGTGAACTTGGGAAGCCGTGATGTATCCAGCTAGCATAGGTGTTGTTCACTTTCTCGATGCATTCACTCTTATACGCGGCGACTCGACCTTAGTTGTTTTCAATTCCGTCCGAGCCCCGCAAGGCGGTCATCGACTCCGTAGCATAGAGAGCGCCTGGTCACATTGCAAGCACAAAGGCGAGTGACATAGTCATTACCATATGGGGTGTCGGGAATACCGCCTGACTATCGCACCAGACCGTGCACCGACCGAACAAGTCCGGGCCTGTCTTCGCTACGATAAAAAGCCGTGCCCATCACCAGGATATCGGCCCCGGCCGCAACAATATCGGCCGCGTTAGAGGCATCCACGCCACCATCAACCATAATCTCGGTGGACAGAGCGTTCTTATCAATATGAGCCCGGGCCGATTTGATAGTGTCGAGCGTCGAGGCTATGAAGGACTGGCCGCCAAAGCCGGGAAAGACCGACATGACCAGCAAGAAATCGAAGTGCTCCAGATAGGGCAAGACCTGGTCGGCTCTGGCATCCGGACTCAGCGAGATCCCGGCCTTGACACCCAGATCGCGTAGCTGCCTGGCCTTCTCCCGAGGATCGGGGTGGACCTCGATATGAAAGGTGATGGCGTCCGCTCCGGCCCTGATGAAGTCTTCGAAGTACTTCTGGGGCTCGGACAGCATGAGGTGGACATCCAAAAACAGGTCGGTCAACTTGTCGACCGTACCCACTACGGCCGGACCGAAGGAGATATTAGGGACAAAGTGGCCGTCCATGATATCCATATGGATCATGTCGGCACCGGCTTGTTTGGTGCTGGCGATTTCTTCGCCCAGTCGAGAAAAATCGGCACCCAACAGTGATGGTGATAGTCTAGTCATGCCTCGAAAATGCTAATTGTACGAGGCTCAGGCAAGCACGAAGTGGCCGCACTGTCGCGCTAGTCTTCCTCTTCTGAGCCGACATTAGAATGCAGATTGGCCAGGACAATCCGGGCATTGCGCTGCAGGCCGTGCCGTTTAGCCCTCATCAGAACGGTCCCGGCCGCCAGCTTCAGGAATGATGCATCATCCACATTCAGGACTTGCTGACAATCTACGAACTCACCCACCCCGGCCCAATTCTGCAGGAGCACCCGACTGGTGACTTGCTGACGTTCCAGATTGTGAGGACAGACCTCCTGACAAATATCACATCCAAAAAGCCCGCGAGCCATCGCCCTGGCCGCCTCGGTCGGGATCTCTCCCCGGTGCTCGATAGTCAGATAAGACAAGCATTTGCGCGCATCAATGGTCCGCCCCCCTTCGACAATAGCCCCGGTCGGACAGGCATCGATGCAGCGTCGGCAGGTGCCGCAGCGACCATGTTCGCCGGGCCAACTGCTGTCCGGCTCCAGGTCCAGGGAGGTAACAATCTCTCCCAACAGGGTCCAGCTACCAAAGCGCTTATTGATCAGGCTGCTGTTGCGGCCGATATATCCCAGGCCGGCCTTGACGGCGTACGGGCGTTCGAGCAGGGGGCCATAGTCAACCCACTGTTTTAGAATGGGCCGATCCTGCCTCTTGGCTTCTTGATCGACTACGGATTCGATCCCGATGCTCAGCTGCTTCATCATCTTCCCAATGATTTTGTGGTAGTCCCGGCCGCGGGCATACCGTGAAATGCGGCCCTGCCCTGGCGGGATCTGAGGGCTGTTTTCCTGATAATAATTCAGGCCGAGGACTATAACCGACTTGGCGCCGTCAAACAGCTTGGAGGCGTCAACCCTACGATCGGCGTTTCTGGTCATCCAGTCCATGTCGGCCTGAAAACCACGATGAAGCCACTCGCGGAGATTGTCATCAGCAACTTTGACAAACTCAGCCCGGGCGATTCCGCACAGGTCAAAGCCGACTGAAGTGGCGAGACGTTTGACAAGATCGGATGTGATGGCCATTGGCAAATGATACGGCAACCAGGCGTCATCGTTCAATCAAAAAAGCGGATACAAAAAAAGGGCGAGCCTCACGACCCGCCCTTCATGAATCTGTCAAAAAGAGCATCGATCTTGTTGCGGCCGGTCTTGCGAGGTCGCGCCAGCGACTTCGTGTGAACTGCCGCCATTGCCTGACATGACATATAGGTGTCGGGTCACAATACGCCCGGGGCGAATCAAGACCCGGCACAACTAAACACGGCCGTAGTCTACACGCCCATCACTGCCGGGATTGACTTGGCCTACTTCTTGACCTCCTCCATGAGGTACTTGTGCATGGCGCGGGCCGCCTTCTTACCGGCGCCGGCAGCCAGGATAACAGTAGCCCCGCCGGTGACAATATCGCCCCCGGCATATACGCCCGGACGCGAGGTTTGCATAGTCTCGTCATTGACAACGATATTGTCCCAGCGATTGGTCTCCAAACCGGGGGTCGTGGCCGGAATGAGCGGGTTGGAGGAGTTGCCTATAGCCACCACAACCAAATCGACTTCCATGATGTAGTTGGAGTCTTTGATCGGGACCGGGCGACGACGGCCGGATTTATCCGGCTCACCCAGCTCCATTTTGATACACTCCATCGCTTTGACCTTGCCGTCACCATCGTCGATGAAGCGAATGGGCGTCGTCAGCAGGTGGAACTGAACCCCTTCCTGCTTGGCATGGTGGATCTCTTCAATACGAGCCGGCATTTCTGCCTCGGAGCGACGGTAGACGATGTAGGCGTTTTCCGCACCCAGGCGCAGGGATGTACGCACGCTGTCCATGGCCGTATTGCCGCCACCCAGGACAGCCACATTCTTGCCTTGAATGATCGGCGTGTCGTTGTTGGGGAAATCGTAAGCCCGCATCAGATTGGAACGAGTCAAATATTCGTTGGCGGAGTATATGCCGATGAGGTTTTCCCCCTCGATGCCCATGAAATTCGGCAAGCCGGCACCGGTGCCGATGAAGACCGCATCGTAGCCCATCTCAAAGAGTTCATCGATGGTCTCCATTTTTCCGATCACTACTGAGTTTTGGAACTCAGCCCCCATGTCAGCCACAAAATCGCATTCAGCCTGAACAATGGCCTTGGGCAAACGAAATTCCGGAATACCGTATACCAGCACTCCGCCCGGTTTGTGCAGCGCCTCAAAGATCGTCACCTTATGTCCAAGCTTGATCAGGTCGCCGGCAACGGTCAACCCGGCCGGGCCGGCCCCAACGATAGCTACTTTGCGACCAGTCGACGGGGCGATTTGGGGAAGCTCGACGAGGTTGTGCTCGCGTTCATAGTCGGCGACAAAACGCTCAAGATGGCCTATCGCTACCGATTTGCCCTTTTTGGTTAGTACGCATACCGCCTCGCATTGCTCTTCCTGGGGACAAACCCGACCACAAACGGCCGGCAACGAGTTGGTTTCTTTGATTTTGCGGGCCGCACCGGCATAATCCTTCTGGAGGATCAGATCAATGAAGCCGGGAATATCAACTTCTACCGGGCAACCAGCGATGCAAGGCTGCTTTTTGCATTCGATACAACGGGCCGCCTCCATGAGAGCCTGTTCTTCGGTCAGACCGTACGGCACTTCTTTGAAATTATGGCTGCGCTCCTTGGGATCCTGTTCAGACATCTGGACCCGCTCGATCTTCATGCGCAACTTCTTTTCTAATTTCTCAACCACGTCGTACTCCGTTCATATGTTCAACGACAAACAACGTCCAAACCATGGCCGCGGCGTCGTTTACTGTTCATCGGGATACTTGAACTCCGCCACCGCCTTGGCCAGCTTGCAGCCGGGATTGTCAATCCAACGCTTCATGGCCTGACGTTCCTGCTCCTTGTAGGCCCCCAGTCGCTTGGACAACAAATCGAAGTCGACTTTGTGACCGTCAAAATCAGGCCCATCGACGCAAGCGAACTTGGTTTCGTCGCCGATCTGCACACGACAGCCGCCACACATGCCGGTCCCGTCGACCATCAGCGGATTAAGCGATACCCAGGTCGGGACATCGTAACCACGAGTGAGATTGGCAATGACTTTCATCATCGGTACGGGCCCGATCGCCATGATCTGACCGATCCCGACTTTGTCCTCGAGCAATTTCTTGAGAATATCGGAGACAAAACCGTGGTGGCCATAAGAGCCGTCGTCAGTGCACACATGAACCTCATCGGCGACCGCTCGGTGCTCGTCCTCGTAGAATAGAAATTCCTTCGACCGGGCTCCGATTATGCTGATGACCTTGTTGCCCGCCTTTTTGTAGGCTTGCGCAATCGGGTAAACCGGAGCAATACCGGTCCCGCCACCCACAACGCAGGCGACGCCCCAGTTATCGGTGTGCGACGCGATTCCCAAGGGGCCGACACAATCCCTGATCTCTCCCCCGGCCTCAAGTGTGGTCATTTGCCCTGAGGTTTTACCAACAACCTGGTATATGATTGTCAGATAACCGTTTTCGGGGTCGAGCCCGGCGATGGACATCGGCACCCTTTCGCCACGGTCATCGACGCGGAGAATGACAAACTGCCCGGCTTTGGCCTTGGATACCAAGCGGGGGATTTCTATGCGCATTTTCCAAACCGCCGGACCGATTTGGATATTGTCAACTACCTTCGGCATGCAATTCCTCCAAAAAGGATTTAAGCTGGGATAATAGCGAAGCTGGCCAAAAAAGCAAGGCCTTTTGCGACAATGCCTTAGTTGACCTCTCGGACCATTTTTTACGGGATTAGACTTGGATACCGACAGTCCCTTCGCCGACCGGTCAGAACCTGCCCAACTCCCCTTGCATCAGGCGATAAATCGTGTATATTGGACTTGGAAGTCTATAGTCCCTCGCCAGGGGAATGAACGAATGAAGCAGATCATCCTGGTGTGCAGTATGTCACTTATCTCCTGCACGCTCAACGCAACCATTGTCAGTGTTCCGGCCGACCAACCTACCGTTCAGGCGGGCATCAATGCCGCATCGACAGGTGACACCGTGCTGATTGCTATCGGCACTTACGTCGAACACGTCTCAATCGGTATCCCGCTCACGCTCTTGGGAGAGGATCGTAACGGCACGGTTCTGGACGGAGCCGGGTTGGGGCATGTAGTAGAGGTGACGGCGAATCGAGTCCATGTGGAAAAGCTGACTGTGCAAAACGCCGGACCGCTGTGGGATTATGAATTTTACTGGGATTCGGGAATCTTATTTAACGCCTGCGACAGTTGTTTGGTTGTCGACTGCCGGCTGATAGACAACCCGGCCGCCGGGATTTCCCAGTGGGGAGCACAATTTAACAAATATGAACAGTGTGAGATCGTCGGCGGTCGCGCGGGGTTCTACTTTTTTGAGGACTGGAACGGGCCCTATCGCCCCAACCTGCATAACGAAATCCGCAGTTGCTCGATCGAGGGTACTTCTGAGGCCGGGATCCTCTTTGAACATGTGGTAGCTTACCACCATGAGAGCAACGTTATCTTCGGCAATCTCATTTCCAATTGTGGAACCGGCTTCGGCGCCATCATGGCCCAATCCAACCAGATCAGCTACAATAGCTTTGTCGATAACTCCTATGGCGTAGGTATTACGGTCTGCATGGCCGGTGGTAACTCCAACATCTGCCATCATAACAATTTTATCAACTGCGGCGCCCGCGATTCGGACGGCGGCGAGCCCGATGCGGTCGACTTCTGGAATCTATCCGACCCCTGCGAAGGAAACTACTGGAGCGAGTATACCGGCGTTGATGCCGACAGTGACGGTATCGGAGACACCCCCTACCCCATCGGTGGCGATGCCGGGACGTTTGACTACTGTCCATTGATGCAGCCGGTTTCTTTGCCGGTTGACTGTGTGGGGATCCGTGGCAATATCGACGGTGACCCCCAAGAGGAAATCAACATCGCGGATCTGGTCTATCTGGTGAACTACATGTTCAATGGCGGTCCGGCGCCAAATCTACCGCTGGAGGCTGACATCGACGGCAACGGCACGGGACCCGACATTGCTGATCTGGTGTACTTGGTCAACTACATGTTTAACGGCGGCCCAGCGCCTGCGGCGTGTCCGTAGCTTTCAGCAATCTAAGGCGTGCCATTCCGGAACTGCAAACCGGTGGTGAGGACCCATCTGAAAAAACTCACGGTGGCCGGAAGCAACCTTGACGGGCTGGTGTCGTCAGGCGACTCGCCTGACGGCTACGGGGTCGGCACGCAGGCGTCACGCGAGTCGCATGACGCCACCTCATAGGTCTGGTCTCTTCAACTGACTGATCTCTTCAACGGCCCTGGGGCCTGACCTATCTTGCCTGCCTGATTTCCCTTGCCCTTTATTTTTAAAGTGTTATCTTCCCGCGGCTACTGAACTAAACAACCGAACGGCTGCAGGTTACCGTTCCCAATCCCCTGGCCTGAAATGAGGTGATATTATGGTCGAGATAAAAACCGCAAGCCGACAGATAGGTTTCTCAACGACTCCCGACCGCGAGATTATCGATTACGAATCCGTTCACGGCGCTCATCATTATGGCCGCCTGGAGGTTGTGGTTCGAGAAGCCGAAGGTGTCTGGTTGACCGATGTGAACGGAAACAGGTACCTCGATTGCCTGGCTGCATACTCAGCGGCTAATCAAGGCCATAGCCACCCTCGTATAGTCAAGGCTCTGGTGGACGCTTTGCAGGGCAACTACGCCGGTGTCGTCTCCAACGTTGTCTACACCGATGTTTTGGGACTGTTCTTGAAAAGGCTGGCCTCTCTGGTACCTCAACTCGGACCACGCTTCGGCCAGAACGGCAACAAAGTCCTACCCAAAAACGGCGGCGTAGAGTCTGTCGAAACCGCCATCAAAATGGCCCGCTATTACGGATGGAAGAAAAAGGGGATCGAAGACGGCAAGCAAGAGCTGATTGTTTTTCACAACAACTTCCACGGGCGTATGATAACGATCGTGTCCTTCTCTACCTCGAAGAAATACAAGGAAGGATTCGGTCCGCTGACTCCCGGGTTTGTCTCGGTTGAGTATGGTAATATCGATGAAGTCGAGAAGGCCATCACGCCCAATACCTGCGGCATTTTGGTCGAACCGATGCAGGGCGAAGGCGGCATGTACCAACCGCCGGTCGGCTTCCTGAAGGGGTTGCGCGAGATCTCCGACAAGCACAACCTGTTTTTGATCTTTGACGAGATCCAGGTCGGCCTCGGTCGCACCGGCAAGTTGTTTTGCTTTGAGCATGAGGGTGTCGTCCCCGACGGCGTTGTTCTGGGCAAGGCTTTGTCCGGAGGGTTGGTGCCGTTGTCGGCCTTTGTGACCAACGCTGAGATGATGGATTTGGCTTTCCAGCCCGGATCGGATGGATCCACTTTCGGCGGCTACCCCCTGGCCTGCGTTGCCGGAAATGTCGCCCTCGACGTTATCGTCGACGAGAACCTGCCCGCCAAGTCATTCGAAATGGGCGCCATGCTCAAAGAACGCATCGAGAACATCGCCTCGCGCTCTGACAAAGTCAAAGAAGTCCGGGGCAAGGGGCTGTTTATCGGCATCGAGACGAAAAACCAGGACGCTATGGTTTATTGTCGCGAGTTACTGAAGTTGGGCCTGCTCTGCAACGACAGTCACGGCCACACTATCCGCATTTCTCCCCCGCTGACTCTTACCGAGCGCGATTGTGATTACATTTGCGAGCGTTTGGAGAAGGTCCTGGTCGGCTGAGAATACTAGTTGCGACACTACTGCGGGCGGCTCCGAAACGGGTCGCCCGCTTTTTATATGGTGCCTAGTGGCTGCGTCGCACCGACCCGGCGTAGATAGCTGCCAATGTCACGACCGCTCCGACTATCTGTAAGGCCGTCAGCACTTCGTGGAAAATCAGAAAACCCCAGACAGTCGCCAATACCGGTTGTAAGAGTAAGATCAGCGAGCCGTGGGCGGTCTTGAGTTTAGGCATAGTGGTGCTAATTATCCACCATCCCAGAACCTGCGCCGTCAAAGCCAATCCAAATAGAACCAGCCCCGAAGTTATATCAGGAACCACCAACGTGTCGCCTTCCAACCACCCGGAGAGGCCCATAAAAACGGCGGTAAATGTTGATGTCCAGGCCAATACAACGCGGAAATCGAGACGCGGAGATCGTAAGCCGACATTCTTGAGAATGACAATATACGAGCCGTAAGCGATTCCTGTCACAAGGCCGTAGACGATACCGGCCGCGTAGCGGGGAGTGAATTCAACCCCGCTGCCGATTCCAACCAGGAGAGCCACGCCCACGACGCCGGAGACGGCCGCCAGGATCAATCGCCAGGTCAGCCGCTCACTAAACAGAAACCGGCCCAGAGTAGCGGTTACAAAGACTTGGGTGGCGGCCAGAATGGTCGCCATTCCCGCTCCCGAGAAAACGATGGAGCGGTGCCAGAAAAACAGATCGAGATAAAATACAAATCCGGCCAACACTGTCCAGGCCAACAGCCCCGGCGGCAAACGGAGCCTCTCTCCGGCCGCAAACGACCAAGCAAACAGCACCGCCGCCCCCATGCCGGCGCGCCAAAAACCAATGCCGGTCGGTCCCATGGCAGCCGGGTCGATCAACTTGACGAAGATGGCGGCGAAACTAATACAGACAGCTCCGACGGCCAGCGTCGCCAGCGGCCGGGTGGCCATCAGTGGTGCCTCCAGAGCATAACCTCAGTACTCCTGCCAATGACAACCGGCCAAAACGATAAACCCCACCAGTGTCCAGGACAGCACCAGGGAGGTTCCGCCATAACTGAGGAAAGGCAGAGCCAGACCGGTCACCGGCATGAAACCGAGAGCCATGCCGATGTTGACAAAAAACTGGAAGATCAATATGGAGGCTGCCGCGGCGGCGAGGTTAGAGGCAAATCGCGAGCGGCACTTGGTGGCGATTCTAATGGCGCGATAGAAAATGTAGCCGAAGAGCAACACGACCAAAGCCGCTCCCCAGAGACCAAACTCCTCGGCCAACACACTAAATACAAAGTCGGTGTGTCTCTCCGGCAGAAACTCAAGGCGCGTCTGAGAACCTCCCTGAAAGCCTTTGCCCCAAATACCACCGGAACCAATGGCGATTTTGGATTGAATTATCTGGTATCCGGCTCCCCGGGGATCACGATCCGGATCGAGGAAAGTCAGGATACGATTGCGCTGATACTCTCTTAGCAAACCCCACAGGATGGGATTGAAGATGCCGGTAGCCAGGTTGACCACAACCGTAAAGACGCCAAAGATCAGTCCCGGCCGGGCGAGAAACAAGAAGGCCAACAAAACAATGAAATAGATCGTCCAGGTCAGCCAGTGAGCCGCGGTTATCATCGATGCGATAGGCGAGAGCATCAGAAGAAGGTAGATCGGGGACAGCCCCGACCAGAACCACATGGATGTCAGCAGCACCCAGAATACCAGCGAAGTACCGAAATCGGGCTGCTTGAGAATAAGCAGCACCGGAACGGCTACGGCAAAAAAGGAAATGCCCAAGCGCCGCTTGGACGATGGCGGGAGTTTGGTGTAAGCAAAAAAGCGGGCCAAAGCGAGCAAGACGGCCACCTTGGCAATATCCGAAGGGGCCAGGTTAATCGGCCCGAAGCTAAACCACCGCGTGGCACCCATACGCGTCGCCCCGACCAGGAGGACAAGCAGCAGCAATCCTATAGCCAGACCGTAAAACAGGTAAGCACCTGCATAAAAGAGTCGCAACGGCAAATGAACCACAACGGCAAAAACAAGTAGGGCGATGGCCAGCCAAATCAACTGCCGTTGATAGTAAGTGCGCTGGTAGTCGCTGGCGGCATCGTGCTGGGCCGAGAGAATAGTAATGATGCCTATCAGGGACAGAAGCAGTACGACCCCGATCAGTTTCCAGTCGAGTTGCCGGTAGTCCAAGGTCACCGTTCACCTCGCCCGGTTGCGACTGCCAAGTCTTCACTTTCCAGTTTTTTGCGCATGAACTCGCGAATGACAGCACCCACCAATGGGGCGGCCACATCGGAACCATGCCCGGCGTTTTCGACTATGGCCGCTACAACAATCTGAGGGTCCTCCAGCGGTGCCAAACCGACAAACCAGGAGTGATTGTCGCCATGAGGGTTTTCTGCTGTTCCGGTTTTGCCGCCGATGGTATACACGTCGTTTCGCAAGAATCGGGCGGTTCCGTTGTCGCCCTCGACCACCCGGCGCAATCCTTCCAGCAAAACGGCTCGGGTACTTTCCCCAAAAGGGAGATCAAAGGACAGACTTGGGGTTGTGGCGCGGGTGACACCATCGGGGTATCTGATCTGGCGCACCAGGTGGGGCCGATAGACAACCCCGTCATTGGCCAAGCCACAGTAAAACTGAGCCAGCTGCAGCGGCGTTGCCAGAATCTCGCCCTGTCCGATGGCCAGGTTCAGGACAATCCCGCGCGACCACTGGCGCTGGCCGTAGCGCTCATCAAGGTAGGCAGAGTTAGGATTCAACCCGGGGGCCTCACGAGGCAGATCGATCCCTACGGGTCGACCGAAGCCACATGCTCCCAGATATTCACTGAGCCCGTCAACACCCAGTTTTATGCCGACCTGATAGAGGTATACATCGCACGAGACCTCAATAGCAGTGACCGGCGTGGTGCTGCCATGGCCCGCCTCCCGCCAGCAACGGAAATATCGATTACCGAATTGGTATCCGCCCGCACAGGGGCGCAGAGTGGTCTGCCGGTTGATCAGCCCTTTTTCCAGAGCAGCCCCGATCGTCACCAGCTTGGTAGTCGAGCCCGGTGGGTACTGTCCGTCCAGGGGGCGATTCAGCAGCGGATGGGTGGTGTCGTTAGTTATCGCCTGCCAGAGACTCTCGGGTATGACTGAAGAGAAGATATTGGCATCAAAGCCCGGGTAGGAAGTCATGGCCAGGATCTCGCCGTTGCGCGGATCCATGGCCACCACGGCGCCACAACAGAAAGTGTCGAGTTCGGCCACGCAGACCCGCTGCAGATCGTTGTCGATAGAAAGCAGCAGATCGGCGCCGGCCACCGCCGGTCGGGGTTGCTTGGCCTGATACGGTCCCAGGGCCTGACCGGAAGCGGTCACTTCGATGTAAGCCCAGCCTTCGGTGCCTCGCAAGAGCGAGTCGTAGTACTTCTCGATCCCCTTCTTGCCGATCATCGTCCCCATGCGCAAACTGGTATCGGTCGTGCGTTGCAGCTCGTCTTCGGAAACTTCGCCGACGTAACCGGTGAAACTCTCCGCCCCCAGATCCGGCGTGTAACGCCTGACATCCTCCATGCTGATACTCACGCCGGGGTACCGATGGGCCTGCTCTTCTAAAATGGCTACCGTCTCAAAATTTACATCTCGCTTAATCGGCGCCGGTTGATAGCGGCTGACCAGATTCCTGCGAAACCGTCGCTCAACTTCAGCGGGTTCCATGCTCAACAGTGATGCCAGTTGTTCGATAGTAGTATCGCCGGCCATCTCGGCCGGGAGGATCGAAACGGTGAAGGAAGGTCGGTTGTCGATAATGATGCGCCCATCACGATCGGTGACCACCCCCCGGCGCGGTATGAGCGGTCGGACTCTGATTCTGTTTTCGTCGGAGCGTCGGGCCAACTCCTGGTGATCCAGAACCTGAAGCTTGATCAGACCGGCCAGCAAGACCAATACTATGCCGGCGATCAGGCCGAGAGCAATGTACTGGCGAGATTCGATTCTCAAAACACCCCGGCTCATGACAACGCCTCAGAAAATGGAACGCACTTTTTCGAGAGTGATACGCTCGTCCTTGAACAGAAAGTACAGCCAGGCGACGGCAGCGGTGTAGATCGTGCTCGGCACGGCGACGGTCAGCGCCCGGTACCACCAGGACCCGATATCATCCAGGAGTACTCCGAGCAGGCAATGGACCAGCACTCCCAGCGTCACCAGGAGAAGACGGGAGTAAAGCGAATCCAGATTGATCCGCTGTCGAAAGTGATACCCGGCCATTCCTATCCCGGCCAGGAGCATAGCCTGCCACCCGACCGTAGCCGGGGATCCGGCCGCGCTCACGATACCGCAGGCAAACCCGAACCAGAGGGTCACGAACTCGCTCTTGTAAAGGGCCACCAACAGCACCATCAAGACGGCCAGATTGATGGTGACGCCGTAGATCATGGTCACATCGCGGGTAATCACGACGTGCGCCGCCAGCAGCAGCAAGTAACCTAGGAACGGCACCACTCGAATCATCGCTTATCCGATATCAAAATGAACAGCTCTTCCATGGAGCCGAGATTAGCCGCCAGCTCCAAGCGTATGTCGCAGTCCGGTCGGTTTTCCGGTCGCTCCACGTCACGCACCGTTCCGATCTTCAAGCCGGGCGGATAGATGCCCCCCAATCCGGAGGAAATCACGGTGTCGCCGATCTGAATTTCGCCCTGATTCGGAAAATCCGAGAGGACCAGGCCTTCGATGGTCATATACCTGACGATGCCCATCTCCCGACTGGAGACCACTCGCGCGGCCACCCGGTTCTGGGGATGGGTCAGAAGTTGCACCTCGGCATGATTGGGCATCAGCTTCCAGATACGACCGATCAGACCGTCCCGGTTGATCACCGTTTGATTGACATAAACCGAATCCGCCACACCGCGGTTGATCAGGGCGGACCGGGCCAAGCCTTCGCCTGCGACGGAAATAACTCGTGCCGGCAGGAGCCGATAGCCCGCCGGAGGTTCGAACCCGAGCACCTCGCGCAGTCGTACCCCTTCCCTGGCGGTCTCCTCGCAATTGCTCAGTTGAACCGACATAGCAGCGAGTTCCTGACGAAGCAGCCGGTTCTCTTCGGCACCATCCGCCAGTTTTTCAACGTTATCTCTGGCTTTGAAAAACGGGTTATAGAATATTTCCTGAACGATCTCCGAAGCCACCGCGGTAAGGGAGCCCTCCCACCACACCAGCGAGAGAGAGAGTACCAGCACCAGCGACAGGTGTACCATGCGCCGGTTCTTCAAGGGGAGGTTAGCGATCCAGCTCATCCCATGTGGCGTCCTTGCCAGGCGAGATTATTAATCAATGACATCCATTAGCTCCAGGACATCGCCAGGCGATGTAGCCCGCAGCAATTTGGCGCGATTCTCCTCGGACTTCATAAGATACGACAACCGGGCCATGACATTCAAGTGCGCCCCGATGGCATCCTCGGGAGCCGCAATCAAAAAGAACAATTTGACCGGCCGGTGATCCATAGCATCAAAGTCGATGCCGGCCTCGGAACGACCAAAGCCGATGACAATGCCCTTCACCGATCGCGTTTTGGCGTGCGGGAAGGCGACACCGTAGCCGACACCGGTGGTCACCAGTTCCTCGCGCTCACGAATATCCGTGCCCAACTTCTCGGCGTCCTTGACCATGTTCGAGGAGGCCACCAACTCGATCAGTTCGGTCAATACCCCGGCCTTGTCGCCGGCCTTTAGGTTGAAACTTATGAGAGTCTCGTCGCAGAATTTGGAAAGCTTCATGCGTCAGACCTTTTACAGTTTTTCCGCTTCGTCTACCAACATGACCGGGATATCGTCGACAATACGATATCCTAAATTGCAGGTTGGGCAGACCAGACGGTTTAGTTCTTCTTCGTAGCTAAGCGACCCCTTGCAGGCCGGGCAAACCATTTTCTCCAGGAGTTTCTGTGACAAAGCCATACGGACTCCTTCCTTACTCTTTGAATTCGCCCAAGCGTCGGTACTTCTGTAGCCGCGCTGCCAATAGTTGATCAACTGTCAACTTCCGGAGCTTACTCAGTTCTTCCAAAATAGCTGTCTTGACCATCTGAGCCGCCGCCATGGGATCGTTGTGGGCCCCGCCGGCCGGTTCGGCAATCACACGATCGACGATACCCATCCGGGACAGGTCCTCAGATGACGGCTTCAGAGCCTCGGCTGCTTCCGGGGCTTTGGCCGCATCCCGCCACAGGATAGCGGCGCACCCTTCGGGAGAAATTACCGAGTACCAGGCATATTCAAGCATCATGACCGAATCACCTACCCCGATACCAAGGGCACCGCCGCTAGCCCCTTCTCCGATAATGACCACGATGATCGGCACGCGAAGGCATGACATTTCGCGGATATTTCGGGCGATGGCTTCGGCCTGACCGCGCTCTTCGGCACCGATTCCGGGAAAGGCACCGGGCGTATCTATCAAAACGATGATGGGCAGTTCAAATTTCTCCGCCAGTTGGAATAGCCGTAGCGCCTTGCGATAACCTTCGGGATGAGCCATGCCGAAGTTGCGTTCCAGTTTTTCCCTGGTATCACGCCCCTTCTGCTGCCCAACCACCACAACCTTCTGATCCTCGATGGTGGCAAAGCCACCAACCATGGCCTTGTCGTCACCGAAGTAACGATCACCATGGATCTCCACAAAATCGGTTGCCATCATCTGAATGTAACTGAGCGTGTAGGGTCGCCGGGGGTGGCGCGAGAGTTGAACCTTCTGCCAGCGGGTCAGGTTGCTATATATGTCGGTGCGCAATCGATTGAGCTTTTCCTGCAACGATGCGATCTCGCTCGCCATCTCGATATTCTCACCGATAGAGAAATCTCGCATGTCGGAGATTTTTTTCTCCAACTCGACCAACGGTCGTTCGAATTCGAGGTGTGATCGTTCAGCCACGTCCTATTACCTGTTTCACCGCTCATTTGCCACCAGAGCGGCCGCCGACGCCTTTGCGACGCCCCCGGCCGGAGAGCAAGATAAGAAATAGAGCCAGAATTACAACCATAAAAACGGTCAAAAAGCCGAGCACCAACAGCTTGTTCCATAAGAACATAGCCAGCGCAAACAATCCAAAAAGAACACCCAGGACGTAAAACACCATAACCACCTGGCGCGGCGATAGGCCGGTCAGGGCCAGGTAATGAAAGAAATGGCGACGATCGGCCTGCATTACGTTCTGGCCGGAAATAGCCCGGCGAGCCAGGGCGGCGGCTGTTTCCATGACAGGAACCCCCAGCGCCAGCAAAGGCAGGTACAGCGCCGATGCCGCATACGATTTATAATTCAGCATCAAGGTGAGCACCGCAAAATAATATCCGAGTTGCATCGAACCGGAATCCCCCAGGAAGACCCGAGCCGGAAAACGATTGTAATACAAAAACGGGATCAAAAAACCGACCATGGCCCAGACCAAGAGCAGAGCCGCGCCGACCTGCTGCCAGCTACCAATAATCAGCAAAGTAACGGCCGCAATCAGGCTGATACCGCCCGCCAAGCCATCCAGGCCGTCGATAATATTGATCGCATTGGTGAGCATGACTACCCAGAGTATAGTAATCGGCGCCGAGAATAATCCCGTCTGAATTTCGCCCGATGGCCAGACGAGCAAGTCTACGCCGAGGCCACTCAGCCAGAGGACGAAACCAATGGCTATCTGGGCAGCCAATTTCACCCAGGCCGACACAGGCCGAATGTCGTCGGCCAGACCGACAAGCAGGATCGCCAGAGCACCCGCCGGCACGCTCAGAAGATCGGCACTCAGGAATCGGCTCAACTCCGGCACCAGCAACCAGCAGACAAACAAGCTGCCCCAAACGCTGATGAATAAGCCAAGCCCGCCCAAAAACGGCGTCGCCTGTCGGTGCCGCTTGCGCTGATCCGGTCGGTCCAGCAGACCGGCCCGGTGCCCCCAAGCGATCAATCGAGGCAAACTGACGAGTGTCAGCCCGGCGGCCGCCGCCAGTGCTACAATTCCCGAGAGCAGACTAGACACGGCGTCTTCTCCCCCCGACTGAATTCACTGCCAACACCAACAGGAGATTGACGGTCAGCAAGAGTGGCAGGATCAGCAACGTGAAGCCGTTGGGAAGATGTTTCAGGAAGTACTTCCACATCGACCGGTGATGCATCCAGGTACGGCGCGCCGTTCGGGCTCGGCTGCCCTCGGCCCAATGATGGATGCCGCCGGCCATAGGGACAAACAGATTGTCATAGTTGCGTCGGCTCAGTCGATAACACAGGTCGGTGTCTTCCAGGTACATGAAGAACCGTTCGTCGAAGCCGCCGAGCCGGTCAAAAATCCGGCGACGAATCATCATCATAGTTGCGGCCGTAGCCGGCACCCGCATGGGTTCATCGTAGTCGCCCAGAGTGTACACTCTGGTGCCGCCGAGCAACCAGCCCAGGGCCGATCCCCGCGAGAAAATCAAATTGGTCGCGGTGGGGAAATTCCGACAGGTTGGTTGGAAGCGACCATCGGGAAACCGTAAACGGCCGCCAACGGCGCCCAGACGCCCCCCTGTTTCCGATACTCGCCTCAGGGCCACTACCGCATGAGGATCGACAATTACATCCGGGTTCAGAAACAACAGAAACTCCCCGTTGGCCTGCGCCGCCCCGCGATTGCAGCCGGCCGCAAAGCCCGAGTTGGCGTCGCTCCTGATTACCGTAGCGCCAGGAAAGAACTCGAGGATGACGGGTTCGGGATTATCGGTGGAGTTGTTGTCGACCACCACCAGCTCATGCGGCTGCATCGCCAGCGCCGTTTTGAGTGCCTGAAGGCAGGCCCCCAGATGTCGCTCGGAGTCGTGGGTAACAATGATCACCGAAACTAGTTCGTCGGTCACCGCCAGTAGTCCTACTTCACCCCAGTTTGCCAAACAGTGATTTTAGTCGCAGCAGCCAAACCATCCAGACCGCCTCAAACATGATACGCCGGGACATCTTTGATTCGCCGGCGGTGCGATCATAAAATATGATCGGGATTTCTTTGATCTTGAAACCCCGCTTCCAGACTCGCATCGACATTTCTATCTGGAAAGCGTAGCCGGAGGCATGGACGTCATCAAAGTCGATCGCCTCCAGCGTCGAGCGCCGAAAGCACTTGAAGCCGCCGGTGGCATCACGCAAGGGAAGGCCGGTGACTATGCGAGAGTAGGTGTTGGCGAAATAGGAAAGCAACAGGCGCGACATGGGCCAGTTGATGACATTGACGCCGCTGATGTAACGCGATCCGATGACCAGATCATATTCCTTGATTTCTCGCAGGAAGTCCTTGAGATATTCCGGTCCATGCGAAAAATCGGCGTCCATCTCCATGATGTAGTCGAAGTCGTGTTCGATGGCCCACTTGAAACCGGCGATATAGGCCCGACCAAGTCCATCTTTCTTCCGGCGATGGAGGACCTGGACCTTGGATTCCTGGGCGGCTAAGCGGTCGGCGATTTTGCCGGTGCCGTCGGGCGAGTTGTCATCAACGATCAGGACATGAATCCGCGGATCCATGGGCAGCACGGCATGGACGATTTTTTCTATGTTATCCCGCTCATTGTAGGTCGGGAATATGATGAGGGCTCGTTGCGAATGAGTCATGCCGTGGCTTCTTATGCTCCATTCCTGTGACGGCGCCGGCGGTATCCCTGAAGACCGGCGATCACGATCAGGCCCAGGATGGTTACCCAGGTGATCATCCTGCCGGTGGCGTACCTTGAAGACTTATACCTAAAGACTACGCTTTGTGTCCCGGCCGGCACCTCGACCGCCCGAAAGGTGCCATAGGCCCTGAGGATCGTGGCCGGCTGGTCGTCGACGAAGGCGTGCCATGATTCGTAGTAGTTGTCACCGAGTACCATAAGCTGGTTGTGGCTGCTGGTCAGCCCGACGACAACTGAATCAGGGGCATAACTGACAATCCAGGCGGAGTCGGCGGCGGCGCTGTCGTGAGCGATGGTGAGCGTCGGCTCTTTCTCCAGATATACCAGTTGCCGAAAATCGGCGGCACCATTCAGGATTCGTTGATAGATCTGTTCGGGTTCTTCTATAACTTGATAGCGGTCGGCCAGGAAGGCCCGCGGCAGGGCGTTGTCATTCTCCCAGACCTTCGCCTGACCAAATGAGGCCACCTCTCGCACCGGTTTATTCCCGAAGAAGCCGATCGGAAATTGCTGCTGAGCCCCGGCCAGGATGAACCTTGCCCCGGCCAAATTGAGAAAATGCGGGTTGTACTGGTTCTTGGCCCCCGGTCCGCCCAGGAGCTGATCGTACCACTTCAGCTGGTTGCCATGATATCCGGTCACGACGTCAATCTTGAAATACGGTAACATGTCGTCCGGAAGGACACCAAAGTTCATGACGCGGTATCGCCCCGGCTGACTTTGCAGAAACTGAACCATAGGATTGACGGCCCAATGCCGCTCGGCATCAAAGGTGTCGATGAAGCGGCTGTTAAAGCGCACGCCATCGATCATGGGCAACGCTACCAACAACAGCAGCACGCCGGTACCGGCTTTGCCCTTGCGGTATAGCCATACGGTCACCGCTGTCAGAGATGCAAAGAGAAAACCAAACCAGGCGCCGGATTGGATGGAGTCCAGATTGCGCAGGGCCAGATCCCATTTGGTGATGTTTTGCTGCACAGCCGAACTGGCCGCATCATTGTAGAAAAGCGAGGTCCAACTCGACAACATGCTCTGCCCGGAAGCGGAGAACAACAGCGCCAACACCAGCATAACAGCCGGGCCGCCCCACAACAAATAGCCAAACCGACTTGTGTCGAGCTTTGATTTTTTCTCGGCCTGGTAATCACGAAGCCATTGCACACCCATGCCGGCCAGCATGGCAAAGGAAAACAAAAACAGAAACATGATCATGGCCGGCGCTCGCAGGGATTCGACTTTGGGAATCACCCAGAAGAATAGCTTGAAGAACGGTGTTGTCGCGCCGAGGGCATAAGTCAAAGCGAACAGGGCCAGGCCGCCAAAAAACCAGCGCTCGCGGCGACGACTAAAAAAGAGCCCGATCAGCCCCAGGAACAGGACTACGATACCGGTCGATTCCGAGTTGTCCTTGAAGGCGTTCTTACCCCAGTAGTAGCTTTGCGTGTTTTGCGAGTTGGTGCCCGCAAATTCCGGGATCAACAACGAGAATGCCTCTTCTTCGTGCATCGACCACGAGATCGCCCACTCCCACCCCTTCTTGGAATCGGCCCGAGGTGAGAAGTCATTGGTATAGACATAGCCGGGATAAAACTGGATGGCCGACAGGGCCAACCCGACCAGCACCGCGTATGCCGCCAGTGACGCCGGTCTGACCACCTGGAGGAAATTCCGGGAGTCGCGCCACTTCGCAATCATCTTGAATAGAGTATAGAGGCCGGCGGCCCACAGCATGAAATAAGACATCTGCAAGTGTGGTGAGAGTATGATCACACCGATCACCAGGCCCATCATTGAGAAATGGAAAAACGAGCGGTAACCGCGCGACTCAAACCCCGACTCCAGAAAATACATCACCAGGGGGAAAAGGGCTGTTGCAAAGATCTTGCCGTCATGCCCGGGGGCGACCATCGAAATCAGGTAGGCGGCAAACATGTAGCACGACCCGGAAACCAAGGCGGCGATTTTCGACAGGCCAAATCGACGGGCCGTCAGGTACATGAAAATACCGGCCAGGAAAATATGCAGAAAGAGCGCGAATCCCAACATGCGATGAAGCGAACCAAAGAATTTCATCGCCGACAACGGATAGAAGGTGTCGCCGTGGTAGGCGTCGACATAAGGCAGACCGCCGAATATATAGGGATCCCAGCCCGGCACGGAGCCATCGGCCGCGACCTGGTCGATCAACAGCGACCGCATGAAAATACCGGCGTTGATAGTGTCGGAGCCGTAAAGCATCTGATCGGAAAAAAGAAACGGCGAGAAGAGCACCACCAGTGCCAGAAGCATCACGGCAAAAACGATCGGCGCAAACCACGGGGAGTTTTCGGCCGAGAAGCCATAGCGAGACCGCGTGGTCGGGGCTGGATTTGTTGTTGGTTTTTTTGTCAAGGCAAACTCCCTGCTGTTACTTCCGTATCGACAAGGCTATCAATGCTGCGACAATCTCGATTACGATGACCCAGAGTCGCGCCAGGATCGCTATCGCCGGCGCGATGGGACCCACAAAAGGCTCCAGCATCGCCTGCATGGCCAGCTCCCGAGAGCCGATACCGCCCGGCGCAAACAATGTCAAATAGCCGATTTGGTATGACGCGTTATAGATACCGGCGGCCGCGAGCAATCCCAATGAGGCATCGGGGACAACCGCTCGGACAAACAGATAAAAGGCTACGCCATAACCTAACCAGCCCAGAAAATACCGCACAAGTACTTGCAGGGCAACCTTTTTGTCCAGGTGGAAAGCGATCGTCGGGCGTTTGACCAGGCGCAATACGAAGTTGGCGACGGCTATGATCGGTCGTGGCCAGGAAATCAACAGGATAATTGGAATAAGACAAACGCCGACCAGCCAAAGCGACTGGGCCGACAAGACTCCGGCCCAGAGGCCACCCTGCGTGGCCACCGCGTCGGATTCGAACTGGATAGCCAGCGCCATTATCAAAAACGAAATTGGGATACAAAAAAACTGATGTATCACAAACGAGGCCGTGGCCTGCTCCGGCTGGACTCCTTCTTGTTTGGCCAAATACAACACGCCCAACAAAGCCCAGATCTTACCCGGTATGTAACGGCCCAGATCGGCCAGGTAGAAAATGCGAAAGCACTTGCGAACCGGGATATCATGTCCGAAACTGCCCACTACTCCCTTCCAGCCGAAGGCGATCACTAACAGCGAACAGAGTGCGGCCAAAATCGACAGAACCAACCAGATCCAGTCAAGCTGCCACCGGTAGCCGGATATCTCAGCCCAGTGGCCGACCACTTGATTAGCCACAAAATATACCACGGCTGCGGTCAAGAGGACTTTGAGGAGTAGGCCCAGGGATTTGCGACTGATTAATATCATATGGTTAACAAGAAAGAGATCGCTTTGGCCGGCAGTGTCACCGCTCACCCAGGCTCATAGCCTGCCCTGCGAGTCATTGTCTTGATTACGACTCAGCATCCGCTGACGCAGGTCGCTGAGTTCTTCTTTGATGGCTGTCTGGCCTTCGGTCACAAAGCCCATCATGAACAGCACCAGGCCGACTCCGATCAACAGCATAACCAGGTACAGCAATTCACGATGACCGGCTCCTACCACATATCGCAAATACAGAGCCAGCAACCCGACCAGCACTCCCAGTCCAATTAACCCGGTTCCGGCGACACCAAAAAACAGCAGGGGTTTGCGCAGAAAAGTAATCTGGAATTTGACGGCCACCATATCCAGCACCCCGATCGGGATGCGCCAAATCGACGAAAACTTGGATTCACCCCAGGTGCGGTCGTGGAGAGTCACTTTGACCTCCTCAACGCGATACCCGGCATTGGCGGCCAGGACTATCAGATAGCGGTGCCAATCACGGCGCAAGAAGATCCGCTGGACAACTTCGCGCCTGAACGCTTTGCAGGAGTTGAGGTCATGTATCTTCAGGCCGAATATTTTCCGTGAGATCCAGTTGTAAACATTCGAAACAAAGCGCTTTTGGTACTTACCCTGTTTCCATCCGGCACAAACATCGACTCCGTCGAGAATAGGCGCCACCAAGGACGGGATATCATCGGGCAGGAATTGAAGATCAGCGGGATAGAAAACGAATATGTCTCCCCTGGCAGCATCAAACCCGGTCTGCAGAGCTGCCGTCAGGCCCCTATTGCTCGGATGAACAGCATAGCGGACAAAACTATATTCAGCGGCCGCCTTTTTTATCTCGGCCAGAGTGCCGTCGGTGGAGCCGTCGTCGACGTAGACCAGTTCGGCCTCGTACGACACACCCTGGAGCATTTCGGCAAAGCGGCGACAGAACTCGCCGATATTGCCCGCCTCATTCATAGCCGGAACGATAGTCGAAACAAGCGGTCTCTCCGAACTGCCTGACGTCATTGCGTACTCTCCAGTTCCGCCAGCGATTTCGTGACCTTGGCCGCACTAGGGGCAAACTTCCGCGCCGTCTGGAAGTAGTCGATTGCCTGCTGCTTGTACGACGGTAGGCCTGTCATTTCATATCGAGATTTATACATTAATCCCAGGACGGCGTTAAGATTGTAATTCGTTGGCGAAAACTCAACCGCTTTTTTGACATACTCTTCGGCGAGATCGATGTCTTTGGTGTTTTCGGCGATGTCGGCCATCAGTAGATTGGCCGTGATATTGTCAGGATACTTGTCGTTGTACTCGCCGGCCAGAATCGCGGCGCCGGGCAGATTCCCCGCCCTAAGTAGATCGGTAGCCTGCTCCAGCACGGACGGCTGATAGGCTCGCGAACGAATATTGCCGGTCAGACCGGCGATACGAAAGAGCCTTACTTTTTCCTGCCCCACATGATAAGTGCAGATATGGGTCGCCCTCTCCATGACCTGCGGATATTGCTCTTTGGCCTGCCGTTCATTGCCCAGATCGAGTAGCAAGTGGGTGATCGGAAAGCGATCAAATAGGGTGGTGTCGACATTGCCGCCAAACATATGAATGACGGCTGGGCGGTCGTTGGCCAAAGCTAAGGTGGGGCCGTAGGGTCCGGACAGAACGGCGCCGTCGTTGAGCATTCCGTCAAGATCGTGGGCGTTGTCGTTGATAGTATAGCTCACCCGCTCGCGCCAATGGGCATACCTGTAAACACCCTGCCCCACTGTCACGCCAACGATTACCACCACTGTCCAGCGGGCTAGATTGCGGGCGAAGGATGTTTGCACCGAGTGATAGGATGACACCGCCCAGGCCGAAGCCCCCATTATCATCGCCGCCAGGATCAGGCCGGTGATCTTGTGGTCGACATAATTAAAATCGAATCCGACAGCATCGCCGAGGGCCATCAGAACCTGCATAACCGCCACGAACATGGCCGGGAGCCACAAGACAAAGGCAGGCCAGGTCATTTTGATGGGCCGCCCTTCGCGCCAACGTGAGATCATCATAGACAAAATCGTGGCGGCACCAGCGTAGCAGGCATAGATAAGGGGCAACTGATACCGCAACGGCCGGTAGTTCCAGATCATCAAAGAGCCAAAAAAGGCTGCTATCATAGCCGCCAGAAAGACATGACCTCCATCAAGCGAACCAAATCCAAGACGCCATGATTGCCGCCGCACCACGTGAAAGCAAACTATGCCGATCAGAGCCAGAGTCGTCAGAGCCATCAACGGCATGCGTTCGAATAAAAGCGAAGTGATGCCAAACGATACCATCGCGCGCAGGAATTCGTCGAGCGATTTCAGCCCATCGGGCCAGCCGTATAGACCATACGCTTGCTCACCGATATAGCCGGTCACCTGATCGGGCGCCGTCAAGTAATCAGAGACAACCCAGACCAGGGTGAGAAAAGCAAACCCGGCCGAGAACCAGACGGCATGCATCAGGTTCATTCGACGGACCGGTGTATTTTCGACGGCGATGTTGTAAACGAATAGAACCGCAAAGGGAAACACAAAAATCAGACCGATCACCTTACCATAAAATATGCCTATCCCCAACGAAACTCCGGCGGCGACCATCAACGGTGAGCGACGGTAGTAGGTAACCAAAACCAGTGCCAATGACGCCCAGAACATCATGGCGTTTTCCAGAAACGGCAGTCGCCCGAAAAACGTCAGGTTGTAGTTGACCGCGATAGTGACGAGAAAGATCAGCCCGGCCGTGAGCCCGGCGGCTCGCCTGACAAACAACCAGAACAAAACCAGAGCCCCAAATGAAAAAAGCACTCCGGCCAGATTGGATTGGCTCAGACCGGTGCCCACCGTCTTGAAAACGAGAGCAGCCAGGGCAGTCATAGAAGAACTCAGAAAAAACGGCTGGCGGTAATCCTCAAAGGGGTTGAATTTACCTTGCTCGGCGAAGTACCGGGCATAAAGAGTGTACTGGGAGGGATCGGTGTAGACTCCGGTTGATTCGGCCAAATCCACCGGCGGGTCGGCGCCCAGATCCCACAATCGCAGAGACGCCGCCAGCAGCAAAATCAGCGCCACCAGCCACGGCTCCAACCGTCGCCAGCGTAAGTTTCCAAATGGACTAGTCAAAAAAGCTCTTCACCTTCGCAGCCACATAATCAACTTGAGGGTTAGTCATCTCGGGGTAAATCGGCAGCGACAAAGTCGAGGCGGCGGAGCACTCGGCATGGGGAAAGCTGCCCCGACTATAGCCCAGATATGCAAACGCCTTCTGGAGATGGATCGGGATCGGGTAGTGGATGATGGTCGGCACGCCCTCTTCTGCGAGATACGCCCGCAAATCATCGCGGCTTGGGGTTTCGATGGCGTAGACGTGGTAGACTTGCTCTCCATCGGTGACGTCGGCCGGAAGCCTCAGCGGCAATTCGGCAAGAGCCTGGTTGTAAATCCTGGCGATGGCCCGCCGCCGAGCATTGAAGCGATCCAGGTGTTTCAGCTTGACCCCCAGCACAGCTCCCTGGATGCCATCCATTCGAGCATTGTAGCCCAGCATATCATGAACGTACTTTTTCTCCGAGCCGTGATCGCGCAGCATGCGCACTCGATGAGCCAGGTTGTCATCATTGGTGGTGACGGCGCCGGCTTCACCAAAGGCACCCAGATTCTTAGCCGGATAAAACGAGAATGCCGCCATGATGCCCAAGGAGCCGGCTCGCCTGCCCTTATAATTCGCACCCTGAGCCTGGGCCGCATCCTCCAAAACAAACAGACCGTGCTTGGATGCGATGCGATCGATTTGATCCATGTCGGCGGGACGTCCGTACAGATGAACCGGAATAATCCCCTTGGTGTTGTTGGTTATGGCGGCTTCGATCAGGCTCGGATCAATATTGCGGCCGGCCGGATCGATATCAACCAACACCGGTCGGGCACCGGTTTGAGCAATGGCGGCGGCGGTAGCCACAAAACTGTTGGCCACGGTGATGACTTCATCTTCCGGTCCCACCTGCAGAGCCCGCAGAGCCAGCACCAGCGCATCGGTGCCGCTGCTCACCCCCAGACAATGACGTACACCACAGAATTCGGCGTAGTTCTCCTCAAAATTCCGGACGGCAGGACCCAAAACATAGGCCGAGGTATCGAGCACGACGGCAATGGCGGTGTCGATCTCGCTCCTGAGATCACGATATTGCTGCTGTAAGTCTATGTATTTAATTTGCATAAATCAAAAATAGACGGCCACACCGTCGAAGTCAAGACAGGTCCGACAATAGACTCAGGATCACCCGCCACACCGACTGAGGGCAGCCACCAGACTGCCCTCCATGTTGCTTCCTGTCCCTGTTCGAGCCGGTGATCTATCCGTGACTGAAAACAACCCGGCCACCCAGGATCGTGTGCGATACCAGCCCGGTCAGCTTCCAACCTAGGTAAGGCGAGTTCTTGGATCGCGACCGGAAACGAGCCGCATCCACCACCCACTCCCGGTCGGGGTCTATAACGGTGATATCAGCCGCCGAGCCCACCGCTAGTGATCCGCCCGGCAGATTTAGTATGCGGGCCGGACTAATGGTCATCTTGCGGATGGCATCGGCCCAACTCAGATAGCCTTTATCAATCAGGAAGGTCTTGACCAAACCAACCGTGGTCTCCAGACCGATCATGCCGGGCGGCGCCTGGTCGAACTCACAGTCCTTGTCCTCGTCAGTATGTGGGGCGTGATCGGACGCGATGCAATCAATAGTCCCGTCTATCAATCCCTCTACGACTGCCTCGCGATCGTCTTTGGTCCGCAGCGGCGGGTTTACCCGTAGATTAGTATTGAACCGTTTTGCGATCTCTTCATCATTGAGAATCAAGTGGTGCGGCGTTGCCTCGGCCGTGACCCGGACGCCGTCCGCTTTTGCCTGACGAATGGCCTCGACCGCCCCACGCGTGGATACGTGCTGGATATGCAGACGGCTGCCTGTCAGCTTGCACAGGGCCACATCCCTGCGCACGGCAATCTCTTCAGCCACCGCCGGAGCACCCTTCATACCCAGTCGAGCCGACTGATATGACTCGTTCATGACAGCCCCGGCACACAAATGTCCATCCTCGGCATGCTGCATGACGGGGATATCAAACATGGTCGCATACTGCAAGGCGCGCCGCATGATGTCCGGATTCTGGACATAGTGGCCGTCGTCAGTCACAGCCACCGCTCCCATTTTGACCAAATCGCCTATCTCGGAAAGCTCCTGGCCGGCCAAACCTTTGGTAGTCGCTCCCACTACGTAAACGCGGGCGTCGGCCCCTACGGCGCGATCCTGCACAAACTTGACTGCTTCCTGATTATCTATCACCGGCGTGGTGTTGGGCATACAGCAGACGCTGGTGAAGCCACCGGCCGCCGCCGCTCGGCAACCGGAGGCGATGGTCTCGGCCCGCTCGCGTCCCGGCTCACGCAAGTGTACGTGAATGTCGATCAGGCCGGGAACAACCATCTTACCGGCGACATCGACTATTTGCTCCGGCTTCAAGCCGGTCAGCACGGCCGGATCGGATTCGATCGCGGCAATGCGACCATCCTTGATCAGGACTGCGGCATCCTTCCCAAAACCGAGAGCGGGATCAACGACGCGACCGCCCACAACCGCCAAATCAATATTCCTAGTTGTCATTGCACCTGCTCTCCTTCCTCACGACCGGAAAGCAGGTACAGAACGGCCATGCGGATCGCCTGCCCGTTGGTAACCTGCTCCAGAATCACCGAGGCGTCACTGTCGGCGACGGCGCTTTCAATTTCAACACCGCGGTTGATCGGTCCCGGATGCATGATCGTGTAATTCTTGTTCAGCCGTGTCAAACGCTCCCGCGTGATGCCAAACAAGTTGGTGTATTCTCGCTGCGAAGGAAACATGCCGGCCTGTTGCCGCTCCAATTGGATACGCATCACGTTGACAACGTCGGCTCCGTCCAGGGCTTCATCAATGTCGGTGTAGACGTCGCAGCCGAATCCCTCGACACCGTACGGCAGCAGAGTTGACGGCCCGCATAAAGCCACCGAAGCACCCATAGTCTTGAGCCCCCAGATATTGGAACGAATCACCCGGGAGTGGTTGACGTCGCCAACCAGAACTACCCTCAGACCATCGAGCTTGCCATACTTTTTCCATATGGTGTACAGGTCGAGCAGGGCCTGCGTGGGATGCTCGTGGGCCCCGTCACCGGCGTTGATGATATTGGCGTCCATACACTGGGTCAGGAAATAGGGGACGCCAACACTGCGGTGGCGCACAACCACCATGTCGATCTTCATAGCTTCGATGTTCTGCACGGTGTCCCGAAGCGACTCGCCCTTTTTGACCGATGACGTTGAAGCGCTGAAGTTGACGGTGTCGGCCGAGAGACGTTTTTCGGCCAATTCGAACGATATCTTCGTTCGTGTCGACGGTTCATAGAAGAGATTCACTACCGTGATCCCGCGCAGGGTGGGCACTTTCTTGATCCGTCGTCCGATGATCTCGCGGAAAGGATCGGCCGTCTCCAATATCAATTGGATGTCCTCTCGCGGGACTCCTTCGAGTCCCAACAAGTGTCGAGAACTTAAGCGACTCATACTTCACCCCCTGACTGATCCGACCGCGACGCCTCGTCGCTGTGGACAATCAACACCTGGTCGATGCCGTCGCGATCGGCAACTTTGACAACGACCTGATCGGCTCGAGCTGTCGGCAGATTGATTCCGACGTAATCGGGTTTTATGGGCAGCTCGCGGTGACCGCGGTCGACCAGCACGGCCAGTTGAATGGTCCGCGGTCGACCGAAGTCATTGATCTGGTTTAGCGCCGCTCGCACCGTGCGACCGGTGAATAGGACATCGTCTACTATGACCACATTGCAGTCGGCTACCTCAAAGAGAATGTCGGTACGCTGAATGATCGGTTGGTCCAATTTGGTGTGGACATCGTCGCGGTACAGACTGATATCCATCAGCCCGACCGGCACCGCCACTCCCTCAACATCCTTGATGATAGCTGCAATGCGCTTGGCCAGCGACGCCCCGCGACTGATGATTCCCAGCAGGGCCACACTTTCCGCACCCGAATTTCGCTCGAGAATCTCGTGAGCAATGCGTCTTAGGGCCCGGGTGAGCTTCTGCTCGTCCATGACCAGTTTTGCCTGTTCAGACAACGGTTCCTCCTGAGACTGCTATTATGAAAAGATCGAATCTGTTGACGAAATGCTGCCGACAGTTAGGGCCGATACGCCTTGAGTCGGTTATCGAGAAGAACATGAACACACTCCTTTTGTGACCTCGCCGGATCACATTAAAAGGATCTGGAGAGCCACCGAGACTGCCCTACAGGCGACCTCTCGGCGTTGGCGGTGATCCCTACCACCGGGCTAATTATAACCGCTGGCGGGGTCGAGTCAAGCTGCCGTTGGAAAAAACTGAGGGGAGATTGCTCTCAAACGCCGTTGGTGGTGACAGGCGAGACAACCCGCCTCAGCTCGACATCATCAAAAAAGCGGTCAGTGGACACCAAGCGACTGGTTTCGTCGCCCGGTAGGTACAGCACCCGATCGGTCAGACGCCTGATCAGGTTACCGTCGTGGCTGATGACCATCAGGCCCACCCCCCTGTATCCCAACCTCTTAGCCAAGTCCACAAATCGACCCACGCCCTCCTGATCAAGTCCGCAGGTTGGTTCATCCACTACCAGAAACCCCGGACCGATCGAAAGTACGACCGCCATAGCCAGACGACGCTTTTCGCCACCGGATAGATTCAGGGGGTCGCGCTCGGAAAATTGCTCCGGGGGTAGGCCGACCAAGGTCAGGTAGTCGTTGATTTGAGCCCTCGTTAGCGGCCGGCCGAGATTGACCGGGCCGAAGGCAATCTCCTCGGCACAGGTTGGCAAGAAGAACTGTCGCTCAGGCTGCTGGAAGGCAGCCGAGATCTGGCCTCGCATTTGCGATGCCTCGATCTCCATCCCTGATGAGTCCAGGTTGCGTACCGCGCCGGAAGTCGCCTTGAGCAGGCCGCATACCAGATTACCCAACGTCGATTTGCCCGATCCCGACGGCCCCACAACGCCGATGGCCTGACCAGTCTCCCAAGTTAAGGCCAGGTGCTTAAACACAGCCCGGCCGTGACCATAGCAGAAAGCAGCATCATCAAAAACGATCCGGGCCACCACCTCTCGCCGATCAACGCTGTGGTTGAATGACGGCAGGCGGCTTTCGTCCAGTGCACCAGATGGGGATGTCTTGTAGGCCAAACCCCATTTGAGACACTGCTCCAGATCCGACAGCAGATGGTTAGGATCGCCGTCAGCCACCACCGCTCCTTTGTCGATAACGACCAGGCGCGGATAAGTCCGCGCTACCTCAGGATACTGGGTGATTCTAATGTCAACCAAAGCTGGATACTGCTCCCGCAGTTGCTCGATTTCTTGTCGCAGGGACTGTTTCCCCTGCTGGTCCAAAAATGAATCGGGCTCGTCCAGAACCAGCACCGGCGGACTAAATACCATCACCGCCGCCAGAGCCAGGCGTTGTTTCTCGCCTCCGGAGAGCTCACTGGTAAGACGTTTTTTGAGCGGCGCAATACGAAAGCGGTCCAGAAGGCGCTCGACCATCGGCTCCATCTGCGACATCGGCAGAGCCAGGTTCTCAAGAGCAAAGGCGACTTCCTTTTCAACGGTCATGGCCACTATCTGATTGTCCGGATTCTGAAAGAGAATGCCCACCGGCAATCTCCTGTCGGCCGAGGATGAGATCGCGATACGGCCGTCATCGGGACGAACAAGACCGGCCACCAGCTTGGCCAGGGTCGACTTGCCACATCCGTTCGGCCCCATCACACACACCGCCTCGCCCGACTCAACATGCAATGTCAGCTTGTTCAAAGCCGGTGTGGTGCGCCCGGGATAACGATAGGTAACCTGGTTGATGTTGATCATGATCTAGTCCCAATAGCAAAGCCGCTGCCTTATATAATGGCAACGGCTTGACTTATCAAGTGAGCCGGGGAACATCATTCGTCGATATAACAAATATCCAGCAAGCGTGCGGCGCCAACCTCGTCCAAGCGCCGCCGTGGCGTGTTGTGCGGAGCCGTGGTGACAATCTCCAGGTTCTGCCTTACCTCCTCGGCAATCTGCATCATGGTCTGAGCAAACCGGTCCAAGGTCTCCTTGCTTTCGGTTTCAGTCGGCTCAATCATCATCGCCTCGGGAACGATCAACGGGAAATAGTTGGTCGGCGAATGCACGCCAAAATCCAAAAGCCGCTTGGAGATATCAAGCGTCCTGGCGCCCAGCTTCTTCTGACGACTGCCGGAGATCACAAACTCATGCATACAGGTCGTGTCATACGGCAATTCGTACTCGTCCCGAAGTAGCTGCCGGAGGTAGTTGGCATTCAGAACGGCGGTTTCGCTGGCCGCTCTGAGGCCGTCCCCACCCAGGGTGCGAATGTAGGCATAAGCCCGGACCATGTTGGCGAAGTTACCGTAAAACGAGTGCAGGCGACCGATCGAGTCGGGCCGGTCGTAATTGAAAAAAAGTGTGCCGTCCGGGTCCTTGTCCAGAACCGGCAGGGGCTGAAAGCGATCCAGTTCGGAGGTAACCCCCAGCGCTCCGGCACCCGGTCCACCGCCACCATGAGGGGTGGACAAAGTCTTGTGCAGATTGAAATGCATGATATCGAATCCAACATCGGCGGGGCGGAAGAGGCCCATGTGAGCGTTCAGGTTGGCCCCATCGAGATACATCAGACCGCCACCGTCATGAACGATCTGGGCGATCTCAGCCACGTGCGTTTCAAAAATGCCCAGCGTGTTGGGATTGGTTAGCATCATCCCGGCAACATCATCATCCATCGCCCGGCGCACTGCTTCCGGCGACACCACGCCCTTGTCATTGGACTTGATTTGCACGGTCGTGAAGCCGATCGCGGTCACTGAGGCCGGATTGGTGCCGTGGGCCGAGTCGGGCGTCAGGATCTTGCTACGCTTCCGACCCTGGGCCAATTGGTAGGCCCGCATGACCAGCAGGCCCGCAAACTCACCATGAGCACCCGCCACCGGCTGCAGCGAAATCGAAGGGAATCCGGAAATTTCCGAAAGAAACCCCGACAAATCCCACATCAGTTTTAGCACACCCGGCGAGGTCGAACAGGGAGCCAGCGGATGGCGCTCAACAAAGCCCGGCCTGGCGGCGGCGACATCGTTGAGCTTGGGGTTGTATTTCATGGTGCACGACCCCAGCGGATAAAACCCCTTTTCGATGTGATGATTCATGACCGACAGTCCCACAAAATGACGCATCGCTTCGCCTTCGGTCACCTCCGGTAGAGCGGCATCGACAGAACGACGAAAACGCTCGGGGATACGGGCCAGGATCTGATCCCGGCTGGGGCCGAGGGCCGGCAGGGTATAACCCTTCCGGCCCGGCACGGACTTTTGATATATCAACTGACGTTCACTCATAGTCATTAGTGGCGTACCTGGAGGCTATTTTTCCTCTTCGGCCAGGGGGACCCCGGTCAGCTTACTGATCTGGCCTTTGCAATAGCCGACAGCGTCATGCTCGGGGTAGTTCTTGATGAAAGTTTCAAACTCCTTCACAGATTGGGTAGTGTCGCCCTTGTCGCGATAGGCGATGGCTGTCCAGATTTCGGCATCCTGACCGATAGGACCACCCTTGAAATCCGCCGCTATCTTCCGGAAAGCAGCAATCGACTGATCATATTGCTCGGCGCTGCGCAAAGCATCGGCCAATGCAATCCGGGCCTCGCCGGTGAGGGAATCCAGCGGCTCGCCGGTATCGATGATGCGCTGATACCATACTATGGCTTGATCACCCTGCCCGCGATACTTGTACTTGTCGGCAATTTGGAAAAACAGGGCCGGGTCATCTGAGGTCGCTGTATCGGCGCGGTGCACCAAGTCATCAAGAGTGCCGATGCCCTTGGCATAATTGCGGAATGTTTCGACGAACTCGGGCGCATCAGCGTAACCAACCAAGCGATCAACCTCGACACCGTCCTTATCGATCATGAGTAAGGTCGGATAGCCTCGCACAAAGTGTTTCTCGGCGAGCAGGCTGTCAACCTCGGCATTGAGCTTCACCAGCAGCATTTCATTGGAGAAGAACTCTATAACCATGGAGTCTTTCAACACGACCGTGTCGATAGTAGCACACCAACGTCACCAATCGGTGTAGAAATCTACGACGATATACTTGCCATTATCGGCCGCCGCCAATTGCGCCGCCTCGAGTGTCTTGAAGAACGGTGCATCGGTCAATGGCTCCACCGGCTCCTGCTTGGAACAGGCCATGACCATAACGATCACCAATAGGGCCGTGATACCAGGTTTCATAAACCGCATGTCAACTCCATGTCTTGAGTTCAATAAATATCCATTTCATTTTCGCCAAAATCCTCGCCCAAAACCGTCTTGAGTATCAGCATCGCCTCGGTGTGAAATTCACGCGGCACCATGATCAACTGCTGGGAAGTCTCACTCGGCAGCCGATTAGTCACTACCGAAGTAGAGCAACTGAGAGCCGTCAGGTGTGACGGCAGAACCATGGCGGGAATATTGGATGAATCCAATGATCCCTTGGCCACTCTGGATTCCACCGCATTGCCGACTCCCCCGACTACCACCCAACTATCATCAGGGCGCACGGCCGCCGTAGTAGTGGGATTCACCAGCCGGTCAACCAACACAATGTGACATTCGGGGCAGATTAGCTCCGCCGCGTCATATTCAAACCGACAGCGAGGACAGAAACTCACTCATCATCTCCTTTAATCCACTGTTCACCCAAGGTCAGGTCCAAATTTTGCGCCGCTTCGGCCGCCTGGGCGGCCGGGACAGAGATCGTAAATTGATGCCGGCCTTTCTTAAAAAACGGCGTCAGGGTCAAACCGACCGAACCGAAGTAGCCATCGCGCGACTGTACCACCACGGGAATGCCCAATGACTTGAGCGTTTCGCGGGCCAGTTCGGCCGACCAGGGAGTATCCAGATACCCCAGGCAGACCCATCTGTCCTGTTCTCCTCGCGGGGCTTCCCAACCGCAGACGCCACACTCCGTGGCCATGTCGTCCAACTCCGACTTACACTTCGGACACAACATTGTGGATGGCCTCGTGCTTGATAGCGTTCGCTAACGACCTGACATCAGTGCCGGTAATTTTCTCGGTCGTGGAGACAATCAGACAATCATCCAACCCGGCATACCAGCGACCGGCGGCAACACCGGGCAGAATCCCCTGCTTGACCAACGACAGTATCAGTTGTTGGGCCGGAATAGGCGTGCGCACCGCAAATTCCCGCACAAACGCCTGCTTCGGAAAATAGGCCTGGACACCCGAGACGCCGGCAAGTTCATCGGCCAGCATCTGCGCTCGCTCGGCGCTCAGCAAAGCGACCTGCTTCAGCCCGGACGGCCCCATCAGGGACAAATAAACACTGGCCGCCGTCGCACACAGCGCCTGGTTGGTACAGATATTCGACGTCGCCTTGTCGCGTCGGATGTGCTGTTCGCGCGTCTGCAGGGTCAGGACAAAACCCGGCCGCCCCTCGACATCGGTCGTTCGCGCCGCGATTCGTCCCGGCACCGACCTTACCAGGTCCTTGCGGGCGGCAAAGATCCCCAACAGCGGACCGCCAAATGACAACGGAATACCCAGCGGCTGACCCTCGCCGACGGCAATGTCGGCACCAATTTCACCCGGCGTTTTCAAGAGTGCCTGAGCGATGGGATCGATACTCATAATCAACTTCGCCCCGGCCGCGTGAACCATCTTCTCGATCTGCTGTACTTCCTCCAGACAACCAAAGAAATTTGGTTGGGCCACCAGCATGCCGGCGCAGTTGTCATCGAGAGAGTTCTTTAGTCTGTCCAGATCGCAAACACCGTCATGCATCGGTACCGTGACCAGTTCGATTTCACGCCCGCTGAGATAAGTTGCCACAACTTCGCGAATAAGAGGGCTTACCGTTTCGGCCACCAAGATCCGCCCTCGACCGGTAACCCGGGCCGCCAGAATGACCGCCTCGGCGGCGGCAGTAGCCCCGTCGTACATCGAGGCGTTGGCCACATCCATACCGGTCAGCCGGCAGATGTGAGTCTGGAATTCGTAGATTACCTGTAGGGTGCCCTGGGATACTTCCGGCTGGTATGGCGTGTAGGCGGTCATAAATTCCGGGCGGCTGATTATGGCCGCCACCGCGGCGGGAATGAAGTGGTCGTACACTCCGCCGCCGGCAAAACAGGCCGCTCCGCGAAGGTTGTCTTCAGCCAGTCGGTCGATATCTCGAAGCAACTCCAGCTCCGATGTGGCCGGAATATCCAGGCTCCGAGGAAACCTGAGGTCGGCCGGGATGGCACTTAGCAGCTGCTCGATGGTATCCAGCCCCAGCCGCTTCAGCATTTGGCGACGATCATCTTCTGTCAGGGGGACGAAAGCCATGGGTGCTTACCTTCAAAATTCGAGTGCGTTCAGTCTCCTATCAACTCCCGATACTCGGCCGCCGAGAGCAGATGGTCAAGATCGGCATCCGGGTCCACTTCCAGCTTGATCATCCAGCCGTCACCGTAGGGATCACGATTGATAATCATCGGATCATCTTCCAGGGCCTCGTTCGCCTGAACGATCTTTCCATCCATTGGTGAGAATAACTCAGAGACCGCCTTGACGGCTTCGATAGTACCAAAGGCCTCTCCCTTTTCGACTTCGCCCCCCGGTCGTCCCAATTCGACAAATACGATATCGCCTAATTCTCCTTGAGCGTAATCGGTGATGCCTACGGTAGCGTGTTTCCCTTCAATCATCACCCATTCGTGCTCATCAGTGTATCGCAATTTGGACGGGATGCTCAATGTAACCTCCTGTAACAATCCTCTGGGTATCTTGGCGCTGCTAATCTTCGGTTTTGGTGACGGCCGGTTCGTCAACGTCGGCCGCTTTCGGCTTGGGGGCCTTTTCTCCATTGCGCACGACCGTCAACGATCCGCCGCTGGTCAGGCCGGGTGGCGGCTGGGAGCCCATTTCCTTTTCGACAAAGGTCAAATCATACTGGCCGGCGCAGAATTTCGGGTGCCGCAACAGTTTCTTATGGAAGGGAATGGTGGTGGGAATGCCTTCAATGATAAACTCATCCAGAGCGTTGCGCATCCGGGCCAGAGCCTGCTCGCGATCACGTCCCTTGACAATCAGCTTGGCGATCATGGAATCGTAGTAGGGCGGTATGGTGTAGCCGGTGTAGACTGCTCGGTCGACCCGAACGCCGATACCTCCCGGAATGTGCAAACCTTCGATACGACCCGGCGTGGGACGGAAGTCCTTTTCGACGTCCTCGGCATTGATGCGGCATTCGATAGCCGCAAAGCGCGGGACCAATTCCTCTTGACGATAAGTGAGTTTTTCGCCCATAGCCACGCGCAGTTGATCCTGTACCAAGTCGACCTCGAAGGCCTCTTCAGTGACCGGATGCTCCACCTGAATACGGGTGTTCATTTCCATGAAATAGAAATTCAACTCGGGATCAACCAGGAATTCAATCGTTCCGACCCCGCGATAGCCGACCAACTTGGCACCGCGCACGGCAGCCTCGCCCATACGACGTCTGAGCTCAGGAGTCAACAGAGGCGACGGCGTCTCTTCGACCAGCTTCTGGTGGCGACGCTGAATGGAACAGTCACGCTCACCAATGTAGAAGTAGTTCCCATGGGTGTCGCCGATAACTTGGATTTCAACGTGGTGAGGGTTGAGCACCAGCCTTTCCAGGTAGAGATCGGGGTTGCCGAAGGCGTTGCCGGCTTCGGTCGAAGCCAGATGGAAACCGCGCTCCAACTCAGCCTCATCGGTACACATGCGCATACCCTTGCCGCCGCCGCCGGCGACGGCTTTGAGCATGACCGGAAAGCCGATCTTGCGCGCAACTTCCAGCGTCTCTTCAAAGGTACTGACAACTCCGTCAGAGCCGGGTGTAACCGGAATCCCCGCCCGGCGCATCAACTCCTTGGCCACCACCTTATCGCCCAACTGCCTGATCTGGTCGGGCGTGGGACCGATGAAGGTGATGCCGCATGACTCGCAGATGTCGGCGAAATCGGCATTCTCGGCCAGGAAGCCGTAGCCCGGATGGATGGCGTCGGCGTTGGTTACTTCGGCCGCGGCGATGATGCGTTGTGTGTCGAGGTACGATTCGTTCGGCAGGGGCCGACCGATGCACACATCCTCATCAGCAAACCTGACATGAAGAGCATCGCGGTCGGCCTCCGAATAGACCGCCACCGTGGCCAGCCCCAACTCACGACAGGCGCGGATTATTCTCAGAGCGATTTCGCCACGATTGGCGATCAGAACTTTCTTAAACAAACAGAATCCTCACTTAGTTATCACCCACTCACGAGGCAAATCAAGGTAGCGCCCCACCGAGCAGGGCGCTACAATATCTCGCTAAAGCTATAAATATAAGCTATTTGTTCGATTAGGACAACTACAAAGGCAGTCGACGGATCGCGGCTGGAATGCCCTGTGCCGTCGTAAGTTGTTGAGGGAGAACATACTATACCAAAATCCGGCCGGCCGGCGTCAAAAACCCGGACGAGGATTGGACGATTATCCAAAATACGTAGCAACTAATTGACAAACAATCAGTTACGCGCTCATCGCGGGCATCAGAACCTAGAATTTCGTGAAGTCGCTACCGGGACCATCCGTTTGCGGGGCCTTCGGCGTTGGTTCTTCCTGGCCGTCCGACTCACCCCAGCTATCGGAACTGGATTGAATTCCCCGCACTCGGAGATCGAAGTCATCGGGATTGGTAGCCGCCGCCAGAGCATCTTCAAACGTGATCATCCCCTTGCGGTAGAGTTGCATAATCGACTGATCGAAAGTCTGCATTCCGTACTGCACCTGACCTTGCTCCATCAGCTCCGGGATTTCCATGGTCTTCCCCTGATCCATGATACACTCGCGGATAGCACCCGAATTGATCATTACTTCCAGCGCCGGTGTCCGGCCCGGCATATCACAACGCGGCAGCAGTCGCTGACACACGATGGCTTTAAGAGCTCCGCCCAGAAGGAGCCTGATCTGCTCATGCTGGTGCGGTGGGAAGAAAGAGACGATGCGCGAAATGGTTTCGACGACATTGAGCGTGTGCAGGGTAGTCAGCACCAGGTGACCGGTATCGGCCGCTGTCAACGCAATCGACATGGTCTCCAAGTCACGGATTTCGCCGATGAGGATCACGTCCGGATCCTGACGGAAGGCATGCTTGAGAGCCGAGGCAAAGGTATCGGTATCGCCCCCGACTTCGCGCTGGCAGATGATCGATCGCTTATCGCGATAGATATACTCGATAGGATCTTCGACAGTCAGAATGTTGTGCGACTCGTTGGAGTTCATTTCCTCGATCATCGCCGCCAGGGTGGTTGACTTACCCGAACCGGTGGTACCCGTAATAACTACCAGGCCGCGCCGTGCATGGGCCAACTTCATCATCACTTCCGGGAGATTCAAATCCTTGAAGCTGGGCACGCTGGTGTTGACGGCGCGGATAGCCACGCCTGATGTACCGCGCTGCCGAAAGAGATTTATGCGGAAGCGGCCCAGTTTTGCCACCGACAGGGCCAGATCCATCTCATGCTTGCGATTGAATCGTTCCTGCTGAGCCTCGCTCAGGATCTGGCCGACGATCTGATCTATCTGATCGATCGTCATAGGGTCGCAGGCGATCGGCTCCAGCTTACCGTTGACGCGCAGGTGGGGTCGATTGCCTACCCGCATGTGCAAATCGGATGCTCGGCGATTGAGCATCTCGACCAACATTTGTTTCAGATTCATCGAAGTCCCTTCCGTGAATCCAGAGGTGGCTTAGTCAGGTTCGATCAGGAACATCACCTGACCGAACTCCACCGGCTGGGCGTTTTCAACCAGTATCTTCGCAATCCGGCCGCCCACCTCGGCTTCGATTTCGTTCATGAGCTTCATGGCCTCAACGATGCAGACCACCTGGCCGACATTGATCTTCTGGTTGGGCGATACGTAAGGATCGGCATCCGGCGAGGGCGCCGAGTAAAAAGTGCCGACCATGGGGGATTTGATAGGCACCAGGCGATCGGTATCGTCCACCACGGGCGTAGTTGCAACCGGTGCCGATGGCATCGCCGGTGCCGGCGGCGCGGTTGGTGCCGGCGCGGTAGCCGGCTGAACTACCATGGGCGAGCAGGCGCGTCCACTTTCAGACTCGGCCGATCTTTGGACGATGCGGACCCGGCGGCCCCAGCTTGACACTTCCAGAGATTCTATCTCAGATTCTTCGACCAGCTTGATCAAGCTGCGTATATAACTGGTTCTCATAATAAATATTACCTCGGGGCGCGCCACGCCCTGGACCGGGCGCAACACCACCTCCTGTTAGCTCCTAACCACGTGGAAACATAGACAGTTGGATTTACAGCTCCAACAACTTTTTTGTGGCCTGGGTAAGGATCCGGCCGCCGGTGCGAGTCACCACCACATCATCCTCGATGCGGACGCCACCCCAACCCGACAAGTATATGCCGGGTTCAACCGTTACCACCTGGTTGGTCATGAGGATGTCCTCGGAAATCTTGGACAGACCCGGGCCGGTGTGGATGGGGTCGCGGAAAAAGCCGATGCCATGACCGGTCCCGTGGCCGAATTCCTTGCCATACCCGGCGCGCTCGATGATGTTTCGACAGGCATCATCGATAGCCTTGGCTGGCACTCCGGCCTTTATTTTGCGGACACCGGCTTTTTGAGCCTTCAGCACCAAATTGTAGATCTTTTTGTGTTTGGCCGTGGCCTTACCCACTACCACTGTCCGCGTCATATCCGACACATAACCGCGACAGGTGGCTCCAAAATCGAAGGTCACAAAATCACCCTCCTTGATTTTCTTGTCCGAAGCCTCGCCATGCGGCATGGCCGATCGGTAACCGGAAGCTACAATCGTCCCAAAAGCAGGACGTTCGGATCCCATCATCATCATCTGGTATTCCAGCTCGGCGGCTATCTCGCGCTCTCTAACGCCCGGCTTGACCAGATTGAGCACGCGCTCCCAGGCCACATCGCCGATTTCGGCCGCTTGCGTGATAGCGGCAATCTCGTCGGCATCCTTGACCCATCCGAGATCTTTCAGGAGATCATCAGCCGGTACAAAGAGAGCCTGCGGCAACGACTTCTTAAGATTTTCCAGCCCGGCCACGCTGAGGCGGCTCTGGCTGAAACCCAATCGGAGGTTCTTCTGATTGAAATGGGTGAACTCGGCCAACCCTGCAATCAAGTCACCCTTAGCCAGTACTTGCGGCTTGGCTCCCCGGACCTCCTTGCGACACTGGTCGGTATAACGAAAATCTGTCAGGAAAATCGCTTTGGAGGCGCTGAAAGCCAACAGACCGTTGGATCCTGTATACCCGCACAGATACTTGACCTGATCCAGGTTGGTGATGATCATCCCATCGAGGTGGCTGGCTTCACACTTGCTGCGGAGGGCATCAATGCGTTGCTTGGGCATGCTATCGTTCCTTATCCTTGATCACCTGCTCGGCTCGGATGAGTTTTTCGGCCAAGCGAGGACTCTGTTGTTTTTCATTCACCAATCGGAAGACCTCCGCGGCCAGACGCGGATAACCCTGGGCCAGGTACAAGTCGCCGATCGTCTCAGTATTGAACGGAATTTCGCGCAGTGGCTGCTGTCCGGGCGCTGCCTTCGTTTCGGCCGCTCGGAGCAGGCTGACGGTGCGAGTGCGGGCCTGGGGTCGGTCCTGCAGGCTGCAAACCAAGCCACGGCTGTCGGAATCGATTTGGAGGATGCGTTCGTAGTGAGCCATGGACCCCACCAGGTCCCCCTGTTGATGGCGGATATCGCCAAGGTACTTGAGAGCCACCAGATTGTCCGGATCACGGGCCAGGACCACCTGGAGTTCCTCTTGAGCAGCTTCCAGCTGACCGGCGTGATAGAGCGCTCGGGCACAAATCAGGTGACCCGAAAGTACCGTCAGCCCGGCCTTCTGGTTTTCGCGGCACAATTGGACCGCCTGGGAATACTTGCCCTGCCCCAAAGCCAGGCAGGCCCGAGCGGGCCAGTATCCACGCGCTGCCAGCGTCTGGGTAAGAGTCTCTGTGTCCTCGGCGAATTTCCCCGTCATAACTTCTTAAGTAACAGGCGCAGGAATCAAAAAGCAAGAGAGCAAGTTGTCAGCCCGGCGTCTGAACAAGTGCCGAGCAATCTGCTGAAGGGCGCCGAGTGAGACAAATCAGGAATTCAATTTTTGCATAAGGGCCGACGATGATCGGTTGCGAGTCAGGCGGATGCGCTCGACGCGCCCCCCCAGCCCGAGCACATAATCGGCACCCACAATCTCGTCAAGGCGGTAGTCCGCTCCCTTGACCAGGACGTCGGGCCGAACCTGGCGAATGAGGCGGGCCGGTGTTTCCTCACCAAATATGACCACAAAATCGACCGCCTTCAGACCCAATAAGATGAAGGCCCGGTCGCTTTGCGGCTGCCACGGTCGTGACGGCCCTTTTAGGCATCGCACCGAGGCATCGGAGTTCAACCCGACAATCAGTACATCACCCAGCGCCCGCGCTCGCGTGAGATAGTCAACATGACCGCGATGAAGAATGTCAAAGACGCCGTTGGTGAAGACCAGCCTTTTTCCCTGGCCTCTCAGCCGCCCTGACAGGCTCTCGATTTGATTGCGGGGGATGAGGTCTGTAAAGCTCATTAAGACCGTTAGGGATCGGTAGTTACGGATCTATTTGGATCCGGCCGCCATCAGATTACCGTTACGCACGTTGAGCTTGAGTTCTGTCTGAAGCTGCGAGGCCGAGACGCTGGCGGTTCCGATTTCGCCAATAGTTATACCGGCGGCGGCGTTGGCGACCATGGAGGCTTCGATCAGATCCGCCCCGGCGCACACGGCCGACACAAAAGTCGCGATGACGGTATCACCGGCACCGGTAACATCGTAAACCTCGCGGGCAAAGGTCGGAATGTGGGTGGGCTCGTTGTCGCGCTGGAACAGCGACATTCCATCGGCGCCCCGCGTTATCAGTATCGAGCGCGCCTCGAGTTTTTGCAGAAGCCCGTTACCGACTTCGTGCAGATCATCCTCGCTGACAATGCGCCGTCCGTAGGCGAATCCGGCCTCGTGATGGTTGGGAGTAATCAGCGACACGCGCTTATAATTGAAGAAATTGGTTTCCTTGGGATCGACCGCAATGAAGATATCGCGCTTAACACAAACGTCAATCACCTCGAGCAGCAGTTCTTCGGTGATAACTCCTTTGCCGTAGTCGGAGATGATCACGGCCCCGATGTTGTCCGCTTGGGACATGAAGTTGTCCAGAACAATCTGCTTTGATGCCTGATTCAGGCTGTGGCGATCCTCGCGATCGGCCCGGACCACCTGTTGACTGTGGGCGATTACCCGGGTCTTGATGGTGGTTCGACGGGTAGGATCCTTCACAATGGAGTCGTCCGAGATGCCCCGCCACGACAGAAGCTGGGCCAGTTTGCCGCCGGCCTCGTCGTCACCAATGGCCCCGATCAAAATCGGCTCGTCGCCGAGAGTGCGAATATTAGCCGCCACGTTGGCGGCTCCGCCAATCAGCAGTTTATCCGCTGTTATCTCCACAACCGGTACCGGTGCTTCCGGCGAAATCCTGCTAACGGAACCAAACAAATACTCATCGAGCATGATATCGCCCAGAATCAGGATACGGGCCTTGCCTAACCTGTTGCAGATGTTGTCGATGCGTTCGCCTGTCAGTGGCATAAGCTCATCCTAACGGTATCAATTCCTCTGTGGGCCGTCTCTAAACCACATAAATGGTTGACATAGCATGGGAATATATTAAAATGCGAGGCTTGTGACAAGCAAAAGAAATCTGTCTACCTCCAAATAGAGGACCTCCTGAAATGACACAGCCACCTCAGGCTCAGTTGAAGATCGAGCTGGGCGACCAAGAAGCGGAAGGAATCTACGCCAACTTAGCCATGATTATGCACTCCCCGACGGAGATCGTGATCGACTTTGCTCGCGTCATGCCGCGCACGCCCAAAGCGCGTGTCCTATCGCGAATCATAATGACCCCGATGCATGCCAAAGTCATGTGCCAGGCGCTGACCGACAACCTCAAAAAATTCGAAAGCCAGTTTGGAGAAATCAAGGTCCACGGCGCCAAGGACAAAGGCTCCGGCGGCATGGGCTTTGAAGCTTCACAGACCTATCAGAACGGAGAAACCAAGTGAGCAAAGGCTATTTCGCTTTTGTCCTGCACGGGCACCTGCCCTATGTTTTATCCCACGGCCGTTGGCCTCATGGTACCGATTGGCTCTCAGAGGCTGCCGCCGAGACATACATTCCGATCATCCAGGCCCTTAACGAGTTGGTGGCTGAAGGAATTAAACCAAAACTCACCATGGGCTTATCGCCGGTACTAACCGAACAACTGGCCGATCCGACCTTTGCCGATGAATTCACGACCTATTTGAACCAAAAAATGGAGGCGGCCCAGGCCGATGCCGCCGAGTTCCATCGCTACAGCCAGAAGAATCTACTGGCGAATGCTCACTTCTGGGAGACGTTCTATAGCGAAACGCGCTCATATTTCGACCGGATCAATAGGGATATTGTGGGCCAATTCAGGCTATTGCAGGACGCGGGCTATCTGGAGCTTATCACTTGCGGCGCCACCCACGGCTACTACCCCCTCTTGTCCCGCGATGAATCGCTTCAGGCCCAGACCAAGATGGCTGTGAAGAGTTACCAGCGGCACTTTGGTCGCCGCCCGCGCGGGATTTGGCTGCCTGAGTGCGCCTACCGACCACGTTATGAGTGGCTGCCGCCGGTTCCGATTGAGGGTTGGGACAAACCACGATTGCGCAAGGGAGCCGATGAGTTCCTTTCGGAAAACGGTCTGGACTACTTCATTATAGATTCGGCGCTTCTCAAAGGGGGCCGCTCGACCGGCGTGTATATTGATCGTTTTGAGGCCCTCAAGCTCCTTTGGGGACAATTCGAGAAGGGCTACCAACCACGGCAGGTTGAAACCGACAAGACCCCGCGCGAAGTATATTTGGTCTCCTCCGCCCCGGAGGGCAAAAAACCGACGGCCGTATACAGTCGCGATGATGAGACGGGGATCTTGGTTTGGTCCGGTGAGCACGGCTATCCCGGTGACGGTCACTATCTCGACTTTCACAAGAAGCGATTCCCGGGAGGTCACCGCTATTGGGCGGTTACTTCATCAAAGGCCGCCCTGGGCGACAAGGTCGAATACGTCCACGCCTCTGCCGGCGAGCGCGTGCGCGAGAACTCAGATCACTTTGCCGGCAAGATCTCCCAGATTCTGTCGGACTATCATGAAAAGGGCGGCACTCCCGGGATCCTGGTGGCCCCCTACGACGCCGAGCTGTTCGGGCACTGGTGGTTTGAAGGTCCACATTTCCTCAAGAACGTGCTCCGGAGTATCGCCAATTCGCCCGAGGTCGACTTGACATTCCTAAGTGAAGACCTGGACCGTCGTCGACCGACTCAAGTTATCTCTGTTCCCGAAGGGAGCTGGGGCGAAGGCAATCATCACTACATTTGGCTCAACAAGCAAACCGAATGGACCTGGAAGCATATATACCTGTGCGAAGCCACCATGTGCCGACTGGCCGCCTGGTGGAGCGAACACCCCGAGCGCCGGAAGCCCGAGTTAGAGTCGATCCTGAAGCAGATGGCGCGCGAGTTGATGCTCCTGTCGGCTTCCGACTGGCAGTTCCTGATCTCCACTTTTGCCGCCCGCGACTACGCCGAACTGAGATTGGCAGAGCATTATGCCGACTTCAATCGCCTGGCCAAAATGGCTGACAAGGAAATCGCAGGCCAGAGCCTTGCGGAAGGTGAGTGGCTTTTCCTTGCGGACTGCCAAAAACGGGACAACCTGTTTGAGGATATTGATCTGGAGTGGTTTGCCGCGGTCGAGTTCCCGGCCGAGGTGACCGCCGCTACGTGACGACTGAGACTCGGCCTCAAGATCAATCATATAGTAGAGGCGATTTTGAACGGCCACCTTCCCGGTGGCCGTTTTTTGTTGCCAAGGTGAGGCCAAACCTGGCTAAGTAGCCTATGACTGTCGCCAAGCCGATAAAAAGATGCCCTCGTTGCTGTGAACCGATAGCAGTCGATGCCACTCGTTGCAGACACTGCCAGGCCGACCTGGGGCGCCACGGCAATAGCAGCCGATTCGGTCTGGCAGCATACAATACGTTTCGCGTGGGATTTCTCAGTGGGGTGTTGTTCTGCCTGATTCTGGCGGCCCTGCTGTGGGCTCACTTCTCTGAATGAAAATCGCCGAACGCATCTCTCGCAGTATCGACATCAACCGCCGCATAACCTACCGCTTAGACTCTGACCAGAACCGATTTGATGCGCTGACCGTCCACGCTTTCGACCTCGAATTCGAGGCCGTGCCACTTGACTATCTGACCCTCGTGGGGAACGGAGCCTACCAAGTCGTAGATTAGTCCGCCCACGGTATCGTAGTCGCCCGCCTCATAATCGGTGTCCAATTGATCCTGGAGCTTTTCCACCATCAGTGCCGCACTCACCCGATAGCAGCCGTCGGGCAAATGCTCGATTTCGGCCTCTTCGGCGTCATGCTCATCCTGAATCTCGCCAAAAATCTCCTCGATTATGTCCTCGAGGGTAACCAAGCCGGCGACGCCTCCGTACTCGTCGACAACCATGGCGATATGCTGACGACGGAGCTTGAACTCCTTGAGCAATTGTCCGATGATCTTGGTCTCGGGGACATTAAACGGTCGGCGCAGGTAGCGATCGATATTGAACACTTCACCCGGCTCGGGCATGTTATTGAAGATGTCCTTGACATATATCAGACCGATGATCTTGTCGATCACCTGGTCATAGACCGGATAACGCGAATGGCCGTCACGGTAGACCAGGTCCTTGATCTGCTTGAACGACATCGTCCGCTCAATACCGGTGATATCAATCCGTGGGATCATGATTTCGCGAACCGTAGTCTGGTCCAACAGGAAGATCTGGCCGATCATCTCCTTCTCGTCCTCTTCGACGATGGCCTCTTTGATGCCGGCATCATCGGCGAGCGTTTCGATGGCTCGCTCGACAATCTCTTCCCTTTCCTCCTCGGTCACATCGGTTCGCGGTTGCACCCGACCCAGGCTGCCACGGTAGACACGAGCCGCCGGCATAAAGATCCGATAGACAATCCTGATCAGCCACAAATGGCGCAACATGCGCTCATTGATCGCGTTGCGCGAGGATCGCCGAGGCAAATACTCGACTACCGTTATGTGCAACATCCAAAAAAGTATGATGGCCAGGACATAAATGGGGGCCGGGTGGTCGGTCAGATACGGCTGCAAATTCGAAGCCAGGCAAAGGACCAACCCGGTGCCGACCACGGCCACGAAGGCCTTGTATATCATGGCCAGTTGCCGAAAGACCCGCGGATCCTCATGCAGCCTAGCCAGGAAGCGTTGTCGCTTGCGCGGCAGCCCCGGGAATAGCTGCTCGACCTCATCGGGATCTATATAAACCGCTAAAGAATACAAAGAGACCAAGTAGGCGGATAGATAGCTCGCGACCAGACCTGCCAGGCACAATAGAGTACTCATTTCGAGCTTCCTTTGGCTGTCTGCAGCAGCTCTTCCTGCAGGCTCATCATCCGCTTCTCTTTGGTGGCCGTGTCGTGAGTATAGCCCATCAGGTGCAAAAGGCCGTGGGCAGTCAGCCGCAGGAGCTCTTCGGTCAGGCTTTCGCCAAAACGCTTTGCCTGCCGCCGCGCCGTGGCAACCGATATGTAGACTTCGCCAAAGGTGTTTTCCGAACTTTCCGGTTCGTCCAGATTGAACGACAGCACATCGGTCACGGCATCCTTGCCCCGATACTCACGATTCAGCTCGTGCATCTGTTTGTCGGTGGTGAAGACCAGGTTGACGCCGGCCCGCCACGACTTCCGGCCGTGCCGCTTCACAGCCGCTTCAAACAGACGAGTCAGCCGCGCCCGCGGTACCCGAAGCGAATCAACCTGCTTATAAATAATGAGTCTCACCGTCGCCGTGTCTCCTCTGCGCTCTTGGTAGGGTAAACGACACGATGGTGGAAAGCGGCCGTCAAAACCTGCGCAAAGGCGGCCTTGATGCGGGCCAGATCACGCAGGGTCAACGGACATTCATCCAGTTCGCCCGACTGGAAACGATCATTGATAATACGCTGAATGAGACTGTTGATCCGGGCTGGCTTGGGATTTTCCAGCGTCCGTGAAGCCGCCTCAACAGCATCGGCCACCATCGCGATGCCGGTTTCGCGAATCTGCGGCTTGGGCCCCGGATAACGCAGCTTGTCGGCTATCTCCGGATCCACTCCTTGCTCAATCGCTTTGTTGTAAAAGTAAGACATGAGCATGGTTCCGTGGTGTTCTTCGATAAAATTCAGGACATCATCCGGGATATCGAACTCCTCGCCCAGCCACCGGCCGCGCTTGACATGGGAAGACAAAATCAGCGAGGACATAGAAGCCGACAGATCCTCATGTTTGGATTTGACACTGAGCTGGTTCTCGACAAAATACTCCGGGATTTCAATCTTGCCGATATCATGATAATATGCCCCGACTCTGGCCAACAGCGAATTACCACCGATCGCCTCGGCCGCCGTTTCGCACAAATTCCCCACCACCAGCGAGTGTTGATAAGTGCCCGGCGCCTCTATAGCCAGGCGCTTCAGCAGCGGATGGTTCATATCCGACAGCTCCAGAAGCGTGATATCGGTAGTGATCCCGAACAGCGATTCAAACAGTGGTAACAGCCCGATCGTGAGCATCGTCACCACCAGGCCGTTGACCAAACCGTAGCCGACCTCAACAGCTATCTCGTCGACCTGGACGAATTTCATATTCTCAACCAGGAGGATAAACAGCACGTAAGCTACGCCGGTCGACAAGCCTATCTTGAAAAACTGCGATCGCCGCCGCACGCGACGGGCGGCAAATGAAGCCGTCGTTCCGACCGTGATAGTCATCAGCGTCAAGGTGAAATCGAAGCGGTGCATGATGCCCAGAAACATCGCCAGAACCACCGCACTTAAGAGACCCACTTCGGTGTCATAGAGAATGGTCACCATTATGGGCAGCAGGGCGACCGGGTATAAATATGTGGACAGGTCGCCTCGAACAGCCAGATAAGTCAAGAACAGTTGCAAAGCAAAAACCAAAAACAGGGCCAACAGTCGGGGGTTGGAGCGATAGATCTCGCGCCTGAAATGATAAAGGAACAAATAGAGCGTGGAGAATACCGCCAGAATCAGAATAACGCGCACCACCACCGGCAACACGACCGACAGCGGTCCCTCGCGGGCCGCCTCCGCCCGCAGAATAGTCGCCAGCTCCTGCAAAATACGATGCTGCCGGGCATTTACGCGGGTACCTGATCGCGCAATTATCTCGCCCATCTGAACCACTTCGCTCACATTCGAAATGGCCGCCAGGTCTGCTTCGAGACGCAACTCGGTCTCCATCAGATTGGTCCTGAGATCGGTCCTCATAAACGAGCGACCGAGAGTGTAGGCAAACTCAACATCCAGCTTCATCGAATCGGCCACAGCATTAAGCGCCCCCAACAGGCGCACGTTGGCATCGGCAATGGACATCACTTGCTGGCGAGGGTAAATCGTCTCGCTATCGCCGCGTCGCACCAGAACGGTCTTGTTGGGAGATTCCGAAAGAGCGTTGCGGTCGGGCAATATGCCGATCTGGTACACACGATTTCGGAAAATGTCGGCCAGAGCGGCGACCACCGCAGCCATCCCCCGGCTCTTCAGGGACTTCTCTATGACGCCGGCCGGCAGGAGCACAAAACGGGCCGCCACGCGACTCATGAGGGTATCGGCCGATACCGTAGAATCCCTATCGCGCACTCCCTTAAGCGAGTCAATAAGCGCCGCATACTGGCTCAGGCGAGTCAGAACGTTCGGCATTACGGCCGTGTCGGCATCCAACACAATCGGATTGGATCGGCGCACCACATCCATCTCATCGCTGAGTTCCCGGTCGGACTTGTATACCGTTATCGGAAAAGGCGCGACCACATCCTGCAACGATATCTCACCCCGACGCGGCATGTCCAGGGGGTTGAAAAGATCCTCCCCCGGGTACAACAGCCCTACCAGGGCCGAAAATACCAGCAACATGGCCGCCTTGCGCAGGCGGGACTGGAAGGTCGGTCTCGGCAGCTGACGGCTGTCGCTTTTGACCTTAAGAACCCGCTTGAGGCGACGTTTCAGTCTACGAATGAACGAAAACATAGGGCGAAATTCCTTTTCGCCTCAGTCCTTTCCCTGGGCCTTTTCATAACGTTCGTACGCCTTGATGACCTCTTGTACCAGCCGGTGGCGTACGACATCTTTGTGCGTCAGGCGCACGAAACCTATGCCCTTTATTTTGCCCAGGACTTTGGGCACATTGACCAACCCCGACGCACGCGGTTTGTCGATATCGATCTGCGTCACATCGCCGGTAATCACCGCTTTTGAGCTCTCACCGATCCTGGTCAAAAACATCTTCATCTGGGCGTTGGTCGTATTCTGAGCCTCGTCGAGAACTACAAAGGCCTCGTTCAAGGTGCGCCCGCGCATGAAGGCCAGCGGCGCGATCTCAATCACACCCATCTCCAGCAGTTTGCGGATTTTGTCCGGCTGCAACATGTCGTACAGAGCATCATAGACGGGGCGCAAGTACGGATCCACTTTAGCTCTGATGTCGCCGGGGAGAAAGCCGAGTGATTCGCCGGCTTCGACGGCCGGACGGGTGAACACGATGCGATTGACCCGTTTGGCCTTCAACTCAGCGACCGCCATAGCCACCGCCAAATAGGTCTTGCCGGTTCCGGCCGGACCGATGACAAAGACTATATCATTTTTGTCGACCATTTCCACATACTCGCTCTGGCCGACCGTCTTGGGCTTGATAGCCCGCTTGAGCGAACTGGTTAGAAGCTGTTCGGTGGAGATACCGGCCGAAGGACCGACGCCGTTCTCTTTGACCATACCAATGGCATAGCTGACATACTGCTCGGTGATTACATCCCCCTGACCAACGCGAGTAACGAAGTCGCCCAAAAGACGCAGGATCTGGTCCACGTCCTCCGGCGCTCCTTCCACCTGCACCTTGTCGCCCCGGGCCACCAGGCGACAATCAAAGTGAGTTTCGATCAATCGCAGGAAAACGTCGTTCTGGCCGAACATCAGGCGTTGGTCAACGCCCTGCAGCGAAAACGATCTACTTTTGGTGTCGTATCCGGATGTGGTCATAGCGGTCTACTCGCTCGTCTTCTTCACTATCTCGAGACCGAGTTCGGCCAACTGAGCCGGTTCAATTTCCGACGGCGCTCCATCCATCAGCGATACGGCGGCCGTCGTCTTGGGGAAAGCGATAACGTCACGGATGGACTCGGTCCCGGTCATCAACGCCACGATGCGGTCAAGTCCCGGTGCCAGGCCGGCATGCGGCGGGGCGCCGTATTCTAGGGCGCGCAGCAAGAAGCCAAACATGCGGTCGGCGCGTTCCCGATCAATACCGAGGATTTCGAGAATCTGCTCCTGCAACGGGCGGCGATTGATCCGCTGCCCCCCGGAGGCGATCTCCATGCCGTTCAGCACCAGATCATATTGCGAAGCGCGAGCCCGTCGCCAGGGATGATCGGGACTGCTGAGGACCATATCGGATTTGAAACCGGCCGCGATCAAGGGCATGTCCGCCTCTACCGGGTGTGAGACGATATTGTGGCAGGCCTGCAGGGAATCGGTATCTTCGACATAATCAAACATCGGGAAATCGGTCACCCAGAGAAAGTTCCATTGACCACGATCGATCAACTCGTGGGCTCGGCCCAGATGGATCCGGAGTTGCCCCAGGATCCCCTCGGTCTTGAGACTCCGGTCCGATATGATAAGGACAGCATCCCCAGGCCCGGCGCCGGTCACTTCACATATCCTGTCCTTGACAGATTCTCCGATAAACTTCAGGATGGGCGACTTGTCACCATCCGGTTTGCGCAAGATATAAGCCAACCCTCCGGCGCCGGCCTTCTTGGCCACCTCGGTAAGCTCGTCGATTTGCTTACGTGAGTAGTCAGCCCCGCCGGGCAGAACAATCGCCTTGACAACCCCACCTGCGGCGACATTGTCGGCAAACACCTTGAAATCGCAACCGGCAACAGCATCCGACAGATCAACCAACTCCATACCAAAACGCATATCAGGTTTGTCGATACCCCAGCGGTTCATCACTTCTTCGTAGCTGAAGCGAGGGAAGGGAATCTTGATATCGACCTTGAGGACTTTTTTGAACAGATGCGCCATCATGCCTTCGGCCACTTTGAAAACGTCATCAGGTGTCACAAACGACATTTCCATGTCGATCTGGGTATGCTCCGGCTGACGATCGGAGCGGAGATCTTCGTCGCGCAGGCAACGGGCCAGTTGGAAATACTTGTCGAAGCCGGCCACCATCAGGATTTGTTTGAGCAGTTGTGGTGACTGCGGCAACGCGTAGAACTTGCCCGGATGCACGCGGCTGGGGACAACATAATCGCGGGCACCTTCCGGAGTCGAACGCATCATGAGCGGCGTTTCGATCTCGTAAAAACCCTCGCCTGACAGATATTCACGGACAGCCATGGTAGCTTCGTGGCGAATCCGCATCCGCTCTTGTAGCGGCTTGCGGCGCAGGTCGAGATAACGGTATTCCAACCTCAGTTTTTCCGAGGCGTTGGTTTCGTCTTCTATCTCGAACGGCGGCGTTTGTGATTCGGAGAGGGTGTAAAACTCTTTCACGACCACTTCGATTTCGCCGGTCGGCATCTTGGGATTGACGGTCCCCGCCGGGCGCTTTTGTACCTCGCCAGTTACGGCCACGACCCACTCGTGGCGAGCACGGTTGGCTTCATCGAGGACACCCTGGGGCAGGTCCTCGGGATTGAGGACCACCTGCGTCAGACCGTAACGGTCGCGCAGGTCTATAAAAAACAACCCGCCGAGGTTGCGGTAGCTGTTGACCCAGCCGTTGAGCCTGATGGCCTGGCCGACATGCTCGGGGCGCAGTTCTCCGCAGGTATGAGTTCGTTTCAATTGTGAGAAATCCGGCACTTATTCCTTTCTAACTGCCTGCCATTTATAAATATCGGCATTTTTCAGGGGAGCGTAAAGGCCCCGTTTTGCATTGCCTGAATGTACTCGGCCCGGCTCCGATAGTCAAGTGGGATAGGGGGGGCGGCTTTGGGGCAGGGATTGGGTCGCCACCGAGCTGGGATAGAGAACAACCCGCGTGGCCGGACACAAGCCTGAGGCTCGTCCGCGGCCGAGTGGTCATAGCAAAGAGTGGATGCCCTCTCAAGAGGTCGCCAATAATCCCGATACACTAGTGAGGAGTGAGCTTTATGCATCTTGGACCTCCCTCACCGATATCAGAGCTCTAATAAAATTTGCCTGAAGATTGTACGCCAGAACAACTCACTGCCGACCGACTCATAGACCGCCTTGGCGATCTACCGGCGGCTCCGGTAGTCCTGAGCAAAGCCTTGAGGCTCACTTCGAATCTTCAGTCCAACACAAAGGATCTCGTTAGAAGCCTCTCGGCCGATCAATCACTGTCGGCGAAGGTCGTGAGACTATCCAACTCTCCTCTATACGCCCGAATGCGCGCGGTGCTGTCGCTGGACGAGGCCATAAGAGTCCTTGGGTTTAGTCAGCTTAAGTCCATAATCATCACAGCTTCGACATTTCGGATGTTTGAAAAATGTGAGCATGCCCAGATCGCCACCGACCTATGGCACCATTCACTGTCGACGGCAATAGGGGCCCGGTTAGTTGCCAGGAAATCCGGACAAGTGGACAAAGAAGAGGCTTACCTAGCGGGGTTGCTACATGACATTGGTAAGCTCGTCTTATTGAAATTGGCGCCAAATGCTTATGAGGACATCATAGAAAAGGTCAAGTCAACTGAACAACCATTCATGAGCGTGGAATTCCACGAACTGGGATTCTCTCATATAGATGTAGGGGAATCGCTTCTAACCAAGTGGCAGTTCCCCTCACAGATAATCGCCGGCGTGGCCGATCATCACCGGGTCATCCTAAGCCAAAGGCCCTCGTCTCTTCAACTTAGCCGGATCGTCAGGCTGGCGGATAGTATCTCACGCTACATTGGTACCAGCTTCTACGAGCCATATAAGAACGACCTTGAGAACACCGTTTATGTCGGCCCCAAGGAGCTAACGGTTGATGAGCTGATATCCTTGAGATGTGAGGCAGAATCTCAGTATCTCGACGAACTCAATCACGTTCATCAGTAGCCCTGTCGCGCCCAACCGGCCTACCATCTGCAAACAAGGAATGAATCGCGAGCCAGCGGGTGATCGAGCACAGTCTTGAACACACTATTGATGGAGTCAATCTGTTGCTGCGTCAAGTTCTTGTCAAATCCGACGCACAGACGATACCCCACTAAGAACGCAGAATCCTGGCTGTCCGGATAGTATGGTTCAACTAGGTCAACGCCCGGCAGTGTATCTAGTGAATCCAAGAATGCAAAGTACCCCGCCGCGGACTGTAAGGAGCAAACCACAAACTTATCGATGGTGTGATCGTCTTCCAGCATGAGCTCAATGCGCCCGATTTCCTGTAACATTGCCTCATTGCCCGGAATGGGTACATCGTCGAGCCGGATGGTTACCTTGGTTGAGTCGATGCTCAACGCAATGGCGTTGCCGCCACCAAAGTAGTGTTGCGCCTGAGGCCGTGGAGCGCAGAACATGAGCATTACGACGGATAGGATCGCTAAATACGAGGATTTCATTTCGATTCTCCCCTCTGTGTGTTTTACCGTGACAACTGAGCGGTCAAATATGTTATGGCCACATTGTGAGTACCAAATGACCGGTAGTCCATGAATTTGGCACCTGTGAGATCGTAGGCTAGCAATTGATGTGGTGGGCCGGCCGGTGTATCCATTGCAACCAGCCACTTTCCGTCCGGTGTGACAACCATCTCCCCGACGGCGAACCATTCCACAGGCATGCTGTCGACGACTACCTCGGTGGATACAATGCAATCGATGGCATTAGATTGGACATCAAAGACCCGGAAATCCATTGTTGGCGACGGGCCGAATGATATCGTACCCGGATTGCCATAAAAGGCGTAGTGGCCGTCAGGTGTCATGGCCACATACCCGGCGCCAGGCTGCAGGATTTCCATAAATATCACCGAGTCCGAGGCTGGCTCATAGACTATGAACGCCCAAGTGTACATCGGGGATAGGCGGGCATACATCAGCCACTTGGCTTCGTCCGGGGTCGGGATTACCTGGGTGATAGCGGTTTGATCGAAGATCTTTGTCGTCACCTGGATAGAGCCGTCCAGCGGGCCGTACTTGCGCACGTGGCTGGCCACCGTGTAGTAGTGCCTGCTGTCCGCGGAAAAGCGGCCCGCACCTGTTTCCAGAGTGTCAAGATAGACCAGTGTGTAGTCGGATGTGCGCAGAATCCAGAGGCTGTCGCCGGGAATGGCAACATACCGACCGTCAGGCGAGACGGCGACAGACCTCCTCGGATCATATGGCAGTTCCGCAACCAGCTCATGCGAGTCGCTGTCGATCACCGTGACCGACTGTTCACCGGAAATATACAACTTGCTCCCGTCAGCAGATGCCGTCAGACCTCCGATTGACCAGGGTATCTCCGTCGAATCGATGTCGCCCAACGACGGCTGATACGTGTAGACCATGTGACTGTTCGCGACATTGATAAACCAGACCCGGTAGTCCTCCTCCGGCTCCGGCGGTGGGGGCTGGGTTGGTTTGTCGTTGCAGGCCGGGACGTACAACAGCAGCGCGGTGACCGGCAATGAGATAATCAGTAGTGCCCCAATGATCGTCATTAGTCGCTTCATAAGCGTTCCCCTGTAATGTGTGTTGTCAGTAGCAAGGTAACCTCCCGCGGCCCCCGATGTCAATCCTCAGAGTGGCAATCGCTGAAAGTTGCCCATGTCAGCTTGCTTCATAGACATTCCCCTGTGATACGTGATAGCTTCGGTACGCCATAACCGACCGTTCTCCCGAACGAACTATATCATCTCTAATGTCCCCGCAATTGTACCGATTACTCCACTATTGTAACGTACCGGGGGGGGGGGGGCTTGTCAAGAAATTTGTCGTCCCCTGCCGTCAAATCAAACAAGAAAACATAGGAGGTTGTCAGTCAGGTGTCGAGAACATTCCCATCCGGAAGAGGTCACGAGACGAGGTTCCAAGATTCACTCCCTGACACAAAAAAAGAAAGGCCGCTCGAGGGGAAGAGCGACCTTTTGGAAATGGGAGGTATAATGAAACAGGGGTTATCTAATTGGCTCCGGACTTGACCAGCTCCTGCAGCATCTGGGCTACTGTTTGGGTTCCGGCGGCGTCTGGATAAGAGGCCATCTCGAGGGGCACATGGAAGAGTTTGTCGGTCTTGCCTCGGAAGCGCTCTTGGACAAGGGTGCTTATGCGGCGAGCAGCCTGTTCGGCCCCTTGTCGGGGTGTCTCAGGCATCAGGAGGACCAGCTTAGAATCATGGAGCAAGGCGACACAATCTGTGGTCCGGACATTGGCCCGGACGTCCAGGATCAGCGTATCCCAGTCGTAAGCACCGTCGGTAGTCCTGGCCCCTCCCAGATCGAGAGATATCATCGAGACAAATACACGATATCGCTTGGCTCTGGCCAGTTCGAGATTGACGGCTTCCGCGAAGGGTTCTGTATGCGAGGTCATGGAAAAGATGCTCGTCCCTGTTTGCTGATACCCTTCAATCATTGTGGTCACCTATTGTCTGAAGATTGAACAGCAATTCTCATACCCACCTGTCGGCACCAATTTCGCCCGCCGACCGGCTCCGCCATAGAAACTCTATGCCGTTGGTGCCAAACAATATGCAACCGGAAGTGCGACCGTTTCAGAGGTACCTGAGGGCGGCCAGATGAAGAGCGGTGTGCACGGGACTGCGCAGAAAATGCACAATCCGCTCAGCCTGGTGAAAAGACTCGGCAGGCAGCCGGACAGCCTTTACTTGATGGTATTGAGATTGTAGTCCTTGATCTTGTAGAGCAAGGAGCGATAGCTGATCTGGAGCATTTCGGAGGCTTTGCGCCGATTCCAGTTGGTTTTGGTCAGAACCTCAGCGATCAAGTTGCGCTCTTCACGGGCAACTATCCTCCCGATACGATTTTTGAGCGAATAATCGTCGGGATCATCGGGAGACTCATAAGTCACGGACAGTTCGGGCGATGCGATTGCTTCCGAGGGAATGGTCGTCGCAAGGACTTGCTTTCCAGCGGCGGCAATCAAATCGGAGATTATGGTGTCGTCGCCCCGGACCACCACCTGCTTGATCATATTCTCCAACTGGCGGACGTTGCCGGGCCAATTATAGGCCATCAGTTGGCTGATGATATCGGCCGGCAATCCGGCCAGGTTCTTCTGATACAAAGCATTGTGCTTGTCCAGAAAGTGATTGACCAGAAGTGAAATGTCGTCGATCCGGTCACGCAGCGGCGGCAGAGAAAGCGTTATCTCGTTCAATCGATAAAACAGATCGTCCCTAAATCCCTGGGCCTGAATGGCCGTCTCTAGATTGCGATTGGTGGCGCAGATGATCCGCACGTCGACGTGGATATTGTGAATACCGCCGACGCGCACAAATTCCTGCTGTTCCAACACTTGCAACAGCTTGGACTGGAGTTCCATCGGCATATCGCCGATTTCATCAAGAAAGATGGTGCCCTTGTCGGCCAGCTCAAAACGTCCCTGCTTGTTTTTGTGAGCCCCGGTAAAAGCTCCCTTCTCGTAGCCGAACAACTCGGCTTCCAGCAGATCTCTGGGAATAGCAGCACAGTTGACTTTGATAAACGGTCGACCGGAACGATTGGAGAGCTGGTGCAAAGACCGCGCCGCGATTTCCTTACCAGTACCGGACTCCCCCCTGATCAAGACGGTCAGCTCGGAATCGGCCACCTGCTCAATAATCGACTTCACTTTGAGCATCGAGGCCGAATCACCAATGAACCCGGAGTAGGCATCGGTCTTGGATCGCAGCTCGCTTTTGAGCTCGGTTACTTCTTTCTTGAGTTGCCGCCGTTCCAGAACAGAACCGAGGTGAATCTCGATTTCCTGAACATCAAACGGCTTTTTGATAAACTCGGCCGCGCCCAGTTTGATCGATTCGACAACATACGAAGTATCATCATGCCCCGAAACCATGATTACATCGGGGCGAGATTCCGCTCGGTTCAGCTTCTCGAGCACTTCCAGGCCGGTCATACCAGGCATCTTGATATCGAGCAGAATCAGATCCGGCTTTTCCGTGGAAACCATCTGAATGCCCTCAATGCCGTCGCGGGCCGAAACAAACAGATATTTGTCGGACAAGCCTTCAGTGAGAATCCAGGACACCTTGGGGTCATCGTCGATGACCAGGATCTTGACTTTGTCTTTGGTCTTTGTCATCGTAGTTGTCATTCTGTGTTCTTATCGGCAGAAATCTACGAATATGAACCAGAAAATACAACCTATTTGCCGATTAGCGGCAATCGTGTGCAGTGTGACTGCGTTTGCTACATCATAGCATAGCCATCAGCCGTGATAAGGGAAGTAGATCGTAAACGTCGACCCCTTATTGACTTGGGAGGACACTGCCAGAGTCCCGTTGTGCGCCGACACGATGCGTTCGACCACAGCCAGACCAAGTCCGGTTCCGGTTTCCTTGGATGTGAAATAGCGATCGAAGATCTTGGACATGTTCTTCTTGCTTATACCTTGGCCGGTATCCGAGATTTTGAGAGCCAGATACGGCTCTTTCTTATGCTCCGGCTGCTCGATCAATCCCGTCACGGTCAGTTCGCCGCCGTCAGGCATCGCATCCAGAGCATTGAGGAATAAGTTGAGCAGCACTTCCACGATTTGATTTCGATTGATCACTATTTCCCAGTTGGCCGCTTGAAATTCCGAGGAGAATTGGATCTTATGCTTGTGCAGATCGGGCCTTATTAACTCTGAGGACCGCTTGACGATCTCCCTGAGATCGACCTTCTCGGTGACATACTTTTTGGGATTTGAAAAGTCGACCAGCTCCCGCACCAGTTCATTCATCCGAGAGATTTCACTGTCAACCATACTGATCACATCCGATCCCTGGAGGTCCGGCCATCGCTTTCTGACGATTTGCAGACACCCCTTTATAGAGGTCAGCGGCTTGCGCAGGTCGTGGCTGATCTCGGAGATCATATTCCCCATAGTCAGCAGGCGAGTCGAGTTCAAAAGCGATTGCTCGCGCTCAAACAGGAGAGCCGCCTGGGATACGACCAGCCTGGACAGAGAGATATCGTCGGCACTGTATGGTTTGGCAGCATCAGCACTCAGACAAAAGACGTGTGACAACTCGCCCTGCCGAGAGATCGGAATGGCCATAAATGCTCGACCGGGTTCGGGGAAATGTCCCCCCGAGCGCAACTCCTGGGCAATCATCTCCGACAGAGCTTCGACCTGGTCCAGGTTCGGTTGGTTCAGATCAAGGTTGGTCAGTCGCACCCTGTCGCGGCTGACGGCCTGCAGGTCGATGCTTCCGGAATCGGTCAGAGGCAAGTCAACCCCACCGGTGGCCCCGGTCAGTTCCAGAATGTGGTGCTGCCCATCCCAGTTGAACCACAACGAGTAATCGACCGGGAAAAGGCGCTGCAGCTTCTCCACCAGGACCGACCGGAACTCGGGGAGGCTCTTGATCTGAGGCAGTTCTTTGGACACTTCGTGGAGCACTTCAAACTCAACCAAGCGGCGTCGGCTCTTCTCAAATTGATTGGCGTCATCGACAGCCACGGCCGCTTGTGCCGCAAAAGTGACCAATAGGCGAAGATCGTTGTCACCAAACGTTCCGCCCGATTCCCTGTTGGCCATGTTGATAACGCCGATGACCTTGCTTTTGATAATGAGCGGTGCACACAAAAGCGAGGCGCCGCCGTATCGTTCACGATTGGTTCGACGAAAGCGCTCGTCCTTTTCGACATCATCTATTTTGAGCGGCTGTCCTGTCTGGGCAACGTAGCCGGCAATAGAGCTGCCTACCGGCACTACAGTATTATGCACGACATCCTGCTCCAGACCGGTGGCCGCCTCGATAGTCAAAAACTCCCCCTTCTCGTCCAGGAGCATGATTGAGCCCACCCGCGATTCGGTCACGGCCGACGCCAACGAAACAATCTGTTTGAGCAATTCTTGAAGATTGGCCGTTGATCCGATCGACTTGCCGGCCTCGTAAAGAGCGTTGAGCTCCTTGATCCGCCGCTCCTGCAACAGAGTAGCGATCTTCAGACGCTCCATCAATTGACGACGCTCGATGGCCGACCGGCGTCTCTCCAAGCCACGCCTTATGGCCATCTCCAAAGCCGTGAATTCGATAGGCTTCATCAGATAGTCATAGGCCCCCTGAGAGACGGCTTCTACGGCTGTCTCCAGCGAGGCATACCCGGTCATGAGAATGACCGGTATCTCTTCGTCAACTTCCTTGACGATACGCAGAAGCTCGATCCCGGACATCTGCGGCATCTTGATGTCGGACACAACCAGATCGACGCGGCCGGAGCGAATGGCCTCGGCCGCTTCGTCGGCTCGCTGATAACTGTCGACACGATAACCGTCATCGGTCAACAGAGCCGCCAGAGACTCACACATACGCTGTTCGTCATCGACGATGATAACGTGGTCACGGATCGGTCCTGCTGAAGCCTGATCATTCATGGGGCACCGGTAACTCTATCGTAAAACAACCGCCACTGTCCGTATTATTGTACGTTATCGTCCCGCCGTGTCGATTTATTATGCCGTAGCAGACACTCAATCCGAGCCCGGTGCCCCGGCCCAACTCCTTGGTGGTGAAAAACGGTTCGAATATTCGCGGGATCAGCTCCGCCTTGATACCGGGGCCGGTGTCAGTGATCCGTATCCGCAGTCGCCGGTCAATCTCTTGCGCTTCTACCCCGAGACGACCGCCGTGGGGCATAACGTCGCCGGCATTGATTAGAATATTCAAAAACACCTGTTTCAGGTTCTCCGCCGACCCGTTTATGAGAGGCAGGTCGGGCTTGAAATCGGCGACGACCTCAACCCCGGACGAGGCCATCGGATGACTCATGAGGGTCAGGACATCTTTAATGACGCTCACTACATTGACAGGGTCCAGCTCAGGCGGCTGAGGGCGATAAAAGTCAAGCAGTTGGCGAACTATGCGGGCGATACGGTCTATTTCCTGGCCGACAACGTCGGTGTAGTTCTGCGCCTCCGGCTGCCGGCCGACCGTGCGTCGCAATAGCTGCAGGTAGTTTTTGATGATGCCCAGCGGATTGTTGATTTCGTGGGCTACTTTTGCCGACATCTCGCCCAGCGCCGCCACCCGCTCGGTCTGAACCAGCTGCTGTTGGGCCGCCTGCAACTGGCGCGCAGCCATCCGCTCCGACTCATAGAGTCGGGCGTTTTCGATGGCCACCGATATCTGATTGCCCAGAACCGACAGGAACTCCACATCATCCATGTGGAACTCGCGGCCCTTGATCTTATCACTAATCAGAAACACACCGCGCAATCGGGTTTGGTAGATCAGCGGCACGGCCAGGCCGGGGTGAAACATGTTCAGAATAGTCCGCTCCCCCCTGAGGGCCATATCACCCTGTAGTTCGGTGGTTGTGAGCGGCCGATTGAGCTTGGTCAGATAACCGAGCAGCTTGGAACCTTGCTTGAAATAGTGTCTCTTGTCCGGGAAGCGGCCCGAACCCTTGCCCCGTGTCATAACCAGCCGCTGGGACTGGCCGTCGGCCGGAAGAAACACGGCTGCCTTGGAGGCACTCACCTGGGCCAGGGAAGTAAGAATGAAGGTGTCCAGGAGGGTGTCGTAGTCCAGAACGGAGTTGAAGTCGCGACTAATCTCAAAAATCGTATAAAGATCGAATATCTTGCGTTTGAGCTGGCGATTGGTTTCGGTCAACAGCGTGAGACGGTCCTGCACTGTGGGCGAACCAGCGGACTGACGACCGGGCCGGGCCGTGAGTTCCATGTCGCTGGGTACAACGGCCTTGGATCGTCGGTTGTTTTTTGATTTCTCAGCCATTAGGGACCAAAGCGCTTGATAAACTCGCCTACCAGGTAATGGGATCCGACTACAAGTATAATATCGTCGCTAGTCGCCTGCGACGCCAGCTTTGGATAACCGGTGCGTAACGAGCCAAAACGTCGCCAGGGGACACCGCTAAAATCGGTGTCGGCTATCATTTCATGTAGATCAACGCTGCGATGAGTAGCCAGAGGGACCAGGGCGTAGGAAGTGGCGATCGACGCCAGATGGTTAAACATCTGTTGATGCGGCTTACGTTTGACGAACCCGGTCAGGACATGGGCTTTGCGGTTAGGGAAGTGCTGCTGAAAGGTCCGCACCAGGGCCTCCATACCGCGCTCATTGTGGGCCACATCAAGGACAACTGTCGGCTGCCCCCGGCGACGGCGGATCTGGAACCGCCCGGGCCAGTCGGTCAGCCGCAGTCCTTCGGACACCGCCCGTTTGCTGATTTTGAGACCCTTACGGCGCAACAGACCCACCGCCTTGATGACCAGAGCCGTGTTTAGCACCTGGTGCCGACCATCCAGCGGCGGTTTCACCGGCGACAAAGAGAGATTCGCATCGGCAAAATCAAAACCGGCTCCGGCCGGATTCATGATTATCTCCCGCTGGTGAAGGCACCAAAGATCTGAGCCACGGGAGCGGCTCACTCGGGCCATCTCCCTGGAGGCAACATCGGGCAGCATGCCGATCAGATGGGGAATCCCGGGCTTGATTATGCCGGCCTTTTCCCAGGCAATCTTGCGAAGCGAGTGGCCGAGAATTTCGACGTGATCGCGGGAAATATCGGTAGTGATTGTCAACATCGGCTGCAGGACATTGGTGGCATCGAGCCTCCCCCCCAGACCGGTTTCGATCACCGCTATGTCTACCGCCGAGCGCTCGAAGTGCCAGAACGCCATGGATGCAAACAGCTCAAAAAAGGATATCTTGCGCCGGGTCAGCTCGGGACGAAAGCGATCTACGAAGGCGGTGACTGAGGCCGGATGGATCATCCGACCGTCGACCTTGATCCGCTCACGCGGCGAAACCAAATGGGGCGAGGTGAACAACCCGGTCCGATACCCAGCCGCTGTCAGAATCGAAGCCAGCATGGTGACACACGATCCTTTGCCATTGGTACCCGAAATGTGAATGGACGGATACTTGGTTTGGGGGGATCCGACCAACTCCAGAAACTCCGACACGTTCTGGAGTCCGAGTTTCATCCCGAAAAACTCGCGGGAGAGGATAAATCGGCTGGCCGCAGCGTAGGTGTGTTTTCTCAGTGGCCGGGATTCCACATGTACTTCAGCAGTTTGGCAACGGTGGGTTGCAGCTCTTTACGCTGGACGATTTTGTCCAAAAAGCCTTTGTCCAAAAAGAACTCCGATGACTGGAATCCTTCCGGCAAGTCGGCGCCTATCGTCTGTTGGATTACTCGCGGTCCGGCGAAGCCCAGCAGCGCTTTGGGCTCGGCGATAATCACATCCCCCAACGAGGCATAGGAAGCCATCACTCCGGCCGTGGTTGGGTTGGTCAAAATCGAGATGTACGGGATTTTCTTCTGGGCCAAGACAGCCAACAGTGCCGACGTCTTGGCCATCTGCATCAGCGACAGGATGCCTTCCTGCATTCGGGCGCCGCCGCTGCACGAGACGATTATCAGCGGAATCTCGCGTTCGATGGCTCGCTCAATGGCGCGAGCGATCTTCTCCCCCACCACCGAACCCATTGAACCACCGATGAACGAGAAATTCATAATCGCAAACGATACTTCAATACCGTTCAGTTTCCCCAGGCCGGCGATGACGCCCTCTTTGACGCCGGTTTTGGTCTGGGCCGCTTTGATCCGATCCGGGTAACGTTTGGAATCCCTAAACTTGAGCGGATCCAAAGAAGTCAGGTCGACATCAAACTCCTCCAGGTGACCGTCGTCCAGAAGGAGTTCGATGTACTTCCGAGAGGCGATGTAAAAATGGAAATTACAACTGGGGCACACCCAGAGCAGTTGTTCCATTTTCTTGCCGTAAACAATTTCACCGCAGGACTTGCACTTGGTCCACAGGCCCTCGGGAATATTACGTCGCTCCCCGCTATCGATTCCCTTCTTGCCCTTGCGAAACCACTCCATATTTCAACCTTCCTGCTAAAGCAGGTAATGTACCATCACCAGAGCATCTTCGACCGGCCGGTGGTAATAATTCGGCTGGCGATACAGATGCTCAAATCCATGGCGCTCATAAAACGCAATCGCGGCCGGGTTGCTCGGACGTACTTCGAGCAGAAGGCAATCGCAGCCGCTCCCGGTCACGGAGTCTAAAATACGCTCCAGCAGGCGCTTGGCAACCGATTTTCGTCTGTGCTCGGGGGCGACGGCAATGTTGGCCAGGTGCGATTCAGCCTCGTTGATCACCCAACAGGCAAACCCGATAATTGTGTTATCCGCCTCGGCCACAATAGCTTGCCAGGACGGATCGCTCAGGATTTCTTGAAACGACTGTTCCGACCAGTTATCACTAAAAATCTCTGCCTCGAGGGCTGCGATAGTAGCCAGATCGCCGGCAACCATCGCTCGCAAGCTAATCTCAAATGTCTTGGTGACCCTGGTCAAAACGGATCTCCGCCTGCGAGCGTTGCAGGTAAAGTGGTTCCAGTCCGGCCAAGTCATCGCCCGACCCGGCGCTCAGCCTCTCCCGTCCCAGGCGCAGCAGGTCGGCCGAATCGTATTCAATCCGGCCACCGATCCGAGGCGTGGCCACGCCGGGGACAAAGTCGGAGACATTCAGACAAATCCCCACGGCGGTGCGGTCGATCAGCCGGTCCGAGAGCTCCGACAAACTCACTGGTTGAATTGTCGCCGCCGACCATTGTCCGTTTTCAACCGGACCAACAAAGACCTGATCTCTTTTGAACGGCACTACCAGTTGAACCTGTTCCGGCGGCAGCAGGGCGGCTGCGAGATCAAACAGGCTCAGACCTACGACCGGGATATCCAGAGCGACCGCTATGCCTTTGGCGGCGGCCAGGCCGATTCGCAACCCGGTGAAAGATCCGGGACCGGTGCCGACCACCAACCCCTGCAGTTTTTCGCGCGGGATCTCAGCCGACTTCAGGATATCGTCAATCATTTTCAGAAGTACCAACCCGTGCGAGCGTTGAACATCCTGGGCTGTCTTGATCACTCGATCGCCACCAAAGCCCACGGCCAATCGCAGCGTGGCCGTGGCCGTATCGATGGCCAAGAGGTTGGCGTTCTGAAAATCACTCATTGCCGCCTCACACTTACAGTGATGTGCCTGCTGGTCTCATCTATGATTTCAAACTGCAGCAGGTAAAATTGACTGGGCAACATGGGCCCGGCCTTCTCGCCCCACTCGACCACCACCAGGCCGTCCCGTGCCAGATAGTCATCCCAACCGATTTCGTACAGCTCCTCAGGATCGGAAATCCGATACAGGTCGAAGTGAAACAGGGGCCGCTCACCAAGGTACTCGTTGACGATGGTGAAGGTCGGCGAGCAGACCTCTCCCTCGGAGTGTCCCAGGGCCACCGCCAGACCACGGACAAATTCCGTTTTCCCCGAACCGAGTTCGCCCTGAAGCACCAGGACATCGTGTGGACGCAATAGCGCGGCAAGTCTCTGCGCCAGCAAGGCGGTTTCGTCGGTCGTGTGGGTTATTATGTCTAAAGCCAGAGTCACGGTTATTTGGGTGTCATCCTCGCCAACGGCACCACCATCTCCTCGATTGAGATGCCGCCATGCTGGAATGAATTATGGAACTGGCGCACCATCTCATTGTATTTGTTGGGATAAACAAAATAGAAATCCTCTTTGGCGATAATATATGTCGTCGCCAACGACATCATCGGCAACCGCCATTGATCCGGATTTCTTATCATGAGCGAATCCTTGGGGTCGGAATTGAGATTGTCGCCGTATTTATACCTCAGATTGGTCGAGGTCGAACGTTTGCCGTGGGCCATCGTCCCGCGCCGACACAAAACCGAGCCGTGGTCGGAAGTGACAATTACGGTGAAGTCCCTTTTTGCAAATGCCTTCAGGATGGCATACAGCGGCGAATGGACAAACCAGCTTTTCATAAGCGACCGGAAGGCGGCATCGGTGCCGGCAATCTCTTTCAGTATAACGTTGGTGGAGCGCTTGTGAGCCAGGATGTCCAGGAAATTGAAAACAAAACTCACCATGGGCGAATCAAAAAAGTCGGCCACACGCTTGGCCAGCGTTTCACCTTCAGTGTTGTTGTAGACTTTCTCGTAGCGTGGCGGTCGCTCCAAACGCACTCCGGCGCGCTGGAGAGCATCGGCCAAAAACTGATCCTCATTGCGATTGAGCGAACCCTCGTCCTGCTGCGAGTAGTTGTCCGGGTAAACACGATGGATCTCATTGGGAAACATCCCGGCAAAAAGCGCATTGCGAGCAAAGGGAGTGGCGCTGGGTAGCATCGAATAGTAAGCTTCGCGCTCGATGTTATAAAACTCGGCCAACAGCGGCTCGACCATCAGCCACTGATCCAGCCGCATACAATCGACAACCACCAGCAAGACCTTTTGCTTATGCTTCAGTAGCGGCACCACATACTTGCCCAGTACATCCGGTGACAGCACCGGCCGCTGCTCACTGTCGAGCCAGGCAGGATAGTGGCGCTCTATGTACTTGGTGAACTCGTTGTTCCAGTCGTTACGAGTGCCGATCAGGGTTTGCTCCAGACCAACATCGGGATTGTCCTCCAACTCCACATTCCAGGAGGCCAGGATTCGAGCCGCTTCGTACCAATCCTCCGGACTGACAGCACCATAAAGACGCTGGTTGAAGCGATTGGTCTCGGTGATATACCGCTTCATGGAGGAACCTGAGATTATCTTTTTCGATTCCAGGAGGCGCTTGATCACCAGCAACACCTGGGACGGTATGACCGGCTTGACCAGGTAGTCGTCGATTTTCTGGCCAATAGCCTCGTTCATGAGCGATTCTTCTTCGGACTTGGTCACCATCACCACCGGCAAATGCGGCCGCAGCTCTTTGATCTCCTCCAGGGTGGTCAGGCCGTCCTTGCCGGGCATCATCTCATCCAGCAACACCAGGTCATATTGACACTGGCCGACCATCACGATGGCATCGTCACCTGACATGGCCGTATCGATCGTGAAGCCCTTTTTTTCCAGGAACAAGATGTGGGCTTTCAACGAGTCGATTTCATCGTCAACCCAGAGGACCTTCTTGCTAGTAGTGTTTGTCATCTAGTTGGTATCCTCCGTATTGGGCTTTGATTGAGTGGCTATCGGCAATACGATTTCAAAGACAGTTTCGCCCGGCTTGGAACGCTGGAGCGAAACCCGCCCGCCATGATATTCTTCGACAATGCGTTTGACCAGGGTCAAACCCAAACCCCAGCCTCGTTTCTTGGTGGTGAAGCCGGCCCTGAAAACCTTACGGGCGGCCGCCTGTGGAATGCCACGCCCGTTGTCGGCTATGGTGATATGGATTTCCTTCCGGTCGGCCTCAACATGCGGATCAATCCTGACCCTCCCCAGTTTGGGATCGACTGACTGCAGGGCGTTTTTGATCAGATTTTCCAGCGCCCATCCCAGGAGCTCGGGATTGAGAGCCACTGTCGGAAGTTCCTGGGGTTCATAAATTATTTTGGTCCCCTTGCCCTCAAAGGGCAATCGCCGACGGTAGTATTCGACCGTCTCCTGCAATAGCTCCTGCAGGTGACACAAACGCAGTTCCGGTATTGATCCGATCTGACCAAAACGATTGGCAATCTTCTGGAGGCGGATCACATCGGCTTGCATATTGACTACCGTCTCGTTTACGAGCGGCAGCGGCTGGGCCCCCTTCTGAGCGGCGCACTCAGTTTCCATGACTTCCAACCATCCCATCAACGACGTAATCGGGGTGCCTAGCTGGTGCGCCGTCTCTTTAGCCATGCCAACCCAGATGAAACGCTCCTCGCTCCGCCGGATATTTTGAAATCCGATAAATCCAACCAGCAGAAATGCGATCACAATGCCGATCTCGACAAACGGCATCCAGCGCAACTGCGTGATTATCTCAGGCTGGCCGTAGCAGAAGTAGTTGACATGGGTATCGCCGAAGTACAGCGGGAACTCTCCATTCTGCTTGAGCATCTGCGCCGCGGCTTTTTCAACAATGGCATAACCGGCTGCAGAAGTATCGGAGGCGTCAACACCTTCGATGTTGCGCCAATGGACAGGTTTGCGGTCGGCATCCAAAACAGCGATAGGGAAAGTGGCCTTGACTATGATCTCGTCAAAAACAAACTGCAACTCGCCGCCGGAAGTCGGTGAGTTGGCCGCAAATTGCCACATCCGGACGTATTTCTCGACCTGAGAACGAGTGTCGGCCTGAAGTTGGGCAATCAGGTCCAGAGTATACCACACAAAAATCGCGGAAATCAGAACTACGCCACCAACCAGAAACGACTTGAAGATGGTCGACTTGCCGATGTATAGGCTATTGATTCGCCTCGTTATCCGCGACTGGTGACTCATCAGCCGATTTTCTCCAGTCCACCTAGATATGGCCTGAGAACCTCCGGGACAGTCACGGTGCCGTCGGCATTCTGGTAGTTCTCCAGGATGGCCGGGATCAGACGGGCGAAGGCCAGGCCACTACCGTTGAGAGTGTGCGGGAAACGGATCTTTTTTTCGTCGTCGCGGAATCGAGTGTTCATACGCCGGGCCTGGAAGTCCTCGAAATTGGAGACTGAGGATATCTCCAGGTACTTGCCCACGCCGGATGCCCACAACTCCAGATCATAGGTCTTGGCACTGGCAAAGGACAAGTCGCCGGTGGCCAGAGTCATGACTCGGTAGTGGATATTGAGTCCCTGAAGGATCTTCTGGGCCTGCTTGACAAGATCTTCGAGCTCATCGTAGGAGTCTTCCGGCGGTACTATTTTGACCAACTCCACCTTTTCAAACTGGTGCACCCGCAGCATACCGCGCGTGTCTTTGCCGGCGGCACCGGCCTCACGGCGAAAACAGGGGGAAAAGGCCACCATCCGGATCGGCAGCTGGGCCGCGCTCAGAATCTCACCACGATACATATTGGTCAGGGGAACTTCGGCAGTCGGGATAAGATAAAGATCGTCGCGCTCGATGTAATACATATCCTCGGCCATTTTTGGCAATTGGCCGGTGCCGAACATAGTCTCGGCGTTGACTACGGCCGGCGGCCAAATCTCGGTGTAGCCGTCGGCGGCGTGAACATCAAGCATGTAGTTGGCCAGAGCCCGCATCAGGCGAGCGCCCAGGCCTTTGAGCAGATAGAAGCCGCTGCCGGATACGCGCGTCGCTGCCGGCAAATCCAAAATGCCCAGCTTCTCCCCAATTTCCCAATGGGGCAGGACCTTGAAGTCCTGCTTTGGCTTTTCACCCCACTGGCGCACAAACTGGTTGTCAGTCTCATCTTTGCCGACCGGAACCGATTCGTGCGGAAGATTTGGCAGCCAGCTAAGTTTGGTGTTGAGTTCGCCTTCGAGCTCTCGCAGAGCGTTATCCCTGTCGGCGATCTTCTGACCTACATCGCGCATGGCCTTGATGGCATCATCTGCCGGCTGGCCGTCTTTTTTCTTCTGGCCGATTTCCGCTGACGCCCGGTTACGCTCAGCCTTCAGATCCTCGACTTGGCGAATAACATCGCGGCGGCGGCTGTCGAGGTCCAGAACGGTATCGATATCTGATTTGTCGAACTTACGAGCCAATCCGGCCTTTATGCGTTCGGGATCTTCGCGAATGAGTCGTATATCCAGCATTTCTATTCCTCTGGGCTATGATGTTCTTAGGCATTAGTTTGTCACAAGTTCCCAATCAAAGCAATCTAATTGTGGAGCCGCTGCGGAAAAGGTCGGCGCCGGCCTGGCCAGCCGGGCCGGGTTCCCTGGGGATGGCGTTCAATCGGCCAGAAATTTCTTGCCTTTTCCGCCAGAGTACATAGATTGAGAGACTTTTTGGTAAGTAGGAGACAGGAATCTAATGGCCAAAGTATGTGAAATATGCGGCAAGCGACCGGCCTTCGGCAACAACGTATCGCACGCCCACAATACTACCAGACGGCGCTGGATGCCCAACCTGCAGCGGGTGCGGGCGCTGTTGGACGGCAAGCCGAAGCGGATCATGGTTTGCACTTCCTGCCTGAGCGCAGGCAAGGTAATCAAGAACGTTAAGGGTCGTCGCCAGCTGAGCGTTGGTAACCAGGCTAACGCCTAGACATCAAAGACCAGGGTCCAACCGACCCCGACAGACTATAAACCGCTCAGATGGAGCGGTTTTTGTGTTGATGGCCCGCCGCTTGACAGCCGCCCGATAGCTCCTCTATATTGTCTGATACAAAAAGAACTCATCGATCAGGAGCGAAGAAATGACAGTCGGGTTTGACGCGCGAATCCTTAAGGCTCTGGCGATTGTCCTTACGCTTACAGCGCTGGTCGGCTGCGACTCCTCTACCCGCTGGGACAGCAGCATACCCCACCCCCCGTCGAATCCGACGCCGCGTGACGGCGCCACCGGGCGTTCGGTTTCAACTATGCTCAGCTGGGAGGCTGGGAGTGGCGAGGCCGGCTCAGCGACATATGATCTACACTTCGGAATGCAGAACCCGCCGCCGCTGTTGGTGTCCGACCTGACTCACAATGCCTATCCGCTTGACCGCCTCAATCCGGAGGTCACTTATTTCTGGCGGGTGGTGATCAAGAGCGAATCGGGGCAACCGTCGTCATCGCCGGTGTGGAGTTTCCGTACGGCTGCAACTTCCGGCGATTTTGTCTTCCCCCTGGCCGTTGGTAGCTGGTGGGAATATGAGACACACCTGTCCTGGTCCTATTCCGGCGGAGGTCCCGGACCGCTGCCCCCCGATATGCTCAACCGGTATCGCTGCGAAGTGCAGCGACTCGATACGCTCGTCGGCGGGATTGAGGCGTTTTATGTGCACCAGGATGACATGTTGATAGATGATCCGCGCGTAGGGTCGCAGGTATGGCTGGCCAATCACGATGACGGGCTGTACAGCTATTCGGGATCTGGCGGCATACTGGGCATCCCTGGCGATTCGGGGACTGTATTGAACATGACCTTGGCCGCGCTGCAACTTCCTGCTATGAGAATTCCTGACCGCCTCTTCGCGGCGTATGATGAGAACGACAGCAGGCTGGTCCTGCGGTATCCCCTGATCGAGGGCAGTCGCTGGGTCTACTATAGCGGCAGCGAGGATGGCTGGTTTCTGGTTGAGAAGGAAGTCACCGGTCGCAAGACCATCGACACGCCCGCCGGCAGTTTCGATTGCTTCGAGGTCACCTGGAAATGGACCTCCGACGGCACCTGGGGCGACAATGTCGAGCGAGTCGAATATTACGCTGAAGTTGGGCTGGTCTACTCGCGAATAGAAGCTAAAGACTTCAGTTATTACGGTGTCGTTGATGCCCCCGGAAGTCCAACCTTGTTGGATTTCAGCAGCGTGACTCAGTTGACCGGATACTCGGTCCGGTGACCGGTCTTGCACTACTCTGCAAAAAAAAGCGGCCGCTGAGTCGGGCAATACTCAGCGGCCTTTTCCACAATGGCTAATCAATAGCCAGGGGAGGGAGGGAGGAACTCACTAACTATTTATGCTCATCTGCAGAAGATTGAGAGTGTTTTTGGCCGTCAAAAAACTGTGCGACATGAGGGCCACCGACGCCCGCAACTGAATCGATCCGGCCACAAAGTTCGAGAATTCCTTGGCATAGTCGGTATCGCGCAGCACCGATTCGGCCGCCTGCAGGTTCTGGGCGGTAATCTGGAGAGATTCGCGTCTAGCCTCCAACTCATAGCGCTGGGTAGCACCCAATTCTCCCTGAACCGAATCCAGCTCGGCCATAGCAGAATCGATTTTCCCGATCGAAGCCTCGGCCGCCTCGGCGGTGGACAGATCAATGTCCGACAGCCCGGAAATCTCGGCTACGGCCTGCTCCGAGCCGTCAAAGAGCGCATGACCATTGTAGCTGGCCGTTTCGATTACACGGTTGTACTGGTTGACGACATGATCCGCAGTCGTTGCCCAGGCCGCCTGGGAGGCCTCGTCGTTGCCCCCGGAATTGGCGGCACCGACCGCCAGGGTACGGACCTCGGTCAGCAGACTGCGACCTTCGGATACTGTCGATGAGGCTGTTTGGTATTTGTTGATGAGAGCCGACGTATTGTCGATCTCCTGATTGAGCGACGCTATACGGCTGCGCAACTGCTCGGAAATCATCAGACCGGCCGGACTGTCCGAGGCCCGATTGATTTTCATACCGGTCGAGAGCCTCTCCAATGACCGCATGGTGTATTCCCATGCCTTGTCGATCTGATTGGAGCCTTTGAGGCCGAGCCAGTTGTTCCTAATAGTAAAACTCATAATAACCTCCACACCTCAGGGCGGGGTCACCGGGTCGTTCGCCTGCCTAGGCAGCATCGCGCGTGCCAAATCATAAAAATGCCGCAAGCCGGCTGCTGAGGGGAAGTTAGACCGGATGTATCCGACCAAGTTGTAATGCCGCGACGGTCCGAGTATGGGCAGCCGACCATATCGAGGGGACAGATGTCATCAGTGCGGGATGGTGAAGGGGGAAAAATATGCCGCCGGGTGGGTAGTGCCCGGCGGCACGGTGTTGGAGGAACCAGCTATCGTTCGATACCACCCGATCTTGCGACCGGAGGCACCGAACTACTGTTGTGTTCGTGCCCGTCGTGAGACGGGACTATCTGTTGTTATCCAGTCTTCTCAAATAGGCCGGTATGGTCGGGTCCTCTTCGGAGAAGAGCGGCACCCGACTCTCGCGCACTGGCGAGCCGTGGCCGTCGCCCTTGGGCCGGACGTGCCCAAAACGTTCCGGATGTTCCGCCTCGTAACCAATCGTCATCGGCTCCGGCACTGGTTCGCTGTGGCCCGCCACCGGCGTCGGGAGGGGGGGCTCCGGGAACATGGAAATGGTGCTGCCGGGGGCGACGTTGGCGGTCTGGGCCGGTTGCTTCTCGACTATTTGACGAGACTCGCCCAGGCCGGTGGCGATCACAGTCACCCGCATCCGATCTTCCATAGTCGGGTCGACGACAGCTCCGAATATGATATTGGCGTCGCTACCGGCTTCTTCATAGATCAACGAAGTGGCGGTATTGACATCAAACAGGGTCATATCCTGGCCGCCGGTGACGTTTATCAGGATGCCCTTGGCCCCGCTGATGCTGACATCTCCCAGAAGCGGCGACGATATCGCCTGGCGGGCGGCGTCGATAGCTTTTTCGTCGCCGGTCCCGAACCCCCGTGCCCATGAGAGCGTCGCCCATTTCGAGCATGACCGTACGCACGTCGGCAAAATCGCAGTTGATTAGTCCGGGGATCGTGATCAGATCAGAGATGCCCTTGGTGGCTTGATGCAGAATTTCATCGGCGACACGGAAGGCGTCGGTCAGGGTGGTCTTTTTGTCCACGATCTGCAGCAGGCGCTCGTTTGGTATCGTAATGAGTGTGTCCACTTTGGACTTGAGCTCGGCCAGACCGTCGGCGGCACGATCGACGCGCTTTTTGCCTTCAAAGCGGAACGGTCGGGTGACGATAGCCACCGTCAAGGCTCCGGCTGCTTTGGCGATCTCGGCCAGAACCGGGGCGGCTCCGGTACCGGTACCGCCGCCCATACCGGCCGTGATGAAGACCATGTTGGGGGTGCCCAGCGCTTCGATAACCTCTTGTCGGCTCTCGTTCATGGACCGCTGACCGACCGACGGGTCGGCTCCCGCCCCGAGGCCATTGGTGACGTCACGGCCGATCTGGACTTTTTTCTCGGCCAAGTTCTGATCCAGAACCTGGGCATCGGTGTTGATGGCCACAAACTCGACCCCCCGCAGGCCGGATTCGATCATGCGGTTGATGGCGTTGCCGCCGCCTCCGCCGACGCCCACGACTTTGATATTGGCATAGCCAACGAAGTCTTCGGCGAAATCAAACATGTGCTTTGTTTCTGTCACGACTAGTTCCTCCATGAACTATCATCTATCAAAATTGTCTTTGTATCCAATCTTCAGCTTTTCGGAACCATCCCTTCACACCATTGCGTCGACTCTGCGGCAGCGCCTCATTTCGAAAGCCGTAGCACAGCAGTCCGTGGGCGGTGGCATGACGAATGTTGTTTAGATCGTCCGGCGTTGATTCAATCTGACGTAGTTGACCCGAGCGGACCGGTATGTCCAGGATCTGTTCGGCCAATTCGGCCGTGCCCGGCGTCAGCGCCCCGCCGCCGGTGAGCACCAGCCCGCCCGTTATGGCCTCGCGGACACCGGCCTTGCGGATTTCTCGGTTGGCCATAGAGAATATCTCCTCCATACGCGGTTCAATTATCGAGGCCAGGACATTGCGAGAGATGCTGCGGTCGGGACGGCCGCCGGTGCCGGCCACAACAATCATCTCCTCGGCATCAACCATACTGGCCAGGGCGGCCCCTTGCGACATCTTGAGCGCTTCGGCCTGCTCGACCGAAGTTCGCAAGCCGATGGCAATATCGTTGGTGGCGTTCTTGCCACCCAGGCCGATGACAGCCGTATGCTGGATGGCCCCTTCATAAAAGACGGAGACGTTGGTCAGCTCACCACCGATATCCATAATCACTGCCCCGCCTTCCAACTCGTCGTCGGTCAGGAGAACTTCGGCGTTGGCTAGTGACTCCAAGACGATGTGGTCGACACCCAAACGACATCGTTCGAGGGCCCGGTAAACATTTTTGGCGGTGGTGATTGAGGCCGTAACGATATGAGCCTGAACTTCCAGGCGCACGCCGGACATGCCGACGGGATCCTTGATGCCGCCTTGATCGTCGACCGAGAAAGCTTGCGGGATGACATGGATGATCTCGCGATCAACAGGTATGGCGACGGCCCGGGCGGCATCAATGGCCCGCTTGACATCGTTGGCGGAAATTTCATGGTCGGAGCGACTGACCGCCACCACGCCGTGGCTGTTGATGGAGCGAATATGCTCCCCGGCAATGCCGACCGTGACACGATCGATTTCGGTACCGGAGGTCATCTGGGCATCCTTGACGGCCCGCTCTATGGACTTGACGGTCTTATCCATATTGACCACCACGCCGCGCCGCAACCCTTCGGCCGGCGCTTCACCGTGACCGATGACATAGATCCGATCCTGATCATCCATCTCACCGACCAAGACCGTGATCTTGGTGGTACCGATATCCAGGCCGGCGACGATGCGACTATCTTCCATGCTAGCCCTCCTCCCGGACGATAATCATTTCGTCAAAACGCAGGTCGATCAGTTCGACCAGGCTGAGGTCGGCATCAAAACGAGTATAGAACTCCACGAAGCTGTCTATGCGGCGCGCCAGCTGATCCGGATACAGCATAAGAATAAACGGCAGACCGGAGGTCGTCAGCTTGAGGCTTCCGCCATCGGTGAAGTGAATCTCTTCGATCAGACGGTACAAATCTTGGTGTTTGTCCTCGACCTGTTGGAGCTGACGCAGCAGTTCGACCAGCCCTTGTTCGGACACGACCGTAAACTGATGACCCGCCGCCAAACCGGTTATGATTGGGCATTCCCAATCCATGGTGGCGTTGGCCAGCGGCAGCAGGCGAGCGTATTCATCGAGTCCAAATAGCTTGCCCGAAGAATTGTCCAGAAGCAGCGCCCGGGGAGTGTATTGATTGGTGATGACCTCAATCCCCCGCAATCCATCCAGGTTGATGTCGACACGATAGACGTCTTTTTGCTCAAGCAGTGAATCAGCCAGGGCCGAGAGCGGCTGGCGGGCTACCGACTGCGTCCCCAGAATAGCATAAGGACCGGTCCATTCGGTGACCGGCTGGCCGTTGAGGGTAACCGCCTCGAGGCGACACAGCCCGGTGTAATTGACGGCCGCCGCCAGCGACACTCCCAGGGCGGTGAGGCCGATGATAACTACTTTCTTTCGCCGCGTCAGGAACATCACTTCTCTTTCAATTTCTGCAGGACATCATTTTTGATGCGCGTTATCGACCCGGCCCCCATGGTGATCACGATGTCGCCGGTCCGGGCAGCCTCGGTCAGGGCGGCAATAGCGTTTTCCTTGAGACCGACACACGGCATGGGGAGCAACCCCTGCCGGCGGGCCTGGTCGGCAATGAGTTGGGACGTCACACCTGCAATCGGTTTTTCCCGGGCCGGAAAGATATCAACCAGGAATACCTGATCGGCCACAGCCAGGGCTTGTGCAAACTCGGCGGCGAAGTCGCGGGTACGAGAATACAAGTGAGGCTGGAAGGCAACCACCACCCGGCGGCCGTACACGTCGCGAGCCGCTTGCAAAGTGGCCACAATCTCAGTGGGATGGTGCGCGTAATCATCCACAACCATGATGCCGTTGGCTTCGCCGATAATTTCAAAACGCCGTCCCACGCCGCGATAAGAGAACAGTGCATCGGCGATCTTCTCAAATTCGATATCCAACTCGCAACAGCTGGCCACCGCCGCCAGGGCGTTGGCGACATTGTGCCGACCGGGAACACGCAGCATGATCTCGCCCAGCAGGTTGCCGCGTTTGTAGACGGAAAAAAGTGAGCGACCCGGTTCCATCGAAATCTTCAGTGCTCGATAGTCGGCCTCGGGATCGAATCCAAAGGAGACATACGGCCGAGTGAGGCGGTGACGGACGCGAGCCACGTTTTCGTCGTCGGCCGGGATGACAACCGACCCGTAAAAGGGAACACGGTTCATGTAGGTCACAAAGCAATCGATCAGGTCATCCATGTTTTCGTAGCAATCGAGATGGTCGGCTTCAATATTGGTAACCACGGCCAGGGTCGGATACATGGCCAGGAATGACTTGTCATACTCGTCCGCTTCGGCCACGAGAAACTCCCCCGATCCCAAAGCGGCCCCGGTGCCTAAGCCGGCCACGATGCCTCCGACGATGATAGTCGGCTCAAGACCGGCCGTTTGCATGATATGGCCGATCATCGAGGTGGTGGTGGTCTTGCCGTGTGTGCCCGAAACCCCGATCGAATATTTCAGACGCATCAACTCGCCCAGCATCTCGGCTCGCTTGATGACCGGGATACCCCGCCGCCTCGCCTCAACCACCTCCGGGTTATCCTCACCTACGGCCGACGATATGACCACCACGTCGGCCTCGGAAATGTTGGAGGCCCGATGTTCCGGATACAGACGCATTCCGAGGTTGGACAGATAATCGGTAATATCTGAAGCCGATATATCCGAACCTTCGACCTGGTAGCCGAGATTATGCAGAATCTCGGCGATGCCGGACATGCCGGAACCACCGATACCGACGAAGTACAGTCTTTTGATCTTACCAAACATAGTCTTGCGCCGGCCGTAGCCGAATCTTTCCCGAGTGGCGGTGTTGGTTTTCAGCAATCGTGAATGCCATCCTTTCGACCCTCCCCAATGATGTCCAGAATGTCTTGGGCTATAACGTCGACAGCCGGCCTGCGACCGGTCGTGGCCGCAACCAGGTTGGCCTTCATTTGTCGGGCTTGGCCGTTCTCGACGAGACTCATAGCTTCCTCGAGCAGATCACAATCGACCAGGTCGCGTTCATCGATCATGCGCGCCATTCCTCGATCGACCATAGCCTGGCCATTGTGCCTTTGATGATCCTCGGTTGCGTGTGGGTACGGGACCAGGATGGCCGGGATACCGCATGCCTCAAGTTCGGCCAGCGTCAGCGCCCCGGCGCGGGCGATGGCCAGATCGGCGGCAGCGTAGACCAAACTCATATCTTCGGCAAAGGGGAAAAGGGCGCAACCTGAGACCTTATTGCCCACATCTGAGGTAACATCCTTGTAGTCCCTCTTCCCCGTTTGCCAGAGAATTTGATAGCCCGATGTCAGAGTCTTGTTCAGAAGACTTCTGGTCATGGCGGTGTTGATGGCCCGAGCGCCCTGCGATCCGCCGAGGACCAGTATGGTCTTTTTATTGGAGTCCAGGTCGTAGTGTCTTAAAGCGGCTTCGCGATCACCGCCATTGATTTCAGTTCGCACAGGATTGCCGGTCACCAACGGGTTCTTGGTGTGTAGACGCGCGCGCGCCTTGTCAAAACCCAGGTAGACCCGTCGCGCGCGCGGTGCCAGTTGCTTGGTGACGATACCCGGGTAGGAGTTTTGTTCCTGCAACACGACCGGGATCTTCCTGGCCACGGCGGCTCGCAATACCGGCCAGGCCACGTAGCCGCCGGTGCCGACGACCAGATCCGGTTTAAATCGCTTGAGCAGGAGCGAAGCCTTGATCAGGGCCCCTGCCACCACGAACGGCAACAGGAGATTCTTGAGCGACAAGGAGCGCAGGAGCCCCCGCATGTTCAACAGATGGAGCGGATAACCCAAGCTGTCGCCCAAGCGATATTCCAAACCCCGTTTGGTGCCCACAAAAATGATTTCTGTCTCGAAGTTGCCGGCGGCCAATTGCCGGATACGATCAGCGATGGCGATAGCGGGATAGAGATGCCCGCCGGTACCGCCGCCGGCAAAAACAATACGCACTGTCGATAGGGCAGTGTTCATGGCCGGACTCTCCGTGACAGATTGAGCAATACGCCGACCGCCGCGCTGGACATCAGCAACGAGGACCCTCCATAGGATAGAAACGGCAGCGGCAAACCGGTGACCGGCAGCAGCGACGTGACGACGCCGATATTGATGGCGATATTGATAAACAGTGAAATGGTCATACCGCCGGCCAGGAGATAGCCCAGCCGATCCGGTTGCCCGGAAGCGATTTTCATCCCGCGCCGCAGCAGATAAAACAACAGCGCCAGGATCAACAGCAAACCAAACAAACCCACTTCTTCGCCGGTGGCGGCAAAAATGAAATCGGTGTGCGGATAGGGCAAGAAGAAGAGCTTCTGTCGACCATCGCCCAGCCCAGTGCCAAAAAGCCCGCCGGCTCCAAGGGTCAGCGCGGCCTGTTTGGCCTGGTAGCTGCCCTGAAGCGGATCAGCCACGGCGGCCAGAAAATCGAGGATACGCTCCTTCTTGTAGCCCAATACAAACACCACAAAGCCGGACATGCAGATCAGCGGCACGAAGGCGCTTACCAGGTGTTTGATACGTGCTCCGGCGAGAAAGAACATGGCCAACACGGTCAAGAAGATGACGATGGCGTTGCCCAGATCCGGCTCCATCAACACCAACAGCAGACCGGTGCCTATCAGGGGAACATAAGGGATCAGAAGTTGCCTGAGTTTCGAGACATCTCTCCGCGGACTGGCCATTGAGAAGGCCATAAAGAATATCACTACGTATTTGAACAACTCCGACGGCTGCACCGTAAACGGCCCCAGGTAGATCCAACGATGAGCCTCGTTACGCGCCGGCATGGCAAAAACCACGGTGAGCAGGACAAGCGAGACCACCAAGGCCGGAACCGACCAGACCGCCAACCGGGCCAAGTCAACCCGACCAATGATCCACACCACCGCCACCGACGTCAGGGCCCATATGAATTGCCGCATAAAGAAGAACGAATGGGATCCAAACCGGCTCTCGGCCATGATCGATGAAATCGAGTAGATCATCACCAGGCCGATCACAACTAAGGCCAGCCAACAGAAGAGCAGACGTTCGTCCAGTTGTCTACTTGTCTTCGATAACAGCATTGTTTTCGCTCTGGCGGAGTTCGGCTACCGCCTGTTTGAACATCCGACCCCGATGTTCGTAGTTTTCAAACATATCAAAGCTGGCACAAGCCGGAGACAGGAGAACAGTCTCCCCCGGTTGGGCCAGCTCAAAGCAGACGCGCACCGCTTCGGGCAGGCTGTCGGCAAATTGGGTCGGGAAATGCCGTCCCAATTGGTCAAACATCTCCTGGCGCGCCTTGCCGATCAGAATGATGTTCTTGATCCTGCCCCGACCGTGTTCGATCAGGGGAGCATAGGAGGCCCCCTTGCCAAGACCGCCGGCCACGAGGTGGATGGGGGTGTCGATCGAGCGCAGAGCATAGCTGACCGAATCGACGTTGGTCGCCTTGGAGTCGTTGATGAAGTCGATTCCGGCTACGCGATCGACCAGCTCCAGGCGATGCTCGACCCCTGCAAATGACTTGAGCGCCTCACGCATGCTCTCGGGGGCAACGTCCAATTCCGAGGTCACAGCCACAGCCGCGGCCGCGTTTTGCAGGTTGTGCGGTCCCCGAATACGGATAGCATCGCAGGCGATCACCTTGACCTCAGCATCTTCACGGCGTACCCAGAGGACACCATCGCGAACAAACGACCGGGCTGATTGATCGGCCTCGGTAGTGAAATACAATTTGCGCGCCGCCGTATCGATGGCATCGGACATACTGTCCTGATCCTGCTTGTTCAAAATGAGCCGGTCTTCGGCACTCTGATTCTCGGCGATCCGGTACTTGAGTTTTTTGTAGGCCTGGTAGTCCCCGTGGCGATCGAGGTGATCCGGAGACAGATTCAGAATGACCGCCACGTGCGGCTTGAAAACATCGATACGCTCCAGCTGGAACGTGGAGACTTCGACGACGGCGATGCCTTCAGAAGGAATCTGGCTGCTCACCTCGGCAAACGGCAAACCGATGTTTCCGCAGACGAAGGTCGGCCGTCCGGCGGCTTTGAATATCTCGCCGATCAGAGTGGTCGTGGTGGTTTTGCCGTTGGAGCCGGTGATGGCGACGATGGTCCCACGGCAGAACCATGAAGCGAACTCAATCTCAGAAAACATCGGCAGGCCGCGCCGGGCCGCCTCGATCAATATGGGAACGGTCGGCGGCACTCCGGGCGACAGTATCAGGTAGTCGTTGGCGAGCAGCTGCTCGCTGTGGCCGCCGGTTTCGAACCCGATATTCAGTCCCGACAGCAGGGCGGTTTGCTCAGCTACCTGCCGCGCCGGTTTGCATTCGGAGACAAACACTTCGCCGCCCAGACCTGCGGCCAGTTTGGCGGCCGCCAGACCGGAGCGAGCCATGCCGACAATTCCGATCTTCCGGTTCTTTACTCGCTCTACAATCGTCATCGTACCTTCAGTGTCGCCAGCGTTAACAGCGCACAGAGCGCGCCCACGATCCAAAAGCGCACTACTATTTTTGATTCCGCCCAACCGCATAATTCAAAATGATGGTGAATTGGCGCCATCTTGAAGACCCGTTTACCACCCCGGTATCGATAAGACAGAACCTGAATGATGACCGACAGGGCCTCGACCACAAAGACAGCACCGACCACGACCAGCAACAGTTCCTTGCGCAAAAGGATGGCGATCGCACCCAAGGCTCCCCCCAAGGCCAGGGAGCCGGTGTCGCCCATAAACACTTCCGCCGGATGTGAGTTGAACCACAAAAATCCAAGCGCCGAGCCGACCGCGGCGCCACAGAAGATGGCCAACTCGCCGGCGCCGGGGAGATAGTCAATCTGCAAGTAGTAGGAGTAGTCAATTCGCCCGGTGACATAGGCTATGACCGCAAAAGTCAAGAACACCACCCCGCACAACCCGATCGCCAAACCGTCCAGGCCGTCAGTCAGATTGACGGCATTCGAGGCCCCGGTAATAACAAGGACCACGAACGGTGCATACAGCACGCCCAAAGCCAGGACATAGTTCTTCAGGAACGGGATATCGGTCGTACCGTCGTAAGTGCCTTGGGGCATCAAGTAGGCCAGCCCAGCGGCGAATATCGACCCCAACAAAAGCTGACCAATCATCTTTTTGCGAGCTACCAGCCCTTTGGGCTGAAGCTTGATGGCCTTCAGGTAATCATCGAGGAAACCGAGTACCCCCAACCACACCGTCACCAACAAAACCATCTGAGTGTAAGGATTGGTCAGATCGGCCCAGAGGAGGGTGGGGATGATGATGCCGGCCAAAATGATCAGCCCACCCATGGTCGGAGTGCCTTCTTTAACTTTGTGAGAGACCGGTCCCTCGGGGCGGATCTTCTCGGCCACCTGGAAACGACGCAGCAGACCAACAAAATACGGCCCCAGGATAAGGCATATGATGATGGCGGTGGCGGTCGCTCCGGCTGTTCGGAAAGTGATGTAGCGAAACACATTGAGACCGGAGATATGATCGGTCAGCGGATAGAGCAGGTGGTAGAGCATTAGATTTCACCCCCTGCAGCGCGAAGGCTGTCAACCACCGCTTCCAATCCGATTCCGCGTGATGCCTTGAGATATAGGAGGTCATCATCCTGGACTTGAGCACTCAGGGCGCGGGCGGCTTCTGTCGCTGACGCAAAGTGGCCAACATGGTCGGCTCCAAATCCCTGCGCCTTGAGAACATCGTAGGCGTGACGTGACAATGGCCCGATCAGGGCGATATAGTCGCAGTCGTAGTCAATCAACCTCTCCCCCAATTCACGGTGGAGGGCAGCCTCGCTCTCACCCAGTTCGAGCATGTCACCCAGGACCAGGATCCTGCGGCCGCTCGCCGCCATCTCTTCAAACGCATCCAAACCGGCGTTCATAGAGACCGGGTTGGCATTGTAGCAATCGACTACCAGAGTGAGTCGGCCGTGAGTGACAGTCTGTCCGCGCATCCCGCCCGATGTCAGGTGGACCGCTTCGGTCTCGATCTGGTTGAAGCTGTAACCGAGCGACCGCACGGCCGCGTAGGCGGCCAGCAGGTTGTATACCTGATGACGACCCGGCAGGGCCAATCGGAAAGTGTTCCCCTCTATGGTCACATTCCTGGCGCCGCCGGGTCGTATGTCGATCTGGTCGGGTGTGAAGGTCGCCCGGTTGTCGATGGCAAAGGTAGTCAGCCGGGTTCGAATTTTCTCAGCCTGCTCAAGCAGGATGGGGTCGTCGGCATTGACCACCAGGGCTGTGTCTTCATCGGCGAGCCGAGCCAGTTCTAATTTGGCCTGGGCGACTTTTTCAATGCTGCCGAAGTTCTCCAGGTGGGAGGCGCCGACATTGGTGAAGACAGCCACCTGCGGTCGCACCATCCGGGCCAACACCGGCATCTCGGACATGGTCGAGATGCCCAATTCCAAGATGGCGACCTTGGTATCGGCCGGAATGCCAAAGATGGCTAGCGGCACTCCGAATAGATTGTTGAGGTTACCAGGTGAACGATAGACATCGCCCGTCACTGCCGCGGCCAGGCAGGCAGTGTATTCTTTAGTCGTAGTTTTGCCGTTAGAGCCGGTGATACCTACAAAGGCCGCCCTCAGTTGCTCGCGATAGCAGCGGGCCAACGTCATCATAGCCTGGTGTGAATCCGGAACCGCCACAACCGCTGCCTGGCCTGGGATCTGAGCCAGCCGAGGATAGGTAAGCTCGGCCAGGATACCGGCCGCGCCCCGCCCCAAAGCGTCGCCGATGAACTCATGTCCGTCGTGGTTGGCACCATTGATGGCGACAAACAGTTCTCCCGGCACCAGCGTGCGACTGTCGATGGATACGCCACGGAAGGTGCGACATGCCGCATCGGTATTGTAGAGCGTTCCGGCGGTCATGGCCGCCACTTGATCGATACGCAAAGTAATCAAGTCTCCTCTACGGCTGTGGCGTTGAAGCCCAGTTCCGCCAGAGCCCGGGTGGCCTCGGCAATATCGTTGTAGGCATAGCGCTGTCCCTGGATCTCCTGGTAGGTTTCGGCTCCCTTACCGGCCAGGAGAACCGCATCGCCCGGCCGGGCCAGTCTCATAATCGCCGCCACCGCCTCGGCACGATCGAGTATCACCTGATGCTCTTGTCCTTTTAGTCCCGGCAGGATTTGCTTGATAATGTCCTCGGGCTTCTCCGACCGCGGATTGTCAGAGGTCACTACGCAATAGTCGGCCCCGTCGGCCGCGGCCCGACCCATCAGCGGACGCTTGCCCCGGTCGCGATCGCCGCCGCATCCAAAGAGAATCAAAAGGCGTCCTTCGGTCAGCTCCCGGGCCGACTCACACAGGCGAGTGAGGGCATCCGGAGTATGGGCAAAGTCGACGTAGACGCCAAACGGCTGACCGCAGTCGATAGCCTCAAAACGTCCGGGTACCGGCCGGGCCTGCTCCAGACCAACAATGACATTATCGAGATCGACGCCACTGGCCAGTCCGGCCGAGGCAGCCGCCAGGGCATTTTGAAGATTGAATTTCCCCGCCAGCGGCAGGCTTACCGTTCGCGTCCCCATCGGGGTGACCAGATCGAAGTTAGTCCGATGCGGCTTGGTTTCCCATTGCCGACAGTATACATCGGCCTTCTGGTTCTCCAGGGAGTAGGCGATGTACGAGCCGGAGTAGTCGGCAAACAGAGCCGAAAACTCAGGAACGTCGAGATTGATGACAGCGTAGCTGAGCGGACCGCTCAGCTTTCCCAGCAGCAGTTTTTTGGCGGCCAAGTAATCGTCCATGTTCTTGTGAAAATCGAGATGATCCCGCGTCAGATTAGTATAGACAGCCACTCGAAAATCGATATTGTCCACCCGGTGCAACACCAAGGAGTGCGAGCTGACTTCCACCACGGCGTTGACACAGTGGTTCTTCTTCATCAGGTACAGAAGACGCTGCATATCGAGCGACTCCGGGGTGGTTCTCTCGGCGGCAAAGGTCTCGTTGCCGGTGTCGTAGATGACCGATGAGACCAAACCGACCTTCTTTTGACGGGCCTGGAGAATTTGCCGGATGAGATGGCAGGTGGTGGTTTTGCCGTTGGTTCCGGTCACCCCGCAGACTTTCAGGTTGCGTCCCGGGAAGCCATAGAGCTTGGCCGCCACATGACTCAAGGCTATCCGGACGTCCGCCACTTGAACGTGACAAGCGCCGCCCGGACCGCTTTGGTTTTCGCCCATGATGGCAACGGCCCCCGAGGCTATCGCCTTGGCGGCGTAATCGTAACCATCCTGCTTGAACCCGCGCACGGCCACAAACAACGCACCCTCGCGCACCTGGCGCGAGTCATACTCTATACTCGTGATCTCGACCTCGGGATCACCCGCTAGCGCGATCGGGTCCAGCTCTCTGACCAATTCGCCGAGTTTGATGACCGTCTCCTAAGTCGCTCGACACTCCAGGCGACACAGGTCTCCGGGAGTTGTCTTTTGTCCGGCTCGGATGGACTGTTTGACCACCCGACCCCGTCCGGTTATCTTGAATTGCAAACCTAAATGACTCAAAAAGGCCGATGCTTGTCGCACCGACAAACCGCGCAGGTCGATCATACTGGGCTGGGCCTCCGGCTCGGCCGTCACCACTATCATGTCATCGCCGACAAACATAACGCGGTCGGCCGGCGGATACTGCCAGACGACAAAGCCACTGTCACTGCCGGCGCGCAGGTTCACGCCCGATCCTTCCGCCTCCAGCCTGGCCTGCGCCATCTGGCAGCCCAGAAGTCTCGGCGCCTTGGTGGTTTGCTCAAGGCTCTGATCGTTGGCGGCCAGTGTTCGCTCAGGCAGGGCAAAGAGATCCGGATGCAGGGCGGTGTAGCGCTCAGCTATTTTGCGGAAGGCTGGACCAGCCGTCCAACCGCCGTAGTGGACCGGATGCGGTTGCTCCAGGAGCACAATGCCGGCTATCATAGGCCGGTCGGCCGGGAAAAAGCCGGCGAAGGAACCGATGAATCTGTTTTTGTAATAGCCGCCGTTTTCCAGATCCGGAATCTCCGCCGTGCCTGTTTTTCCGGCGATAGCGACAACCGGTGATTTCACCGGCGTGGCCGTGCCACTGTCCACCACTCCCGCCAAGAGCGAGTGCAGACTCTCGGCCGAACTCTCGAGCATGGCCCGTCCGATAAGCTGCCGGCGATCATACTCCCGCACATATCCCTTGTCATCAACCTGCCCCAGGATCAGACTGGGACGCAGCAGTTCTCCGCCGTTGGCAATGGCGCCAAAGGCGGCCGCCATCTGAAGCGGTGTCACCGCTACCGAGTGCCCCATGGCCAAAGCCGCGACAGTATAGTCGGACCAGTGCTCGCGCGGATAGAGTTGCCCGCCCGATTCGCCGGGCAGGCCGGTGCGCAGTTTTTGACCCATGCCGAAGCGACGGGCGGTCTCGTAGAGATCGTCACCACCAAGCCGCAGGGCATACTTGGCCGTGCCGATATTGGAGGACAACTCAAATACTCGCCGAAAACCAAGCCAACCCAGTTTTTTATCATCGCGAAGCCGACGCCGACCGAGCTGCCAGCTGCCCTCTTCGCAAAAGACCGAGTCGGTCCAGTCGACGTGGCCGGCATCCATTAGCCCGGCAAAAGTGATCGCCTTGAATATCGAGCCGGGCTCAAATTGATCCGCCACCGGGCGTATCTTGGTCGGACGCTCGGGGTACTTTTCGCCTGGATCATAATGAGCCATAGCCAAAATGTCGCCGTTGTGACAATCGATGAGGACTGCCTGAGCCGACTTGGCGTTGTGTTTCTCGCAGGCGGCCAGGATCTCTTGTTCGACGATCTCCTGCAAGCGCCAGTCGATAGTGAGTACCAGCGAGCGACCCGGTTGAGGCTTGAGCAGCGCCGTCTCATTGACGCGAAAGAGTTTCTGTCGTCCATCGCGGCGCACGTCGGCCTGACCGGCGCGTCCGGCCAGAATCGAATCGTGGGCCAGTTCCACCCCCGAACGACCGGCGTTGTCGATATCGGTGAAACCGACCAACTGTTTGCCGATGAGTCCGAAGGGATATGAGCGCTGGCTCTCCTGACGCAAATACAATCCGCTCGGGGCCGACTCGGCGATGATCCGCGCCTGGGCATCGGGCAGGCGTCGCTGTATCCACCGAAAACGGCCGACTTCCAGTCCATAGCGGGTGCACGCCTGTCCGGGTTTTAGATCGAAGTGCTTCTCCAGGTAGCGAGCTACCGCCTTCAGTTCATCAGCACTGGTCGGATAGGTGTAAAGGGAGGAGAGCACCATATTGTCCACGACGATGACGCCGGTGCGGTCGTAAATCAATCCCCGCTCGGCCGGTATTGAGATTCTGGAGTGCGACTGACGCTGAACGATAGCGGAATAATCGGAATGCTTGAAGATCTGCAAATGAATCAAGCGAGCCACAGCCAGGGCAAAAAACAGACAGACAAAAAGGAAAACCAGTCCCAGGCGTAGACCCTGCTGTTTGCTCATTCACCGCCCCCGTTCTGCAGCTCCTCATCAAAGCGAATGCGCTTCAGGTCGGCGGCCGTGGCCTGCGATGTCGACACCACCGGCATATAACGTCCGACGCGCTCGATGGCTCGGACCAACTCCGCGAATTGATCGGTGTCGGGAGTCTCCTTGTCTTCCGCAGCCAGGGTAAATATGCGGTCGGCGCCGATAGGTTTCAGGTGCAAAGTGTCACTGGCGTATTTTTCGATTCGTTCGGAAGTGCACAAAGAAGCGATCTCGGCACTCAGCTTGGTGGAGGCATCTACCAAAGCGGCGTTTTCCTGCCGCAAACGCGCCACATCGCCAACGCAGTCCAATACTCGCACCCGCTGCCAGACGTGCAAAACACAGGCCGTCAGCACCACACTCACCAGCACCGCCACCGGAAAGTACCGGTGCGAGCGGAGGCGATTGGCCAGGGAGCTTTCGATCCGAATGGTCTCGGCGAATTTGCGGACAGGCCGTCTCATAGAGCTAGCCTTTCCGCCACCCGCAGGCGGGCCGAGCGAGCGCGCGGGTTTTTTTCTATTTCCTCTTGGTCGGGCACGAAACCGCCGCGACCGATAGCTTTTAAGGTGGCTCTGTGATTACAGATGCAGATCGGGACACGAGGTGGACAAAGACAGGAGCGGCTGTGCTCGGCGATGAACTGCTTGACCAGGCGGTCTTCAAGCGAATGATAGGTGATGGCCGCCAGCCGTCCCCCCGGCAGCAGCAACTGCAGTATGACCGGGAGTACCGCCACCAGCTGCTCCAGCTCGCGATTGACAGCGATACGCAAGGCCTGAAACACTCGGGCCAGAGACTTGCTGCGCCGGTCCGGGGCGGTGCATCGAGAGACAATTGCGGCGAGGTCAGCGGTCGAGGTAATCACTTGGTTCTGTCTTTCCCTGACTATGGCCTGGGCAATCTTCCTGGCCGCCCGTTCCTGTCCAAACTCCAGCAGTATCTTTGTCAGTACCTTCTCGTCGACGGCACCAATCAATTCGGCCGCAGACGGCAGATCGGAACCGGGGTCGAAACGCATGTCCAGCGGTCCCTCCAACCGGAAGGCGAACCCCCGATCGGGTGCGTTTAGTTGATCCGAGGACAACCCCAGATCGAGAAGAACCCCGTGGAACCCGGACACACCGAGGGTCTCGGCCAGCTGCGCCAAGTCTGCGTAGCCGGAATGAATCAGGTGGGACGATGGGACTATTCCCTTCAGGTTGAGGCGGGCCCGATCGATTGCGGCCGGGTCGCGATCCACTCCAAAACAGTGCGCCGCCGAACCAACGCGGTCAACCAGTCGTCTCAAATGCCCACCCGAGCCGACGGTCAAATCGATATAGTTACCTTCTGGATTGACGGCCAGTAGATCAGCTACCTGATCGGCCAGCACCGGCTGGTGAGTATTGTCACTCCCCGGTCGGTTCATGACCTGTAAATAGCCGTTCGGCAGTTTCTTCGTAGCTGCCTGCAAACTGCTCTAGATAGTACCTATATCGGTCAGGATTCCAAATTTCTACCCAACGGTTGACCCCGATCACCAAAAGCTCCTTCCCGAGATCCGCCTCTTTGATCAGCGGCGACGGGACCAGGATGCGCCCACTGCGATCCGGCTTGACAACCGAAGCCGACGAGTAAAATCGACGGCTGAAAAAACGAAAGTCTTTTTGTGTGAAGTTCAGAGCCGACAGGCGCTGTTGTATCTCAGCCCACTCACCTTCAGGATACAGACTAAGACATCCCTCTAAGCCTTTGGTTAGCACAAGATTACCAGACAGGAGCAGCTTTCCGGAGGCGCCTTTAAGATTGCGCAGGCGGGCCGGCAGCGCAAAACGACCCTTGTCGTCCAGAGTCGTTTGGTATTGTCCCAGCAATCCGGTCACGCTTGGCTCTCCACAACTTCCCACTTTCATCTAAAATACGCCAGAATTATCACATTTTTCCCACCTGAAGTCAAGAGCTTTTTGACCCGCCAACAAAAAAAAACATCAGGATAAGCAGATGAGTGGCAACAGTATATCGCAGGTCATAAATGCCAGAGCAGGTACGCCGAACGGCACCAGGGAGATACGATTAGAACCATCTGAGTATCACATTTTTCCTCCGACATCTGTGGGAAAGGTGGAGGGGAGTGTTGAAGACAAGCCATACTTTTTAGTCGGCGCCTAAAGTGAAATTCGACACGCCCCCCACATCATCCTGCAATGCAACACCTTACAATTGAGCAGGAAGCCTCAAGTCAGGCCCGGTATTCGCGCAATGTGAGCTTAGTTCAGGATGAAACGAGGAGAATCCGATGCGCATACTGATGGCCCTGATTATCTCATTAGCCACTACCAGCGCTCTTCAGGCGGCCCGGGCCGGACTAACCTACGATCGCAGCCTGCTTAGCGCCGACATGTCGCGGGCGCACTTTGAATATCGAGGCACCGAGCAGGTGGCGGTTGGCCAGTTCCTGCAATTGCCAGCGGCGCGATACGTCGCCGCGCTACCGGACGAAGTAGAGTCGCTCGACATCGATGTCCAGGTTGTGAAGGCCGACACGCTCGGCAAAATCGACGTCCATATGATGACGGCCGACATACCGACCGGCGATCAGCCGGAGTACCTGGGCATGGCCGCCGACCATCAACTCTATCGCGTCACCAGCCGGCAACCGGCCTGGGTTGTTGATCGTTACGAGGCCGCTGGTCAGGCATACGTGGAGATAATGGTATTCCCGATAGCCGTGACCGATGGCGGCCTGGTTGTCTTCAATCGTGAGGTGGAATTGCGCTGGCCGGGGTCTCAGGAAATCCAGCTCAACATGCTCAAACCAGGCGACCGGCCCGTTTGTCTGTCCAAGGAAGAGCCCGGCCTGGCGCTGTCCGATGACTCCCCGGTATATGTCGTGGTCACCGGCCAGGCTATGTTTGACGCGATGAGTCGCCTGGCTGTGTACAAGACCAGCATCGGTCTGCCGGCCGAAGTGGTCCTGATTGACGACATCCTGGCCGAGTTTGACGGGCGTGACGATGCCGAGCGCCTGCGTGAGTACCTGAAGCAGTTTTACAGCGAAGGCGGCCGGTTTGTACTCCTGGCCGGAGACGAGACAGTCTTGCCGCTGCGATATGTATATCACTTTGATGTGAGCGTGGCGGTGGATACGAGTTTGCAGCAGATTTGTGATTTGTATTTCGCCGACGTGGAGGGTGAGTGGGAAGTTGATGGCGATGGTGTCTGGGGCGAACCTAACGCCGACGCACCCAACAAGACCCCGGAATTGTTGGTGGGGCGTCTCCCGTTCAACGGCGCCGCGGAGGCCGAAGCCTGGGTCGATAAGCTGATTATCTATGAGACCGACCCGGGCCGCGGCGATAGAGACTATCTTAACAAAGCGTATTTCTTTTGCTCGGACCAGATGCGCGACTACGGCGGCGACGGTCAGTACGCCAGAATAAGCGCCGCCTATCCGGAGCATTTTGAAGTCGACACCGCTTCGGGAATTGAGCAGGCCACCGGGGATGATCTTTATCCGTTCAGCATGTGTGCGGCAGATCTGGTCGACACCCTAAACGCCGGCTTTGGAATCGTCAACATTGTCGCCCACGGTTGCATGAACCGCTTTGAAGTTCGGACAACCAACTACAACGAGTTTCCCAAGTGCTGGATGTCGACCGGTTATCCCACCGAAAAAGACGGGACTATCGGCCAACTCTCAGGCAATGATCGGGTCGGCTTTTACTACTCGCTGGCCTGTGACAACGGTGCATTTGACAAGGACTCGCCGCCGTTTGACAGCCCCTACATCAACCTTGCCCAAGCGCTGTTGGCCCAACCGGCCGCGGGAGCTGTCGCCATGGTGGCCAACACCCGCTGGGGATGGGTCGGCTCCAGCTATCTTTTCCAGAAAGTGTTTTTCGATTCGCTTTTTGCTAATCCGGCCCAGCCGGCAGTGGCAGCCTTCTATGCCGCCAAGGCTCGCTATCACTACTATCGTGATGCCGTCTACGGATTGGGGTTTTTTGGCGACCCCAGTATGTGCATCCATACCGACCTTCCCGCCGAACTGTCGATTGTAGCGGTTACGGCCGCCGCTGATGTCCAGGTCACCCTCACTAGCAACGGCGTGCCGGTCGCCGGCGGCCTGGTGTACTTCAGCGACTCCTCCGAGGTGTTGGCTGAGGCCGTGACCGACGCCGACGGCCGCGTGAGTTTTGACCAAACCTTCTTCCCGGGTCGTGAGTACACGATTGCGGCTCGTAAGCCGGGTCATGTTATCGGCTACTGCCAGTACAGCCCGGGCATCGCTGCCGATGTTGACGACGAACCCTCGCCTCGGCCGGAGACTTGGGCTCTGCTTGACAACTACCCCAATCCCTTCAATCCCGCCACCACCATCGCTTTCGATCTGGCCCGGCGCGCTCACGTGCGCCTGACGATCTTTAACGTCCTGGGACAAGTAGTATCCGAAATTGTCAACGACGACATGCCGGTCGGACGACACTCGGTGACGTGGGCCGGGACCAACGACAACGGAGCCGAGGTGGGCTCCGGGGTGTACTTCTATCGGATCGAAGCCGGTGATTTTGTAGAGAGTCGAAAAATGGTTCTGCTGCGCTGAGCGGATGCGGTGGCGCTACCCTGGCCGACCGACGATCAGATCAGCAAATCGTTTGGCCACCTGGCGATAGGAATATGGCGCGGCGTATGATGGCGGACACTCGATGGTCAAGTCGCCCTTGAGCCAGTCCTGGACCGTTTGCTGCAGAAATCCGATTGCGGCGGCATCGTCCTTTATCTGCGGATCAAAGACCTGACCGCATCCGGTCGCGCCAACGATTTTGGCTACATCGCTGTTGGCTGAGGCCGATACCAGCAGCCGTCGACCCGAGGCGAGCATGTCAAAGAAACGTCCCGGAGTCAACCCGGCGCCTATATCAGGATCAATCCCCAGATATAGAACGACAGCTTCGTTTAGAAGCGCGACCGTCTCGCGACGGGGCTTGAGACCATGACAGGCAACGTCGATGTTCGGCGCTGCCGCGCGAACGGCTTGGACCTGAGCCAAATGATCGCACCGTCCGACGTGTGCAATCTTTATCCTACCGCACAGCTGTGGCACCTGCTTGTAAAGCTCGGCCAGCCACGTTGCCAGGGGTTCGATCGGCGTCAGGCTATCTATCGTCCCCAGAAGGCCAATGGTTAGAACGGAATGATCGGTCGGGGCCTGCCATTGTGATGCCACCTCCGGGTCGTAGCCGTTGGGTATGGTATGTTGGCAACCGAGGTAGTCGGCCGTGGAGCGGTTGGTGGCGATCAGCGCCGCGGCCGTCTGCTTAGCCTCACGAATGAACGCCCAGGCCCGCGCCTGCAAATTGGGATCCAAGAACCAGTCCTCAAGGCGCCTCGATGTCCAGGGATCCCGAAAATCGGCCAGCCACTTGACGCCCGAAGCGCGGGCCAACCGGCGGGCTACGTAATGTGCCGATATGGGTGGCGAGGTTGATATGATGGCATCATAGTGACGCTGCGCAAGCAATCGTGTACCTAGTCGCACGGCCGGTCCGATCCAGCCCCTTTTTGTATCCGGATAAATCCGTCTGGCCCGGCGCTGTAGCTCGGGCGTCCGGGCCCCGTGGCTACGGCGTTGACCGAGTAAATGAAGCAAGCGCTGCGGGTCGTACGAGCCGGAGCGATAGATGGTGCGGAGGTCGAGTCCTTCCAGCAATTCCGGCTCATGAATATGGTAAGCCACCGGCTTGACGGTGAGGACATCACAGGCGATACCATATTCCGGAAGATAACGTGCCAGAGCCAAGGGGCGGCCTACTCCGGCGCCACCCAAAGGCGGGAAGTAATAGGCTATCAGCAGCACCCTGGGTGATGTCGGCTCATCGGCCACAGAGTCTCTCCGTGATTGCAATTGTGGCGGCAACATTGTCCTCAAAGATCGCCTCGCGGTGGACCCGTTCCCGATTGGCTTGGCGCAGTGACCGGCAGCAGTCGTTGTTCCGGATCAGGCCTTGAATCAAACTCACCAGAGCCTCGGCGTCATCCTGCGCAAATAGGAGGCCGCTGCCGGGACCCAGCCATTCGCGCACACCGGGGATATCGGCCGCCACCGGAATCAACCCCAGACCCATAGCCTCAATCAGCGAAGCCGGCGAGGAATCCGACCGCGAAGCCGACAGATAGAGATCATGCTCGACGGCAAAACGAACAAAGCCAGCCCGGCCCAGACGAGGGTACAAGCGGACATTGGAGATACCGGCGTCATGGATCAGGCGGCGGAAATCCTCGACCGTCGGGCCGAAGTCAGGAAACGAAATCTCAATGGCATGGCTGTCCAATAGCGGCCGCAACGCCCGGGCAATGAACTCGTTGTTGTACACCGGGGCATGGGTACGGGGAACAATGATCCGCAGCGGTTTTTGGAGGGCCGATTCAATGTTACTAATCTCAAACCAACGACGCTCCAAGCCCCAGGGGATGACACTGGCGCCGGCCGTTGGCGCGATAGCGTGGGCTCGGTCGAGCAGGTACTGGGAGTCGGCAATAACATGGTCTGCGGCCCGCAAAGCGCGGGTGACCTTCCGGCGGTGCAAAAACGACTTACCCGGTACTATCAAAATGTCCGAACCCCACAGGTGAAGCAGCAGCGGAACGCGCCGGCCGCGATTGGCCTCAGCGGCTAAGAAACCGTATCCGGAGGCGAAGTGAGCGTTGATGATGTCCGGCGCCAGACGATCAATCAGCATTTTGACTTGATGCCGCGCCAGAAAATAGTGGGTCTGCTTGATCGGCCCAAGGCGGCGTAACGGCCAATGATGAAGGCGACCAGTCTCGAGCGAGGCGGTGAATACCGACAACCCTTGCGAGCGATATTCGGCCACAATACGCTCGGTGTGGAAGGCGCGGCTATCGGCCAAGAGCAGGACTTTCAGGCGACGTTTTCTCATAATAGCCGACCGATCCCACGGCGGCGGATCAAACACCGATAATGGTAGAGTTCTCCCCCCCACTTGCGCTTGTACTCCTCCACTCCGGGCAGATTCGGAGGCGTCGCCCCCAGGTTCAACAGGCGTCCGCCGCTTTGAGCGAACGCGCGGGCCGCGACATACGGCAGGTACTTGGACGGTTGGTACTCAGACAGACTTTCGTCATAGAAAATATGCCAGTGTACGACCTGATCACCTTCGACAACAAATATGCTCGATGCTACCGCCTGCCCGTCCACTTCCATCCAAAGCCATCGCAAACGATCATCTTCCGCGGCCAGCTGCGACAAGGCCTCGTAAAACGATCGCGGGTACCTGGGTGAGCGTCCTTGACGCCGCGATGATTTCTCGACCAGACTCCAAAAAGCCGGCATATGCAATCGCGGCGCAAAAGGAATTACCCGGTAGTCCCGGCGCTCCGCGGCGCGAATCTGCTGACGCATCTTCTTATCGTCGGGCATCCAGTCGGGAGGACCAATGTCGACCAGCGTCGTGGACAGGGTCAGCTCCTCCCAGTCATCTGAAGGATGGAAGCTGTGGTCATAATCGGTCAGATGCACTTTGGCAAAACGGGATTTGGCCAGGGAAGCCATGACCGTGGCTGCCACAAACCGGCGTGCTGCCGTATCCTCCGTATCGACAAAAAGCCGACCATAGCATCCGTCCGGCATCGATTGCCAACGTCGCAAGCCACGCAGGCCGAACTCGACCCCGGGCACAAATGCGATCAGCCGGCCTTCGTCCTCTACGCCCAGCCAGGCGGGGCGACCACCGGTATGTTGCCATAACCGAGAAAATCCGGGCGAACTAAACAAATATGGCGCGGCAAGTTTGGTAAGGCGGTGGTCGGATAACTCTTCAGAAGAAAGAACGAGGGCATTCATTAGTGTCGGACCAATAGGATTTTTCCACGCCCAACCTGCCCGGACTGATCGGTCAGCACCCATAGGTACACACCCGAGGCCACCGGCCGGCCAGAATCGTTGCGACCATACCAGCGTTGATTGACATCCAGGATTCGGATCAACTCGCCGGCAGCCGTAAATATACGCACTGTCCCGGGATGCGCAAAATCGAACGAAAGATACTCGGAGCCGGAGTGTATTTCAAAGGGATTGGGAAAAGCCAGCACCAGGTCGATGTCACTCTGCGGTTCTCCGCTCTGGGATGGCAGCCGGGAAATGCCGCCGGCCGTGGCGACATAAAAATCACCGGTATGGGCATCGTAGTACAGAGCGCGGATTTCGTCGTTGACCAGTTGGCCGCCGGCCATGCTGAAGAGAGTGAATTCGTTCTCGGAGCGATCAAAGCGCGCCAGACCGGCCGCGGTTCCGACCCACAGATTGCCGCGTGAATCGAACTCCAAGTCGGTGATGTTGCGGTCGATTCCGGCCGGAAGGTCAACATCAACAAATCTTTCGATGCCGAGATCATACCGGGACAGCCCTTCGTTGGTTCCCACCCAGAGAGTCCCGTCGATATCATACTCCACAACTCTGGCGATATCGGAGCGCAAAAGGGAGTTGGCCCGGGTCAGGTGGCGGCATAGATCACGAGGACGCTGCCACGGATCGTCGCCCAGCGGACAGATATATACGCCGGTAGCTTCGGTGCCCACCGCCAGTTCACCGGCGTAGTAGTCGATTTGATAAGTGCGATCGGTCGTCAGGCCGTCGGTCACCCCGAGTGAATCCCATCCGGAGGTCGGGTCGTCCATATCGTCCCAGCGCGTGATGGCGATCGGGTACCCGTTGACTGCGCGATAGCACGAGACAAACAGGTAATCATCGGTTGATGCGATGCCGTTTATGAAGACATAGCGAAGCCCGTTGGGAGGGTCATCGCTGTTGCCGCGCATAGTGGAGTTGTTTTCGTCGTAGTTGATCAGGGTGTCGGCGTCAACGGTCCAAAGACCATTGCCACGGGTCCCGACGAACGGTCGGCCGTCGGGATCGGCAATCAACCAGGTACTCTTTTCGCCGATGGAAAAATCCAGAGTACGCCAGGCTCCGTCAATCAATCGGGCGGCCTTGGTTTTGGTGAATCCGGCCGTGATGACACCGTCTTCGTCGATGGTCAGGTCACTCACGTCGGCACCAGGCAGGCCGGAAAAGGGGTAGGGCACTAGTGAATCGTTGGCCTCGTTATACAGCCCGTGGTTGGTGGTCCCCAGCCAGCGCCGACCGTCAAGCATGGCCATGCCTGTGGCTGCCGACCCCAGGCCGCTGATGGCGGCGATTCCCGGAGTTTGGTCGACTACGTACCCGACCCTCTGGGCATTGAAATAAAACAGTGTATCGCCAATGACGACCAGATCATAGTAGGGCACGTTAGTACTCGCGACGACTGGGGTCACCTCCGGGCTCCCGGCCGCAAGATGAAACCTGTTCAGCCCACTGATGTTGCTGAAGTACAGGTCCCCTTCAAACCAGGCCAGGTGGCTCACCATGCCGCTACCTAGCAACGCAGCGTCATAAGTAGTCCAGGAAGACCGCTGCTTAAGCAGGCGCGGATCGGTCAGGTCGGCCACGGCCAAGCCGGCCGAGGTGGCCAGCCATATGCTGTCGCCTTTCAGAACGATGTCGTTGACCTGAGGAAAATCGGAGAGATCGCCAAAGCGTCCGTAGCTATCCTGAATCTGGCCGCCATCAATGTCCTTGGAGAACAAAACCAAGCCTATCTCGGTACCCACCCAAAGCGAGCTTTCATCGTCGGCCAGACAGGTAAGCCGGATCGGGTCGCCGTCTTCATTGGAGAATAAGTACTGTTGTGATGCGTCCGGCACGAAACGAACAAGTCGTCCGGCGGCGGCGATCCAGATCTGTCCGCCGGCGTCACCGATCACATCGGTCAGGTCGTTGCTGCCCAAGCCGTCAATATTGGTGAATTCTCGGCCGGGATTCTGCGGATCGTCGACTACCAACAGTCCTCCCGCCGTTGCCGCATAGAGCGTATCGTGCACTGCCGTCATGGCCTGTACGTTTTTGAGCGATGTCCAGGCCTGCCACTGGTCGTCGGCCCCGGCTCTTACCGACAGAGTCGCCACCGATAGAAAGCCGACAGTGATAACAGCTAGGGCTTTGTGAAACGGCTTGAAATCCATAAGGCACTCAATATACCGACCAGACTGAGACTAAACAAGAACGCTGCGCGGCCGGCGACGTCGCCAGTCCGGGTGAAGATAGAGAATCCGTCCAGCGCCGCCACCTTGGTATTGAGAGCGGCCACTTCGCCCAGTTTCAGACTGTCACGCATCCGACCCCAGGGATCAACCACAAAGGTGTAGCCGCTATTGGCGGCGCGAGCCATCCAGCATCGGTTCTCCACAGCCCGCGTAATGAACATGCGAGCATGCATATCAAGCCCAACCGAACCCTCAAACCAGGTGTCGTTGGTTATACCCACCACAAAGTCGGCCCCGTCCAACAAATACCGGCGCATGTAGTCCGGGAAGGCGCACTCGAAGCAGATAGCCACACCGTAGAGTGCATCCGGGATCTCGAACAAGACCAGCGAATCACCCGGATAAAAGTCACTCCACCATTGTACACCCCATTGGTCGATAATAGTAAGATACTTCCGGAGCACTTTCTGCTGCAGGAACGGGACCCGATCCTGATACGGAACATGTTCTGAAAACGGCACCAGTTTGACTTTATCGTAGCGACCGGCATCCCGGCCGAGAGAGTCATACTGAAAGCAAGCGTTGTAGTAGTGCTGGTGTGCGCTGTCGGTGGTGGCGGCCAGGGCCCCGGCCAAGTGGAATGTTCCAGTGCGCCGAGCAATGTTGCTCACTTGTCGTCGGCAGCCGTGGTCATGGGTCAGATAACACGGCACCGAGGTCTCAGGCCAAACAATAAGCTGCGGACCAAACTCACGAGTAGAAGTGGCCAGCGAGTCATAGATGTCAAGACTGTGCTGGGTATTGCCCTCGCGCCACTTGTCCTCTATCGATACCGAGCCCTGCAATAGCGAGATCTTGATGTCCCCATCCTCGGGATACTTGGGCATTTCGATCCAGCCATAGGCGACCAGAGCGGCGACGGTGGCAGCGGCCACCAGGACAGCGGTGATGCGCCTTTCGGCAGAGAGTTGGGGTCTGAACACCTGCCACAGAAGAACATTTACTGCGACAACTATTATCGTTAAACCGTGAACCGAGATGATCGATACGATCTGCAGAATCTGCAGAAAAAACGACTGGGTATAGCCCAGATCCGCCCAGGGAAAAGCAAATTCTGAGAGAGTGCGAAAATACTCCAGGCCGGCCCACAGAAACGGCATGGCGATGAACCCAAACAGCGGTCGCAGGTGATACAGGCGGTGGAACACCATCAGCATGCCGGCATAGTAAAAAGCGACGATGATGACAGCGGCTATCATTCCCGGCGGTGTCACCCAGGCCAGCCAGTAAATCGTAAACAGGTTGAAGAAGAATCCATACAGGTAAGCGGCGTTAAAGGCCGGCCGAGTCGGCAGTGAGGCGATGATCCACAGCGGGCGGATTAAGCAAAACCATGCCAGAAACCCGAAAGGTCCGGGATAAAACGACAAGGAAAACAAAAACGCCCAACCCATCAGCTCCAACCGCCGCCAGCGGACTTCCGCTTCGGGCGGCAGCAGCATGCGGCTGAGTCTTGTAAGCAAAGCAGACAGAGGTCAGCCTCTCTCGATAAGGGATTTGCCCGTCATTTCAGATGGCTGGGAGAGGCCCATAATCTGCAGGATCGTAGGCGCGACATCAGCCAGGATGCCGCCCTCACGTAAACCGACGTCCTCACCCAGACTGTGACTGGGATCAAAAAGAACGCAGGGCACCAGGTTGGTCGTGTGCGCCGTCCAGGGGCCGCCGGTGTTGGGATCGATCATTAGCTCAGCGTTGCCATGATCGGCGGTAACGATAGCCACCCCGACCTGCTCCTTGACAGCCTCCAGAATTCGGCCCAGTCCGCGGTCGACCGCTTCGACGGCCGCCTTAGCAGCATCAAAGATCCCGGTATGACCGACCATGTCACAGTTGGCATAATTCAACACGACTAAATCGTACTTGCCGGACTGGATTTTGGTTACGGCGTTATCAGTCACAGCCACCGACGACATCTCCGGCTGCAGATCATAGGTCGCTACCTTCGGTGAGGGGATGAGATCGCGGTCCTCGCCTGGAAGGGGTTTCTCGGCGCCGCCGTTAAAAAAGAAAGTGACGTGGGCGTATTTTTCCGTTTCAGCCGTGCGTAGCTGCCTCATCCCGGCGTCGGAAATCACTTCGCCCAGGATTCGGCGCAACTTCCGGGGACCAAAGGCTACCTTGGCCTGAAACATTTGGACATCGTAATTAGTCATGGTGACCAGTTCGATGCCGGGATTATCGGGGTGATCGACACCATCGATTTTGTACCCAAGAAACATCTGCGACAGCTCGCGCACTCGGTCGGCCCGGAAATTGAAGAACACGGCCGCGTCGCGATCGCTCAGACGCCCCAGCTGCGGGTCGCCAATAACAACCGGGAGGATAAACTCATCGGTAACACCCGCCGCGTACGATTTCTCGATGGCCTCAAGCGGATCGGCCTGGCTCTCCCCCACGCCATTAACAATGGCCTGATATGCTTTTTCGACGCGGTCCCAACGCTTGTCGCGATCCATAGCATAGTAGCGACCGGAGATAGTCGCCACCTGTCCGAGGCCGATTTCGTTGAACTTCTGTAGCACCTCAGCCAGGTAGCGCCGACCGGAATCGGGCGGGGTGTCGCGGCCGTCCATAAAGGCGTGCAAATATAGATTGGTAACACCATGATCCTTGGCCATTCTCACCAAAGCATACAAGTGGGTCAGCGACGAATGCACACACCCGTCCGACACCAGTCCCAGCAGATGGAGCGCCCTGCCCTCGATGACCACTCGATCCATGGCTGCGACCAAAGCAGCATTGTCGAGGAATTCCCCGTCGGCAATAGCCTTATCGATACGGGTGACATCTTGATAAACAACTCGCCCCGAACCGAGATTGAGATGTCCCACCTCGGAGTTGCCCATCTGACCTTTGGGCAGGCCAACCGCCAGGCCGGAGCCGTCGATCAGCGTGTGCGGACATGTCTTCAGGAGATTGTCGAAGTTGGGCTTATGGGCGGCGGTGATGGCATTGTCCGGGGCAGGCGGCCGCCAACCGAAACCATCTAAGATGCACAGCAGAACCATCGCTAGTCCACCAGAGTGACAGGTTGGGTTTGGCTCTTGACAACGCCAAGGCGATAGACCTTTTCAGACATTCCTTCAATTTCCTTGGTGATGGTGGCTTCATCGGCCGGATCAACTACCAGTATATAACCGATACCCATGTTGAAAGTTCGGTAGATATCGGCCGGGTCGATATTGCCCTGCTTCTGAAGGAACTTGAAAATCGGCAGAACCGGCCAGGTCGACTTACTGATTTCGGCCCCCAGCCCATCGGGCATGATCCGGTTGAGATTACCCGGGATACCGCCACCGGTGATATGAGCCATGCCGTGAATGTCAAACTTGTCCAGCAGCGGCCGGACTACCGGCAGGTAGCAGCGGTGTATTTTCATCAGGGCCTGGCCGATAGTGCTGGCCAATTCAGGCACGTGATCGTCCGGCTTCAGCCCGGCGATCTCGAAAGCGACCTTGCGCGCCAGGGTGTAACCGTTGGTGTGCAGACCGTTTGAGGCCAACCCGAGGCAGACATCCCCCTCTTTGATGGTCGAGCCGTTGACAATGCTCGCCTCGTCGACTACGCCGACAATAAACCCGGCCAGGTCGTATTCGCCCGGTTGATAGAGATCGGGCAACTCGGCCGTCTCACCCCCGAGCAAAGGCATACCCAATTGCCGACAGGCCTGACTCAACCCGGCAACCATCTCGGCAATAGTATCCGGCTTGAGCTTACCGGTGGCGATATAGTCCATGAAATAGAGTGGCATCGCCCCGTGCACGAGGATGTCATTTACGCAATGGTTGACCAGATCCTGCCCCATGGTATCGTGGCGATCGGTCATAAAGGCGAGCTTGACCTTGGTGCCGACGCTGTCGGAGGAGGAAACCAGGACCGGGCTTTTCAACCCGGTGAAGTCCGGCTTGTAGAAGCCCCCAAAGGCACCTATCTCGGTCAGCACTTTTTCATTGAAGGTGGCTTTGGCCAGCTTCTTGATCTTCCG
>JBDRES010000080.1:0-54256 GCA_043819515.1 bacterium
CGTTGAGCATGTAATCGACGAGATAGTTCAGGTTGGCGATGTCTATCTCCCCATCGCAGTTGACGTCAGCCAGCAAGACTGAGGGGAAGGGCGCCGGCCCGCCATTGAACATGTAGTTCACCAGCCACACTAGGTCACCTATATCCGGGCCTTCACCGTCGTTATTGACATCCCCGTTGTGGCTGATCGATAGAATCGCCCGGAAGGCGTCCACCCGCCCGTAGCCGTAGAGTGTATCGGGGGGGCTTATCGGACCCCAGTCAAGATCGGTGACAGCCGAATAACGCAGGATGTCAAATATTTCTGATGCTGTCAGCATTGAGTATCGTAGGGCGGTTCCGTCTTCGGACCCGCCATGTTGGCGATGTGGCAGGTCTGAAGACAGATCTGCCCTACGGCGCAATAAAAAGAACCGGGAATCGTCAAATTCCCGGTTCTTACATGCCATGTATGATTCAACTACGGCTTGACTAAATCGACCAGGTGATAGTCCAGCTCGGATTTGGTTTGGACCTTGTAGGTTTCGGTGGATCCGTCTTCAAGCATCTTCTCACGATGACCGTCGACCATCCAGCTCTGGCGCTCCTGCAAAATGATCCCGGCCGTGTAGGCGAAGTAGGTCACTCCCGTGATTTCGATTTCATCGTAACCCTGATACTTGACCGAATCTTTCTCATGCGGTTCGATGGGAATGATAAGGTTGCCCTCGTACTCGATCACGGCGCAATCATAACCACCCTGGCGCGCAAACGACTTTATCCGGTAGGTCGACTTGGCATTCATGGTTTCGTCGGGCAGGAGGACCTTGGTTGTCTGCGTCCAGCTGTAGCCGACCGGCAATTCGCCGGCAGGGAAGACCGGCATGGCCTGGTCATAGTAGTTTTTGATCCAGGCGGCCGAGGCCGGCTCGTCATCGCCGAATACAATGTCTTGATAGCGGCCGTCCGGCTCGACAAACAGGATAGTGGCGCGAATGTTCTCGACCGTGTCCATGACAGTCGAGTCTTCCTTGTTGGGTTGGGTCCATTTCCAGGAAGTGCTGTCAAGAAGCTCGGCGGTGCCGTCCTCGGCGACCGATTTGACATGGGCGACGATGCCGACGTCGTAGACCCGTGAACCTTTCTCAAAAACGGTGTCCTTTTCCAGCACGGTGTAACTGGACTTGGTGGTCTGTTCATAGACCAGTTTCATCCCCGGTTCGAACTTGAACCGGAGCGTGATTTTCTTTTCGCCGGTAGCGCAGCCCAGGACAAGCCCAACCAGGCTGATAACGGCAAGTTTGGCGGTGAAGTTGGACAAGGTTATCATCCTCGTTATGGTTGAGTGTTTTTCTCTGAAGTAGCTTCAGGGCTTGGAGGTTCGTCCAGCATGGCAAAGCGACCAAACAAACCTGGCGGACCCATAAGCAGCATTCCGCGAGCCAGGCGCGACCGTTGGTCGGCGGCGAAGAAGGCAGCTCCGTAAGACAGTTGATCGGCCGCCGCGCTGACGACGTACAATCGCGAACTCTCGCTACCCATGCGATCGGCATAGTTCTGCGGCAGATGATTCTGACCTATCAGCACAGCTGAGATCAGAATCACCACCGAGGCCGCCAGCGACACTAGTGAACGCACCAAGGCGTTACGTTGGGCCGCTATAGTCTGTTCGCGGGTCGTTTCCTCAAAATCGACCTCGGCCGCTTCGACCGTGCGCGCCATTATGAGCGGCGTGGTCTCATTCCAGTAGTTGCGGTCGGGTCCTTGGGATTTGCTTTGCCTAAGCAACTCCTTCAGACGAATCGTCGCTTGATACTCGCTTTGACAGGAGGGGCAGGTATCAAGGTGATCTCTCAGCTTGCCCGCTAAAGCCTGATCAAGATCGTTGTCGACCAAATCGTCCAGGAGTGCCAGAGCGGAGTGGCAGGTCATTTTCGCTCCTTCACTCTGAGTCGCTGCCTGAGTATTTTCTTAAGTTTCGTTCTGGCTATGTGGAGGTTCGAACGAACCGTGGCCTGGGGACAGTCAAAAACAGCGGCGATTTCCTCTTTGGTGTAGCCCTCGATGTCATGCAATATGGCGGTGATCCGTTGTTTTGGCGGTAACTGATCCAGAGCCTTGGTGATTTCCTCCATCAGTCGCTTACTCTCATACATTTGTTGCGGTGTCGCTACCTGACGAGCCAAATCCAGTTGTGTGCTTCCCGGTAAGGTCGAAGTGTCATTTGATATCGAACTGTGTCCCTTGCGTTTACGCAGCAAGTCGATAGCAAAATTGGTGGCGATTCGCACGATAAATGTTGAGAAATAACTTACACTGGTAAGCTCCTTTCGCTTGCGAAAGACCCTTACAAAGGTCTCTTGTACAACTTCATCGGCATCCAGATGATTACCCATCATCCGAAAGGCGATGCTGTAAATCTTCTCTCGATAGCGAGCAATCAACTCCGCGAATGCCCGCTGATCCCCTTTGACGAATCTGTCAACCAGCTCGGGGATGGTCGTCATCGGACCCCGAATGTCATCATCTCTAGCTATAAACGAATAGCCTCCGAGCGGTGTTTAATGACATCGCCAAATAAGTATTGACGTACCTAATGAGTCAGCTTATGATTACCCGAATAGAATGTCAATCTTTTTTTCCGACAACGACTTAGGTCAATAGACGAGAATAATGAACAGTCCCATCAAGCACCCTCTCCGATTCTTTGCAGTAGCCGCCATTGGTACTTTCATCGGCACTTTGGAGGGTTCAATCCTCAACGTGGCCCTGCCTACCATCGCCGGCGATCTGGGTGCGGAGGTTGATGAGGTAGCCTGGGTAGTGCTGGCCTACTCGGTGACGCTGGTCTCACTGATGACTGTATTCGGCGCTTGGGCGGCCCGCCGCGGCTATGGCTTCGCCTATCGGTTTGGATATCTGTTTTTCCTGGTCGGCACTACTACTTGCGCTTTGAGTGGGGATCTGCACGTATTGATCGCCGGTCGCGTGGTGCAGGCGGTCGGGGCGGCTATGTTTCAGGCGATCGGTATGGGGCTTCTGACCAGCGTGTTTCCGGCCAATCAGCGGGGCAAGGCTATCGGTCTTATGGCCATGGTTGTTGCCGTCGGTCTGACTTCCGGACCGCCTCTGGGTGGGCTGATTCTGAGCACCTGGCCCTGGCACGCGATCTTTGTTGTCACTATTCCGGTCGGTATTATCGGCCTGCTGTTGAGCACTGCGGTATTTCGCGGTTTTGTGTCGCCGATCAGCCACAAACCCCTGAATATTGGCACCGCCGCCGCCTTATCGGTGGCGCTTCTCAGTGCGATGCTGTGGTTGTCGTTTTTTGAAGATTTCCCGTTTCTGGACCTCCGCATGCTTGGGCTGGCCGTCGTCGGAGTTATCGCCGCAATTCTATTTATTCGCCTCGAATTAAATCCGGAGCGGTCCCTGATCGGTCTGGAATTGTTTATGAACCGACAGTTCTCAATTTCGGTAGCGGCCATGTTCCTCATGTTTGCCTCCATGGCCGGGGCGCTTATCCTGATACCGTTTTACCTGCAGGACATTCGCGGGCTCGAACCCAAAACCATCGGGCTCTACTTGATCGTCCTGCCGCTCACTATGGCCATGTTTGCTCCGCTTTCGGGGAGAATCTCCGACCGCATCGGCTACCGTTTTCTGACCTCCCTGGGTCTGGCGATGTTTGCCCTGGGTATGTACCTGCTGCTGCAATTGGAGCCTTCAACCGGCTCGTGGCACCTGATTGTGTCGCTCATAGTAATTGGCAGCGGGGTTGGGATCTTCAATAGCCCCAATTCCTCGGCGATGATGGGTTCGGTCACGGCCAAGCAGCGCCCGATTAGTTCCGGTATCCTGTCCACAACCAGGGTCCTTGGTATGGCTTCCGGCATTGCCGTGTCAACGGCGGTATTCTCCTACTACAAGCACCGGTTTGCCGGACTTGGCGGGGAGGACGTTGTTTTTGTTGAGGCGATGCACCGCGTCATTTGGATATCAATTGTCATGACCGTGACCGGTATGTTGATCTGTTCCTTCAGGAAAAATCGTTTGCACGATTTCTGGGAGGACTTTGACCCCGGCGGTTCCGGACCGGGTACAAAAACTGTTGACAGTCCGGCCGATAACAATTAGTATAAACGGCTGTTTGGGGCCATAGCTCAGCTGGGAGAGCGCATGACTGGCAGTCATGAGGTCAGGGGTTCGATCCCCCTTGGCTCCACCAAATTCGAGACTCCGCAGATTGGACTTGTCTGCGGAGTTCTTTTTTTGTTTCATTCTACATGTCCAAACAATATCCCATCCTGGAGTTTGATCCGAGTCGAGAGGCAATTATCGAGCCGACTGGGATCATTGAGCCAATCGACGCCCCCGAACATTGCGTTTTTTGCTTCTTTCTGGAAGTGATCGAAAAGGTTGTGCGGGAGCGATCCGCGAAAGTCATCTGGGAAGGCCGGTGGGAGGATGGAGTTCACCGCCTCTACGAAACCGAGCACGAGAATCAGCGGCTGGCTTTCATGCATTGTGGAGTGGGTGCACCGGTCTCGGCAGGTCTGCTGGAGGAAGTCCATGCTGCCGGTTGTTCCAAGTTCATCGCCTGTGGGGGAGCCGGGGTTCTGGACAAGGCCGACCGTGTCGGTAAGCTGTTTGTACCGGAAAGAGCCGTACGAGATGAGGGGTTGTCGTATCATTATCTGCCCCCGTCACGGTTGGTGGAGGCCGATCCGGATGTTGTCAAGACTATCGGGGAGTCTCTTCGCGCCAAAGAGGTGTCCTTTGAGCTCTGCACGACCTGGACGACCGATGCTCCGTTTCGGGAGACTGTCTCAATGACCGAAAGGCGCCGAGCCGAGGGGTGCCGGACAGTAGAGATGGAAGCGGCGGCGTTTTTTGCGGTGGCGCAGTTCCGAGGAATCCCGTTCGGTCAGATTCTGTACGCCGGTGATGCCGTCGTGGCCGAAGGCTGGGATGAGCGAACCTGGACCGATCGGGGGGAGATCAGGGAGAACCTCTTCTGGCTGGCGGCCGACGCCTGTTTGAAACTTTGACACGGCTACGGCGTAAGATCATGTTTCCGAACTCTTGCTGAGGAGACTATTATGGCTGAATGCGGCGGATACGACGATTCTTCACTGATTGCCGAGGCATACGATCATGTCGATCCGTACCAGAACCGCCCCGATGTCGATTTCTATGCAGATGAAGCAAGGAAATCGGGCGGGCCGGTCCTGGAGATCGGCTGCGGCACCGGACGCATACTTATTCCGACCGCCCGCCAGGGGATCGAGATTGTCGGACTGGACTTCTCCGTCCACATGCAGCGGGCCTGCCGCGAGAAGCTGGCCGAGGAACCGGCAGCCGTGCGTGAACGCGTCCAGCTCGTCAAAGGGGACATGCGGGATTTCGATCTGAAGCGCCAATTCGCGCTGGTCACTATGCCCTTCCGACCGTTTCAACATTTGATCTCTACCAACGATCAAATCGCATGTTTGCAGTGCGTCCACAGACATCTGAAACCAGGCGGGAGGTTGATCTTCGATCTGTTTTTCCCCAACATGGAGTACCTCTCCGGGGACAATTTGGGTCAAGAGCAGGGGGACGAGCCTGAGGTCGAATTCCCTGATGGTCGCAAGTTTCTGCGTCGTTTTCGGATCACGCGTCGCGATGTGCACCACCAGGTGCAGGATGTGGAGATCATCTACTACATTACTTATCCGGACGGCCGCAAGGAAACGGTTACGCACGGATTCCCGATGCGCTACTTATGGCGTTTCGAGGTCGAGCATCTGCTGGCCAGGTGTGATTTGAAGTTAATCGATGTCTACGCCGACTTCGAGCGCACACCGTTTGGTACTCACAAAGTCGGGGAGATGGTGGTGGTTGCGGAGCGGGGCTAGAGACCGATCAAGGACGGGCGACCACACCATGTACGTGTAGCCCATCCAGAGTGGCGCCTTGCGACACGTCCGGTGGGGAGCCGATTATCAGAACCCACCCGACGCTTCGCTCTGGGTGGGGTACAGAGGAGGTGGTGGGACGGCGAGGGTAGGCCGCTATCTCCGGCCGCGAATCACATTGGACCAGTGAGAGCGAACCAGCTCCCTGCGGCGCTCTCTCTTCACTGCACGTGGGATCTTGTTCGGCATTCTTGAAGCCAGAGTTTTCGGACGATCCTCATACTCGTAAGCGTCAATGAAATCAAGTTTCAAGTCCCTCACCAATTGAACCGAGGCCTGGTGGTCGCTAGTTGATTCATCTGGGAAGCCTGCGATGAACTCGCCTCGCAACAGGACCTTCGGATGACGTCGCCTAATCTCAATCATGCATTCCGCGTATTGGCCGGCAGAGTATTTACGTTTCATGCGATCTAGAACGGCATCGGAGCCGCTCTGGGCCGAGGAACAGAAGACCGGAATCTTCCTGCTATCCAGCATAGTCAGGACTTCAGCGAATCTCGCGATCATGAAACTCGGCTCGAAGGATTCCAAGTATAGCGTGTCGATGTTTCTATCTTCAAGAAGTCTGAAAATGATGTCAAATATGTCCAGATCCGGCTGATCCAAGCCGTAGGCCGTAATCTCGTCCCCGACCAGTACGAATTCCCTATATCCCCCTTCAGTAGCTCTCTGAATGCTGCTCAGAAGGTCGTCCAACGGGCGACTGAATGCCCGGCCCTTGGCGAAACGGATGGCACAATAACTGCAGTGGCCGGCGCAACCTATGACGGTGCGGATGCAGTAGACACTTGAAGAATAGATGAAGAATGGTCCCAGGAGTCTCTTGGCCACAGCGGAATTTCGAACCCAAGGCAGCTTGCGCATTAGACGTTTGGAATGGAAGATCGATTTCTTCAGCGACGAAAACTGCGAATACGAAATGGGACCGTCATCAAGCCATACTTGGCGGGCGTCGATACCCAACAAAGCGACGAGCTTCTCTGGCTCTCTTGGCCCGAATATGAGATTTGGGTATTTGTCGCCCAGTCTGGTACGGTTAATTTCCGGCAAGCAACCGCAGACGGCCATCACTGTGTTCGGTTTGGTGAGACGCCTAGCGCGGTCGATAAACTCAATTGCTTCGTCTTCCTTGTGTTGAGTAAACGCGCATGTATTGACTATCACTAGATCAGTTTCGTCCAACCGATCGGTGAGCGCAAAACCGGCTTGCCGGAGGTATGCCTCGAAGCCGGACCCGTCCATCAGGTTAGATATGCACCCTAGGGACTTTACCAGAGCTTTCGGTTGATTGCTCCCCATAGAATCTAATATGCAACTTTGTCGTCGACAGGTCAAGAGCCTCGGACGTCAGATTCGAATTGCCCCCAGCAGCACCGCTGCTGAGATTACCAGCACCGCGATCAACAGCCAGCGCACGAACTTCGCACCGCGTTTGACCGCCATTCGTGAGGCAACAAAAGCACCGGACATGTTCCCTACGGCCAACACCAATCCGACCAGCCAATTGACCTGATCGTTCATAACAAAAACGACCAGGGCGAAGATCGTAAACAAAAGAACAATCAGCACTTTTACGGCGTTGGCGCGGACCAGGTCGAAGCCGGCCGACAGCACCAATCCCGCTAACAGAAAGATCCCGACGCCGGCCTGAATAAACCCGCCATAGGCGCCGATGGCAAAGAATGTCAGAATCTGAAAGGTCGTCACCCGGCTTGATCCCTGGTCCGGGCGACCTTCCAGCCATCGCCTCGGCCTGATAATCACCACCGCCAGCATGACAACCATCAAGATCCCGATAACCTGCCGCATCATTTGTTCGTCGATATCCACGGCGATGTATGCCCCGGCGATGGCCCCCATGGCCGCCGGAACGGCCAGGATCAGACCGCGACGAACCGACAGGATTTTCTGTTGCCCGAAGCTGGACACACCGACGACGTTCTGCAATAAGATGGCGACCCGGTTAGTCCCGTTGGCAACGGTGGCGGGAAGACCGCAAAAGATAAGCAGAGGGAGGGTTATGAGCGAGCCGCTGCCGGCCAGGGTATTGATAAACCCGGCCGCAAATCCGGCCGCCACGACGGCTATGTACAGATACCATTCCATTGAGAGGTATGGTCGTCAGGATCGATGCCGATGTCAATGGATTCCGTCACCTCCAGGCAATTCAGCTTTTCTTGCGCCGCCGCACCATCACGCGATCGTAGATGGCATAACCGGATTTCTCATACAACCCAAAAGCATCACGGGTGGCCAGGGTGCTGAGCGGGACGTCGTTGGCGGGATGCTTGACGGTGCATTCTACCAGCCAGGTCCCGAGCCCGTCACCACGATACTCCGGCAGCAGGTAAACGTCGCAAACCCAGGCAAAGGTGGCATAGTCACCGACGATGCGGGTGAAGCCGATTGGTCGGTCGCCATCAAGCAGGGTCAAGATGACTGAGTTTTTGGCGCTTTTTCTGACCGTTTCGATGGTCCGACTTCCCGCCCAATAGGTTGTATTGAGGGCCCGGGTCATGAACCGGATGTCCACTGCCTCGGCGCTGTCGGTGATTCGGAATTGACCACGTTCAAATTCCACGCCCTGCTCCTTTGCATATCTTTATCCCAGATATTGACCGTCGGCACACCTTGGGTTACATTACGCGCCATGTTTTGTAGTTGTTACACTCATCGGTACGGGAGTCTCCATGAAAGAAAAACTTCTTGAAACCGTCCAGTGGCTAAAAGGCAAGGGCGTTGACTACGCCGACGGCCGCTATGTACGACGGGAGAGAGAGTCGGTGCATGTTGCCGACGGAATCGTCGATTCACTTTCGCGGGATCTTGACGTTGGGGTCGGCATCCGCGTTTTGTACAAGGGGGCCTGGGGGTTTGCCGCGACCGCCGATCATTCGGCCGGGCCGCTGAGGAAGGCCGCTGATCTGGCTCTCAAGGTAGCCCGCGCTTCGGCCATCACCAAGCATGAGCCGGTCAAGCTGGCCGAGCAAGAGCCGTTCCAAGACCACTTTCGGACGCCATTTCAGAAGGATCCGTTTGCCGTCCCGACCGACGACAAGGCAGCGCTGCTGCTTGAGGTCTGCGACCGCGCTCGCAAGGGCAAGAAGGTCCAGTCGGTGCAGGGAAACATGGATTGTTACAAGGTCAGAAAGATCTTTGTTTCAACCGAAGGGTCTCTGATCGAACAGGATTTGCTCGAGTCGGGCGGCGGGTTCTATGTTGTTGCCAACGACGGCAAAGAGGCCCACAAGCGATCGTACCCCAACTCGTTTGGGGGGGATTATGGTACCGGCGGATATGAAATCGTCGAAAACATGAGAATGCTGGACAATGCCGAGCGTGTTCGAGACGAGGCGCTGGCCCTTCTGAAAGCGTCCCCCTGTCCGGATACTAAGACGACCATCATTATCGGTGGTCCCCAGATGGCTCTGCAGGTGCACGAGTCATGCGGCCATCCGATCGAGCTGGATCGCGTGCTGGGCACCGAGATCAGTCTGGCCGGTGGGTCGTTTATGACCGTCGACAAGTTTCGCAAACTGCAGTATGGTTCGGATGTGGTCAATATCACCGCCGATGCCCGCACGCCCGGCGGTTTGGGAACCTTCGGTTACGATGATGAAGGGGTCAGGGCTCAGCGTACGCCGATCATTAAGCGCGGTAAGTTTGTTGGCTACCTGACCAGTCGTGAGACCGCTCCGATCATCGGTCAGCGTTCCAACGGCACTATGCGAGCCGACGGCTGGAATCGCCTGCCGATCATTCGCATGACCAATATCAATCTGGAGCCGGGCGATTGGGAGCTGGCTGATTTGATCGCCGATACCAAGGACGGCATATTCTTTGATATCAACAAGAGTTGGTCGATAGATGATCGTCGCCTCAATTTTCAATTTGGGGGCGAATGTGCCTGGGAAATCAAAAACGGCAAGTTGGGACGGATGTTTAAGAATCCGACTTACACCGGGATCACACCGGAGTTTTGGAATTCCTGCGATGCTGTCTGCAATCGCAATCACTGGCACGTGTGGGGTATTCCCAATTGCGGCAAGGGAGAACCGATGCAAACGGCGCATGTTGCCCATGGTACCGCGCCGGCACGTTTCCGCAACGTCAGAGTGGGGGTGAGCAAGTGATTGGCAAAGAGAAACTATTCAAAAGGCTGGAGCAGGCCTTGGCATCCTCCAAGGCCGAGCAAGCCGAAGCGTTATATGTCGGTAGACAGTCCGGATTGACCCGCTATGCCAACTCTCACATTCACCAGAATGTCTACGAGGATAACCGCAAGATCTATTTTCGATCGGCGGTGGGCCAAAAAGTCGGCGTAGCGTCAACCAACTCGTTGGCCTTGGCCGACCTGAAAAAGAGCCTGGCCGATTCGTTGGACATTGCCCGGCGGCAGCCGGAGAATCCTGGTTTTCCGGGCCTGCGGGGGCCGGCCAAGTATCGGGAGATCAATACCTACGACGAAGCCACGGCCGCCTTCACGCCGGCTCAGAGAGCCAGAGCTGTCAAGGTCGTGATTGCCGAGGCGACGAAAAGGAAGTTCAATATGGCCGGGGCCTTTTCGACCTCGGTCGGAGAGATCGCGGTTTTGAACACGCTGGGAGTACGCGCCTATCAGCCGGTGACCAGCAGCAGTATCAACATGATTGCCATGTCGGATACTTCCAGCGGCTATGCCTCGGCGACCTCGCGTCAAGTGGGCGATATCGATTTTGGCAAGCTGGCGCGACGGGCGGTCGACAAGTGTGACTTGGCTCAGAATCCCATCGGTGTCGAGCCGGGCGTTTACGAGGTCATCCTCGAACCGGCCGCAGTGGCCGAGATGCTTGAATGGCTCAACTATGTCAGTTTCGGCTCAAAGCCCTTCTCGGAAGGGACTTCCTTCCTGGCCGGTCGGATCGGCAAGAAGATTACTTCGGATCAGATTACTATCTATGACGATGCTCTGGACTCCAAGTCGATGGCCTTCCCCTTTGACTTCGAGGGTACTCCCAAGAAGAAGGTCGTCTTCATTGATAAGGGTATCATCAAGGGTGTGGTCCACGACCGTACTTCCGCCCTAAAGGCCAAAGCCAAAACGACCGGACATGCCATTACGCCTGATGAGTCCAGTGAGGGCGCCTTTGGCCTGAACATATCCGTGAAGGGTGGACAGGCGCCACGGGCGAAGATGATTGAGAAGGTCAGGCATGGCATTCTGGTCACCCGCTTCCACTACATCAACGGTTTGATCGACACCCGCAATTCGGTCCTGACCGGGATGACACGCGACGGCACTTTCCTGATCAAAGATGGTGAGATCGTGGGTGGGATTAAGAACCTGCGCTTCACAGACAACATCATGAGCGCTTTCAAGACAGTGAAAGCAATCTCCCGGGAGACCGAGCGGGTGGAGTCGTGGTGGAGCGCCGTGGGATGCATGAGGGTTCCGACGATGCATCTGGGTAAGTTCCGCTTTTCGGGCAAGACCGAGCACTAGTGTTCGGCCGGCCACAGCACATTTTCAGCAAGCACCCAGCGAGCCGTCGGGCGGTAACGCCCGGCGGCTGATGGCGGTGGTCATGTACAGTTTTGCGCGCTTTCAGAAAAGCCCGTGGTCGCTGGTAGTACTCAGCGGCGGGCGGATGGTTTTCAAGTCACGGGCCAAAGCCATCGAGCCGCTGCTGCGCTATCTCAATACCAACCCGCCGCCGCTTGCGGACGCCGTCATCTACGACAAGTACGTTGGTCGCGCTGCCGCCCTGCTTATGACACTGGTCGGGCCGATTGTGGTCAAGACGCCAATCATATCCGACGGCGGGGCGGCCGCTCTGCTAGAGCATGAAATCGCATTCGAAGCCGGCCGGCAAGTCAAATGGCCGATGGGTGTCGCCTCGGAAAACATGTGCTACTGGGAAAAGCTGGCGATGGGCAAGTCGCCTCGGGAGTTCCTGGCGATAGCCCGGTCCGCTACTGATCGATCACTTCGAAGCTGCTAATCCGGTCCAAACGAAAAGTCCGCTCGCTGTCGGACCTCTCGCAGAAGGCGTTCAAGTAAATCTTGTCGGCCAGTCCGTAGAGGCCCAGGGGAGTGATCACGCGCCAACTTGGTGGATGCGGCGGCGTTTGATAGCGCATATTTACTCGGGTTTTGTTGGCTATGGCCGTTCTTAGCGGCTCGAATCCAGAGGGTAGAACGACGTCATCCTGTTGCCAGTCGCTCATTGAATATACGGTGGCAATCCGGCCAAGATCAGCCGGCGAATAGGCCGCCCCAAGCTCCGGCGCCAGAAGTTGCGTCAGGCGGCGCACGTACTGGGCATCGGCCAGCGCCCGATGGTCTTGGCCGGTACCCAGACTCATCTGCTTCACTAATGATAACAGAGCGTATGAGCCCAGATCCGGTCGGAATCGCTGATAGAGGTCGACCGTATCCAAAATGGGATTGTCCGGAAAAGCCTGACCGAGACGCTTCAACTCACAGGCCACAAACGATATGTCAAACATGGCATTGTGGGCCACCAGGATGTCGTCCCTGCAAAAACCTCGAAATGCCTCCAGCGCGGTATCGATGGTGGGTGCTTTCGCGACCATCTCGTCGGTGATGCCATGCACTCTGATTACGTCCGCAGGCATAGGGCGTTGGGGGTTCACCAGGGTGCTGAAGCGGTCGAGTTCACCGGCCTCAAGCCGAAACCGGACTGCGCCGATTTCCACTATTCGATTTGCCGGCGCCCAGAGGCCGGTGGTCTCGGTGTCGAAGGCAACCAGGGTCTTGTCCTGCCAGAGGTTGATAGGTCGACGCGCGAGGTTCATGCGGGCAATATTGAGATAACATCGCCCGTTGACAACCGGTTTTTATTTCATACCATAGTGGGACAACGAAGGAGTCTTGACGATGGCGATAATCATAGATGGTTCCGGGCTGACAATAGAAAAGCTGAACCAGGTAGCGCGCGGAAACGAACCGGTGGCGTTGTCCGCCGATGCTCTTGACCGGATCAAAAAGTGCCGGGCTATGCTGGAAAAAAAGATAGCCGCTCGCGAGATTATGTACGGGGTCAATACCGGCATCGGCGAGTTCTCCGAAGTGGTCCTCAATGACGAACAGGTCAAACAGTTCCAGCGCTATCTGGTCTACAACCATGCCGCCGGCATCGGGGAGCCGATGCCCATTGATTGGGTCCGGGCCGCCATGACCGGTCGGGTCAATGTCCACGCCCACGGCAATTCCGGCATCAGGCCGGAGATCACGCTAACGCTGGTCGAGATGCTCAACAAGGGTGTGACGCCTTACGTCTGCCGTAAGGGCTCGGTAGGGGCCTGTGGTGATCTGGCGCCCATGTCCCAAATCGCTCTGCTGATGCTGGGCGAAGGAAAAGCCTATTTCAAAGGCGAACTGCTCGAGGGCAAAGTTGCTCTGGATCGAGCCGGTATTGAAGTGCCCGGGTTGCAGGCCCGCGACGGACTCGGTGTGATCAACGGCTCCAATTGCCTGACCGCTATGAGTGCGTTGTTTCTGTACGATGCCGACCGCTGGCTGAAACAGGCCGAGATTGCCGCTGCCATGTCGCTGGAGGCGCTTAAAGCGAACATGAAGCCGTACGATATCCGCATCCATCAAGTCCGTGGGTTCGCCGGCGCTGTCCGCACCGCCAAAGCCATCCTGAAGCTGGTCGCCGGGGGAGACCTGGCCGAACAGCGTATTCCCTGCAAGGTTCAGGATGCCTACTCCATGCGCTCGACACCGCAGGTGATCGGCGCCGCCCATGACGCCCTGGCCTGGGCGCGGTCGCAGGTTGAGATTGAACTGAACGGAGTCGGCGACAATCCGATCTTTTTCCCCGACGAAAACCTACAATTGTCAGGCGCCAACTTCCAGGGTTCGCCGGTGGCGGTGCCGATGGACATGGCCGGTGCCTGCGTGACGATGGTCAGTGTGCTTTCCGAGCGGCGCATGAATCGCCTAAACAATCCGGCCTTGAGTGTCGGTTTGCCGCCGTTTTTGACCAAAGGCGCAGGCATGTTTTCGGGCTTGATGCTCAGTCAGTACACAGCCGACATGCAGATCGTCGAACAGCGCATTCTCTCCGCTCCGGCCTCGATTCAGTCGATCCCGGCCGCAGCCGACCAGGAAGATTTTGTATCGATGGGCATGAACACCGCTCTAAAGAATTTCCAGATTCTCGATAATGCGTTCGGGATTTTGGGTATTGAACTCATGGCGGCGGCCCAGGCCTTGGACTTCCGCGACTACAAGTTCGGCCGAGGCACAACCAAAGCCAAGGAGGTCGTGCGTCGCCACGTCAAGTTTCTCGACATCGACCGTCCGCTTTATCCCGACCATGATGCTATGAAAGCGCTGGTTAGCTCGTGCGAGATGCTGGAGGAGGTCGAGCTGGAGGTCGGGGAGTTGGGGTAGTTCAGTTCTGATATTGCTATATGAAAAAGGCCCTCCGCGTGGAGGGCCTTTTGTGTTTTTCAGCTAGTTGTCGGCTTAGAAGTACTGCACGTAGCCAGTGGTGATCGAGAAGACATTGCTCACGTTCGAACTAAAGATCAAATCGAAGGCAAGGCTGAACGACAACGCCGAGCTGGAGGAGAAGTTGTACTCAGCTCCTACTGTGGGGCTAATACCAAATCCAAACTTACTGTCGGCTTTCAATTCTTCTTCACCGCCCTCGTACTTGAGTTTCGGCTTGCCGAAAGAGTGGCTGTGCAGCTTGATGCCCAACCCTGCAAACGGATGAAGGGAGCTATTGGCGAGACGGAAGTACCAGGATGGCACAACGCCAAAGCTCAAGTGAGTCGTGTTCCAGGTAATCTCCTTCAGAGTAAACACCTGCCCCTGATTGTTTTGAACTTGAATGCCCTTGAGATCCACACTCTCGCCATAAAAGGACACGTGGAAGAATGGTTTGGCGTATAGTCCTTGCACTAGCTTCATGCGCCCCGAGGCGCCGAACGCCAAGACAAGGCCGCTGGATTGCTTAATATCAAGGGTAGTCTCGAGCTCCTTCTTGACATCAAGTCCCTTGGTGATTCCAAAACCCAAATCAAAAGCAATTCCGAAGCCCCGTCCCGTATTGTCAAAGGCGCTTTGAGAGGACGCCGCACCCGACAAGAGCAATAGGGCGGCGCAAGTAATCAAAAACGATTTGAACATATAACCTCCGTTTGTGGCGTTGTCGCCGATGTCCAAAGTGTAGAGACCTTAATCCTAACAGACTGCTATGGTCCGGCGACTAATACAGGTAGAAATAGGCGCCGACGGTTATCGTAAAAATGTCCGGAGCCGGTGTGCCCAGGATCAACTGATACTTGTAATCGTTAAAGACTGAGAACTGCTTGTTGATCACCCATTCGCCGCCCCAGCCCCATTGCAGACCGACCCGTCCCTTAGTAGCGCCTTTGTTGTCGATGGTGGCGTGCTGGATATGCAGGGCCGGCCCAAAACCAGCGTAGGGATGAATCGGAAACTTGGCAAAGCGCAGGACATAACGCGGAGCGGGATCAAAGCACATGTCCCAGCCGCCACTCTTGACATACATATGGAAGCCGGGTTCCAGGAAGAAACCCTTATGCAGTCCCAACTTGACCGAGGCTCCCCACTGGAAGCCGGCACCAACGCTCGACGAGGCGATTCCCAACCCCATATCACCGCCGATGCCGAAGTTGTTCTTGGAATAATCGAACGTCTTGGCCTTCTGGGCGGCGACGACTGCCGGCAGACAGAGGGCACCAATCAAGAGGATTGCCAGGACTCGGATGCTCACCCCGGGCACTCGCGCACTGAGTTTTTCGACCATGATCAGACTCCTTAGTATTTCAATCTGTTTGTTGGTTGACCAATCCAGACCAATTGTACTGTTCCAACTGCTGAACGAGCACACTAACATGTCGGGTATATTCGACCAATAAGGTCGGGTAAGCAACTTGTTTTTTTCGGTTCTTTGACGGCGGCCTTCCATTACCATTCTCTCTCAAGATCGGCCAGGCGCATTTGTTCGGCGGCCTGCAAGTAGTGGTGCAACCGCCGTTGACGAGCGTTTAGGCCGGTCCGGCCGGCGCCGGACATGACAACCGAGCTGAGATTGCGGGCGTCATAAAGCGACTGGCTGCGTCCCAGCCACTCAGCATAGAAGAACTCTCCATCCAAATACCCCACTCGATCGACAGAGCTGAGAACGGCAAATCCGCGATCATCTTCCGGCAAGTTCAGCAGGTCACGACCCCAGCTCGAGTGTTGGTAGCGGCCTCCCATGAGTCCGATCAGGGTGGGGATAATGTCAACTTGTGATCCGACGACATCAATCCGCCTGTCACCCTGAGGCAGCCCCCCTGGCGGTACAACCAACAGGGGGATACGCATAGTCTCCGGATCCAGCGGAAAGCGCCCGGGCCGTATGCGGGCATGGTCGGCGGTCAGCACCAGCCAGGTGCTATCGGTCATATGACGACGAGCGAGCGCCCGCATAAACAACCCCAGAGCGTAGTCGGCGTAGCGCTGAGAATTGAACACGCGCGATGAATCGGCATCATCAAAAAAGGCTCGCACACTGGAGTCCGGCAGATCCCAGGGTTCGTGATTCGATAGAGTCATAATGGACAACTGAAACGGTCGGGGTAGCGAGTCGATGATGGCGGCCGCCTTCTCAAACATCGTATGATCCGGCAGGCCCCATTTCGAGAAAGCATGTTCACTGCCGAGCTCTTCTTCCCCGTAGAAGCGATCATACTTCTTGGGTTGGAAAAACCCTTTCATGTTGTCAAACACCAAATCACCGCCGTAGACAAAGGCGTTACAGTATCCCTGCTCATGCATCAGTTCTGATAACGACGTAAACGGGTGGCGGGCGTCGTAACGCCCCATGATCGAACGACCGGGCAGGGCCGGGAAGGAACAGAGTACGGCCGGCAAGCCGAAGCTAGTGCGAATACCATTGGCATAGAAGTTGGTGAACAAGTACCCATGCCGGCTGGCGCTGTCGAAATTGGGAGTCAGGTCGTGCGGGGAACCCAAAACCCCGGTGTTACAGGCTGCCCAGCTTTCCATGACAATCACAATAACGTTCGGCGAACTGACTGGCGACACGTGTTGATCCACGGTCAGCCTGGTTATACCGGCTGCGGGGTCCACGAACCGACTACCTGGCGTCGCGAGCATCTCGCGAACAGTGGCCAGGGCGGTGTCGGTCGGCACGAAAGCAAAGCGCTCCGATTCCTCCAGATTGGACAGGCGACGATCACCGTCCTGCTCACTCATATTGCGTGCCAGCGTGTAGATGCCGTTGAGGGCCGCCTGATTCAGAAATTGGTTGCTGCTGAAGGTGGCGGCCCCCCAGTCGATCGGCGCCAGACCCATCCCGCCCCTAAGGCCGACTACGGAAAATCCTATCAAGACCGCCGTCCAGCCGATTTGAGCCGTCCAGCTTCTCCGATGAGCCGGCGGCAGCAGCCGAATACAGAGCCACCTGATTGTGGCATACAGACCGGCCGCCATGGCCACAACCGCCAGGGCGATGGGGATCAACCAACGGTCTGAGCCGATCAGGTCCCAGACTAAGGCCGGGTGGCCGAGATACTCATAAGCCAGGTAGTTGAGATGGCTCTGGAAGTATTGGAAAAAGCGAATGTCGACCAGCAAGAGCAGGGCCGTTGTAGTGTAACACAGGGTGAAGTAGGCGCCGGCAACTTGGCGCACGCCCCGACGACCGAGATCCAGCCAAGGGAGAATCAGAAGCGGCAGCAGGAGTACGTAGAGCACAATGATCTGATCGAATCTCACCCCGACCATGAAGGTTGTCAGAAGATCGGATGTACTTGCTTGGCCTATGAGGCTGCTGTGGCTCCACAAAAATACACACCGCAAAAGTGCGAACTGGACCAAGCCCAGGACATACAATGCGGCCAGCAACATGAAGGGACGCGAGGGAACGAGATCGTTGAGTCTTAACATATGCGGCCGGTCGGTGTCTTTACGATTGATTAGGGGATTGACTGAGCCGCGTCAAGTACAATCCTGATCGCTGGCGCCCGTTGCCGTCGCCGGCGCTTTGATCTTAGCTGATTTGGATACGCACTGACAGATCGCTTGGTCGGCTAAGCGTCTTCGACTACGACGGCAGTGCCATACACCAGCAACTCGGCACAGCCCTGCATCATTTCCGCCGTAGAGAAGCGAATCTGTATGATAGCATTGGCCCCCAGCCGTTCGCCGTCGGCCACCATGCGGTCGATCGATTGTTCCCGGGCCTCGGCCAGCAGCTTGGTATACTCGGTGACTTCGCCTCCGATCAAGTTGCGCAGGGCGGCCCCAATGTCTCGTCCTATGTGACGGGCTCTGATGGTATTGCCCTTGACCATCCCGAGGGTTTTGACAACCTTCTTGCCGGCGATGTACTCACTGGTGACAAGGATCATTTCATAACCTCTTTATAGCGATCTCGATTATGGGCAAAGAGCCTCTCGCGGCCGTAAGAGACAAGCAAAAAAGCAAAACCAACACTGATAGCCGTGATGCCTACCTTCAGCCACAATGGTGCCGCCGGATCGGTAAAGAGGGAACAAAAAACATGATACAAACCAAAGCAAAGCACCAGCACCGCACCCAGGGATAGAAATATCCAGCCGATACCTCGTTCCAAACGTCGATAGATCCCTTGCCAGTAGGACTCCCAGACCTCGTCTGGAAGATCTGCATATTTCACCATCCCCGTCATCTCCTTCAGCCTTTGAAATTCCTCCAACTCAGCGCGCAACTCGGCGTCGGTAGCGAGCGCCTGCTCGAATTGCTGTTTTTGTTCTTCGGTGAGTTCGCCGTCCACATACCCGGCCAGCAACTCCCGCACGTTCTTAGCCATCACCATGCCTCATCAACTTCGCCAGCTTTTTGCGGGCGTAGTACAGTCGGGACATTACGGTCCCTTTGGGAATGTTCAAAAGGTCTGCGATTTCTTCATATGACATGCCGCGAAAGTGTTGCAACGTTATGATTTCGCGATCTTCAAAATGCAATTGCATAAGAGCCCGGCGCAGTTGGCCGATTGTTTCCTTGCGGATGATCTCGGACTCAGGATTGGTACTGTCCACCAGCAAGTAAGAGACATCGCTGACATCGACCATTTTGTTTTCGGTACGAGAACGCCGTTTCAGCCAGGTGCGACAGAGGTTGGCAATTATCGTATAGAACCAGGGCGCAAAGGGCTGTCGTTCATCATATGTACGGGCCGAGCGATGCACTCGCAGAAAAGCTTCCTGCGAAATATCGAATGCATCATCTCGATTGCCCACCAAGCCCAGAGCGATTCGATACGCCGATTGCTTATGGCGTTCGACAAGCTCGGCCAGGGCACGCTTGTTTCCGGTTTTGATACCCATAACCAGGGCCGCGTCCGTTTCCATCTCGGTGTTTATCCTCTCAATCGGCATACTCGACTAAGGAGGGGATATTCGATGTTTTTTTGCAAGGAAAATCGTTGGGCGGCCCGAAGCCGGCAGTCAGGTGCTCCGGCGAAGTAGTTAGTCGGGCAGGGCTATCATGCGCTGCAATTCCGTTGTGACCTCGTCCCCTTCCAGTCGGGCTACCGTAATGACCGGGCGCTTGTCTCTGGCCACTGTCTTGCGCACCGCGAGATGATGATCGGCCAGGCGGGCGATTTGGTGCAGGTGGGAAACAACCAGGATCTGGGTGCCGTGGCTCATGCTGCGCAGCTTCCGGGCCACTTTGTTGGCGGTATCGCCCCCAATGCCGGCATCAACTTCATCAAGGATCAGCATCGGCTGATGCTTGCCCTTGCCGCCGGTCTGCACGGCGGTCAGGGCCAGCAGAACCCTGGATATCTCGCCCCCGGAAGCGGTCTTGACCAAGGGCCTCAGAGGCTCGCCGGGATTAGCTGAAAACGACAGAAATACTGTTTCCAGGCCGTGCTCACCGGCCGCTACGGCCCGGTCGTCAAGGATAACGCCCCCGGGATCATCCTCGTATCCGAACGTAAACTGGAATTGGGCTCCCTTGATGGCCAGCTTGGCCAGTTGCGAGACTACCTGCGTTTCTATCTGAGCCGCCGCCTGCACTCGACGACGGGAAAGCTCGATGGCAACGCGACTGTATTCCGAGCGAAAGGTCTCGATTTGCTCTTGTACCAATTCAATCTGCCGGTCGACATCAGGATTTTCCGCAAGTCTGCTGTTGATTACTGACAGGGCCTGGAGGATCGACTCTTCGGAACCGCCGTACTTACGTTTGAGCCGATAGATCTCGTCGAGCCGAATGTTGATCTGCTCCAACCGAGCGGGATCATCCGATATCGAACTGCCGTAGCTTTCGATTGACCGTCGCAATTCCTCCAGCCGAATCTGCACATCGTACAGCTCCCCGGCGGAATCCTCCAATTTGGCATCGACGGCGGCCATAGAATCAATCGCTCCGCGAACCTGGCGCAGGAGGTCCAAAGCCGAGTTGTCCTCGCCATCCAGCAGCTCGCCAATCATCCTTGCCGAATCTATGAGAGAGCGAGCCGAATCGAGCACTCTCCGCTGGGTCAGCAGTTCTTCCTCTTCGCCGATGACGATGTTTGCCTGGGAGATTTCGGTGTGCTGAAACTGCAGCAACTCCTGTTGCTGCTTAAGCTGTGCGCAATCAACTGTAAGTCGGGTTAATCGGTGCACCGCCTCCTGCCAATTCTGGTATAGCTGTGACACGCCGATCGCCAGCTCCTGCAGCCCGGCACACTGATCAAGGTAGGGCAGATGATTGGCTTCGTTCATCAGCATTTGGCCCGCATGCTGACCGAGAATCTCTCCCAGATAAGCCGCAAGCGATCGCAATTTTGACAGTGCCAGATGACAACCGTTGAGCGATGAAGTCGATTGCCCCTGGTCGCTGATGGTCCGTCTGATTACCAACTCCCGGCAGCTCTCGTCCAAGTCCCACTGCTTCAGCAGATCGGGCGATACGCGGTCAATGCCGAAGGTCGCTTCAATACAGCATTTGTCGGCGCCATGGCGCACATACTCGCGGTCGGCCCGCGCACCCAAAATCAACGCCAGAGCCGTGACCACGACCGACTTGCCGGCGCCGGTTTCACCGGTGAGGACAGTGAGGCCGCCGTCAAACTCCAGCTCGAGATGCTCCACCAGAGCCAGATTGTCTATTTCGAGTCGCTTCAACATGAGATTATCTTTGCGCTCTCCGTCTGCATCCTACTCTCAGCCTGTCCCAAAACCTATGACGGATCGCCGTCGGAATAGAGTTTGTACTCCCTGGTTAGTATCTCAGCCCGGTCATGATCACCGGCTGCCTCGGCCTCCTCAAGTTCCTTATGGATCCGGGCCCGAATGCGGCGGCGCTTGGCTTCCTTCATAGATATTACCAGCGTCTTCAGGGACTCAGCGATCTCATCATCGGGCCAGGACTTGCTGGCCACCTCGGTGATCAAGGACACGAACTCCTGATCTTTGGAGTCGGCCGCCATCTTGGCGGCGTCGACCGATCCGCGATCACGGTATTGCTGTACCATGGCGGCGTACAGCCGGGCCAGCTGCCGCGAGTCAAAGTCGTCAGGGGAGACTTGTTCGATAGTGGTTTGCAAATCCTCCGAGGCGGCAAACAACAGCGACAACAGATCGAACTCGTCGACACGGTGGAGGCGGCGCTTGGGACTGGGCGTCCTGGGAGGTTCCGATGAGGCTATATTTTCGGCGATCATCCTGGTTTCAACGCCCAGGACGGAGGCTGCTTTCTCAAGAAACAGGCGTCGCCTCGTAATGTCACCAATTTGCGAGCCGACTCCGGCTATTTCCTTGATGAGCTTTTCCTTGCCGATTATCCCCAGTGCGGCCGTATTCAAGTCTTTCACTCGGAAAGTGATATAGTCGACGGCCTCATCGCACAACGCCCCAATCGCCTCGGCACCATCTTTACGAGCGATGGAGTCGGGATCTTCGCCCTGGGGAGCCGTCACAACTTTCACTTCCATGCCGGCATCGTACAAGGCATCGACCGATCTCAGGGCGGCCCGCTGACCGGCCGAGTCGGCGTCAAAAAACAACAATACTTCGTCGGCAAAACGAGACAGCAAACGCGCCTGCTGCGAAGTGAAAGCTGTTCCCGATGAGGCCACGACGTTATTTATGCCCGCCTGCCGTAGCGATATCACGTCGAAATAACCCTCGACAACGAGGGCCACCCCTGCTTCGCGAATCGCTTCGCGGGCCCAGTTGAGTCCGTAAAGGACATTGCTTTTGCTATATAGGGGCGTTTCGGGAGAATTTATATACTTGGCCGGTTCACCTTTTTTGAGAGTGCGGCCGCCGAAGGCGATCGGCTTGTTGCTCAGGTTGAAGATGGGGATCATCAGCCGATGCCGGAAACGGTCGAAGTAGTTGCCTTTGGTTTCGGATTTGAGGGCCAGCCCGGCTTTGACCAAATCGTCCATGCTGATATCTTTGTTGGCGGCATATTTGATCAAGCCATCCCACTCCGACCCGGCCAGACCCAGCCCTAACGATACGATAGCCTCATCGCTTATCTGACGACGGCCGCGCAGGTAATCATCCAGTATGTGACGATACTGAGAGCTCCCCAGTGTCTTCTGAAAATACTCCAGCGCGGTTTGATTGGCGTAGCTGAGGCGTTCCCGTTCCTCGCGTCGATGATCCGATTGCCGATCTTCGGGGATGGCTATGTTGGCGCTCCTGGCCAGCAGCTTAACCGCATCGATGAAGGACAGTTTTTCGTGCTCCATAAGAAAGGTGAAAACGTTGCCACCCTTCCCGCAACCGAAACAGTGAAAGATTTGGCGATCGACATTGACGTTGAACGAGGCTGTCTTTTCGGTATGAAAGGGGCAGACCGCCACCCAATTGCTGCGTCCCCGTTTCTTCAGGCGCAGGTACTGGCCGATTATCTGCACGATATCGGTGGCTTGCCTGATCTGGTCTATGACATCTTCGGGAATCATATCAGTGTTTCATCTTGACGACCGTCACTCCGGCGCCACCTTCATTCCAGTTGCCCAGGCGCAGCGACGCCACTTCGCTATGCTGCTTGAGATACTGTGTCAGGATTTTTCGCAAGGCGCCGGTACCTTTGCCGTGGACAACATAGACCTGATGTAATCCCACCATCACCACCCGATCCAGATACTGCTCGAGAGCCTGGAGGGCCTCCTCGCCGGTCATGCCCAACAGGTGAATCTCCGGACTAAGATCAACCTCCACATTGGTCCCGGAGACCCGGCGAGGTTTCTGCTCGGACGCCGTCGGCTCCATCTTGGCCAGATTGCGGATTTCGACGGTAGTGATTACATTACCCACGCGGATGCTGGCCCGGTCGCTACCTATGAGTTTCTCGATTTCCCCTTGGCGGTCGAGCGAGATGATCCGCACCGGGTCGCCCACCTCAAACTGGTCGGGAGTGGTCTGTTTGGGTTTGGTCTTTTTGCGTTTCTGCCCGACTTCCTTTTGCCGCTTGGAAAAATCCTCGTGGAATTCGCGGACTGCGTTCTTGTCGGCTTGAGTACGCCGTATCTCCGAAACCAAGTGCTCAACCTGCTTGCGAGTCTCGGCCAGGAAGGCCTCAGTCTCCTGGAGCATCTGCTGCGTCTGTTGCTCACCTTCGGTCTTGAGCCGTTCCGATTCGGTGTGATAGTATTCTTCGAGCTGACGCGCCTTCTCAAGACGTTCGGCCAATTCCTTACGGTCTATCTTAAGCGTCTTTAGGTCTTCTTCGAGCTGCGCCACCAACTCGTCCAGGGATCGTTCTTCGCTGCCTACCAATCGCGAAGCTTCATCACACACTTGCTGATCCAGGCCCAGGCGCGATGCGATTTCGATGGCATACGATGATCCGGGCAGACCCAGGTGCAAGCGATAGGTGGGGGAGAGAGTTTCGCGATCGAATTCCAGTGAGGCGTTTTCGATTTCCGGGTGTTCCATCGCCAGCGTCTTCAGTTGCGAGTAGTGTGTCGAGGCCACCAACCGGGTGCCCTTGCCGGTAGCATACAATATTACCGCCTCAGCCAGGGCCGCTCCCTCTTTGGGGTCGGTGCCGGCACCGATTTCGTCAAACAAAAGCAACGAATCCGGAGCCGCATGTTTGAGTCCCCTGATGATATTGGCCAGGTGCGATGAGAAAGTCGACAGTGAAAGTTCAATCGACTGCTCATCGCCGATATCGGCATGGATCTGACCAAAGCAGCCCACCTCGCTCTTGGCGTCGGCCGCTATGTGCAGACCCGATCGAGCCATCAGCACCGCCAGTCCAATCGCCTTGAGGATGATCGTTTTTCCGCCGGTGTTGGGCCCCGTGACCAAAATCGCCTGAGGCGATTCGCCCAATACGAGACTGCTGGGAATCACCAGGGCAGGATCACGGAATTGCAGCATCAGCAGGGGATGGCGGGCGTCCACCAGTTTTATCGTGGAGGTGCCCACTATCTGCGGTTGATTGCCGGTGATAGCGTTGGAAAATGCGGCTGAGGCATGCAGACAATCCAGATGGCCTATTAAGCTGACATTCTCAAGAAGGGTGTCGGCGCGGCGAGCGATTTCGGCGGTCAAAGCGCGCAGGATACGGTCGATCTCAAGGCGCTCTTGCTGCATGAGCAGATGAATACGATTGTTCAGGTCGACCGTTTCATTCGGCTCGACATATAACGTCGCGCCGCTCTGACTGCGATCGTGGATGATCCCGGCATCCTGCTCGTAGCGTCCGGTAGGCACCGGGATGACGTAACGATTGTTGCGCAGTGTGACCACATCATCTTGCCAGCCGGTCTGCTTGTCCTTGCCGGACAGGACCATTTGTAATCGCCGCATGATCCTGGTGCGGCTCTCGCTCAGCTCGGCCCGGATCGAACGTAATTTGGCCGAGGCCGAGTCTTTGACCTGGCCGTCAATATCGATGGTCCGGATTATGTCGGCCCGAAGGTCGGGGTAGCTCCGGATTTGCTCAAGGTAGCTTGCCACGAGAGGGAAATTCTCGCGGCCTTCTTTGTTGTAACCGTTGAGATCGATACTGACATTCACCAGTTCGAGAACAATCAGAATCTCAATCGGATCGAGGAAGATCCCTTCGGTCTGCGCGTGAAGCAGAAGTGGGCGGCAGTCATCTTCCATGCGCACCAGGGGAAAGGCCGTGGCAAAGTTGATAATGTCCTTCATCTGAGAGACTTCGCCGAGTCGCTGCTCGATCCACTCGTTGTTGGTTCGCGGTCGTAGCTCGGCGACGATCTCCTTGCCGTAGGGTGTCAGGCACTTCCCGTTGACCTGGGCAATGATCTTGTGGAATTCCAGAGTGTGCAGCGTGTGTTCGTCGATCATCGTGGCCTCGATACAAAAAAGCCGGCCTAAGGCCGGCTTCAATATACATCGCCCGCAGCTAAAGAAAAGTCAATTCAGCTGCCGCCCAGACCCGGGTCAAAAAAGCGTTCCATCTGGTAGAGCACACGATGAGCCTCCTGGCGGTGCTCTTCCGAATTCTGACCGTTGGCCGATTGGGCGGGAGCATCCAGCAGCGTGTGTTCCATCTGATCCATAAAACTGGGGTTGTTGGGATGCAGTCTGGCGGAACCGTTAAACATCAGAGGTATCGTCTTGGCTACGGTAGGGCCGAAGAAGGAGCTCTCAAAGGCGGTATAGAAGAATCCCGGCATTGGCAGCAGGAAAACCAGGAATGTCAAAAAACCGATGGCGACCCAGCCGCGCAAAAAACCAATCAGGGCGCCGCCCATCTGGTCTTTGGCCCCGGTTTGTTTGACATTGGCTATCTTGTAAAAGAGCATCCCTAATATCTTAAAGGCGGCGTAGCTGCCGGCCAGCAGGATGGTAAACGAAAGGAAAGCCGATATCAGGGGTGAGCCCCCCAGTCGGTTATAGACCCACACCGCAAAAGTGTCCACATAATTGACCGACACCACTATGGCCACAATAAAAACCAGGAAGGCCGTCAGCTCCCTGATCAGGCCTTTCTTGGAACCAACTATGACTGAGGCCAGAAGCAATACTATCAGTACCGCATCAATCCAGTTCATTAACTTTTCTCCTATGTCAGGATTGCCTTGTCCCGCAAAGAATATAGAGAGTTGTTAAATCACTTGGCAAGAATTTCCATGGCCAGTTTGTTGACCATCTTGCCGTCCGCCTGCCCCTTGATCTTGGGCATGACAACTTTCATAATCTTGCCCATATCCTTGGCGGACTCGGCGCCCACCTCGGTCACGGCAGCTTTAACAATCTCTCGCAACTCGTCTTCGCTGAGTTGCTTCGGCAGGTAGGACTGAATAATCTCCAACTCAACCTGAGACTTGTCCACCAGGTCCTGGCGGCCGCCTTTACCAAACTGCTCGATTGAGTCGCGGACCTTCTTGGCCTCACTGGAGAGGGCTGTAATGACATCATCGCCGGTAAGATCTTCGCCCTTTTCGATCCGAGCGTACTTCAAAACCGACTTGAGGCCCCGAAGGACAGTGAGTTTATCTCTCTCGCCGCCCTTAAGGGCCTCGTTGATGTCTTGATCGAGTTTATCAATCAATGACATAATACTTACTACGGATGTTCTCTGAATTTCATTCTGCGGGACTTCCGACGAGCGGCCGCCATCTTGCGCTTGCGCGCTTCGGACGGCTTCTCGAAATGTTGGTGCTTCTTTATATCACTAAGAATACCAGCCTTTTCGCAGAATTTGTTAAAGCGTCTTAAGGCTCTTTCAAAAGATTCATCATCACGGATTCTGACACCAGTCAAAGAGCTTCACCCCCCTTCGACTGGGAAGTGTGCGTGTGGCACGATTTCATAGGCATACTACTCATATTATCGACAAGATAGGGGAAGTTAAGCTATTGTCAAGGGGAATTGGGGCCAGAAAGTTTGCCCGAAAAATGATGTGTTTGTTCCTTCGACTTCCACTTCCTGATAAGATCAAACCCTTGTATCAATTCACATTAACCGAGATCACCAACATTTCCTGGGGAAGGTCCGGCGGCCGGGATGTTCTATGCAGTCAGAACCCACCGGATGTCTCGCTTTGGGCGGGGTCACCTCAGTGGCCTATCGGAAGACTCTGCCAAGAACCAGACCGAGCTGAACCACCAACTGGGGACTCGAGAAGCTGCCGGTTCCGGCGCTCCAGCCCAATTCTACAAATAACCTCCGCCACTTCAGAGCCATAGCTCCGCCGACATATCGCCATACATACGGGTCCAAAGAGCAACCTGGATCCGGCACCCCCTCGGCATATCCGACAAACACGGCGAACTCCCACAGCGTGTTGCCGTGTTCTTTCCACTTGAAAACAGGGCCCGCCTGGACTCCGTAGACATCCCCGCAGCGACCCGGTACAAACCCGCCCGAAATCCGGAATCCCGCCTTTTGTGTCACATACTGAGTCAAAAATACGTTTAGACCCGCCGGGGTGCCGACGCTGACTCCGCCGTATGTGCGGATTTCGCGGCTTCCGGGCACACTCTCAGCCCCCGATATTGTCCCGGCCAGAACTAAGAGCATGATGATTGTTGCGAGCATTTTCATGGATTCCTCCCATCATTCGATGCCGATTTCATTCAAGCCATTTCAGGTTTTCCGCGCCACGGTCGGAGAGGAAATGGAAGTGGACATGATCGACTTCCTGGCAGTAGCCGTTGTTGATTATCAATCTAAAATGCCCGGTGATCCCCAGTTTCTCGGCGGTTTTTTTGGCCGTGCGTGACAGGAGTTCTATGACTTCGTATGGGGTCTCGTAGAAATTCCGGTATTCCTCGCGCGGCAGAATCAGCAGATGCACCGGCGCTTGCGGGCGATGATCGGCGATGACAAAAACCAATGGATCTTCGTAAAATATCTTCCCCGGCAGTTCCCGGTTGACTATGCGTGTAAACATCGACGGCATAGGGGGAAGGTACACAGCCCTGCGATATCCGGCAAGAGTATTTGTTGTTGATTGCGGGCCGTGCTCGCCGAGATATTTGGTCAATTGAGTCAAGAATCACAGGGGTATATCGATTGCAGCAATCTGAGAAAGACAGGGATTTCGAGAGGCAGTTGGCCTACGACCAGGCCAAGTCGTTTGCTAAGCAAGCGGCCAGGATGTATATGCTGCTGATTGTTCTGGCGTTGTACGTGGTCTTTGTCCTGGCATCACACCATGCCGAATACGACAAAGCGCTATCGCACTGGGAGAAGTCGTCGTTCGAGATCAAGAGCGAAGCTTTCTCAGGCTCCGGGGCCAGAATATGCTTGCCCACCTACGGGTCTATTGAAGCACGGCCGACCCTGCTTGAATTCGAGGATAGAAAGATCACGTTACCCTGGGTCAGTATCCATGTCAAGTTGGATTGGTTTGTTTACCTAATTCCGGGGGTTTATTTTATCCTCACCGTAGTCTATTGGTTTTGGGTCGGGAGTGCTGATCGCTCAATTCGGCAGCTCAGGGCATGCGCGCCTAGAGGCAAGTTGGTGCATGCGCACACAGTGCCCTGGGTCAGAAACATGTTCTTGCGATACGGCTGGACTCGAACAATTTGGGCTATTGTCATCGATCTTATGCCGGCTGTCTTTATTGTCGCTGTTGCCACAGTATTTGCCGCGTGGCAAGGAAGCGTCGGATCGGCGCGCATGTTATGGGCAGGTATTTTTTCGTTCCTCGCGCTTAGCGCTCAGCAGATGGCGCTTGGAGTACAGTTGCGTCCTTGGGCCAGTGACAAATCCACCAGCACGCTTCCGTTATGGCGTTTTGCCTCTCTACCCCTTTTCTTGGTGATACTATTCAGACTCCCCAGCCTATGCGGTATTGACTCGGTGCACGCTGAGTTCCAATTTCTTGAGTTGCTCATGACGACCTTTCTTGTGGCCGCGACCATCGATGTTTTTGTGTTCGGCGTAGAACGACCCTTGGCGACGTATGTTTTCGTTGGCGGAGCATTCGTGTCAATTACGGTCATACTGGGTTTCTTGGTTCTCTTACTGTCGTCAGGTGCTCGAAAGGCATTTGTTAAGTATGTGAAACGTGAGTATGCCTCGCTGCCGAAATCGAAGATCGGCGGCACGCTGGGATACTACATTCACTCCGAGAACTTCCGGGGCGATGATTGATAGCGAAACTAGACGCGATCTGCGGCCATGCGAATGCCGTTCCGCCCTACAATCTCTCCCTTGCCAAGGGCGCCTCGGCGCATTATTATTCATATTCAGGCCGGTTGCGGCTTTGGTATGGATAAGTATGTGTTGTAGATAGATTCAAGGGAGATTGTCTATGTCAGGTCACTCAAAATGGGCGACAATCAAGCGGAAAAAGGGCAAGACCGACGCCGAGCGCGGCAAAGTCTTCACCCGGCATATCAAGGAGATAACTATAGCCGCCCGCGAGGGGGGCGGTGATCCCGAAGGTAACCCACGCCTGCGCACGGCCATCGCCGCCGCCAAGGCGTCAAACATGCCGGCCGACAACATCAAACGCGGAATCCAGAAAGGCACCGGCGAGCTGCCCGGCGTTACATATGAAGCGGCCGTTTACGAAGGCTACGGCCCGGGCGGCGTGGCCCTCTACCTCGAAACCTTCTCCGACAACAAGAACCGCTGTGTCTCCGAAATCAGACACGCTCTGAGCAAATATGGCGGTAATCTTGGTGAAAGTGGCTGTGTGGCCTGGATGTTTGAAAAACAAGGCGTCATCACCCTGGAGCTCGACGCTGTCGACGAAGACACCCTGACTGAGATTGCTCTGGAAGCCGGTGCCGAAGATATCAAGACCGATTCCGGCTCATACGAAGTAATTACCCAGCCGGGCGATGTTGATACGGTCCGCTCGGCGATTGAGGCCAAGGGGATCGCTATGGTTTCGGCAGAAGTCACCATGAACCCGCAGAACTATGTGAAACTGGAGCAGGAGTCGCAGGCCTCGTCGATGATGAAGCTTTACGATATTCTCGAAGACCTTGATGATGTCCAGAAGATCTACGCCAACTTTGACATATCTGAAGAGTTGCTGGAGAAGTTGGCCGAAGAAAACTGATGTAAGCCTGTGCGGCTGCAATCCATGTGGCGTTAGGTGTCATGCCTGACGCCACCTGTGTGTTGGGACGACATATGACGAAGCTGCCAGATGATATCCAGGGTTTTCTGATCGATCTGTCCGGTGTCCTGTACGTCGATAATGCCATAATTCCGGGCGCGATTGAAACCCTGGAACTGCTCCGCAAGCGAAATGTCCCGGTCCGCTTTTGCACCAACACGACGGTTCTGTCCGATGTTTCTCTGTTGGCCAAGCTCGCGGCGCTGGGATTGCCCATTGAACCGCACCAGTTGTTTGGCGCTGTTCGGGCGGCCGTGACCTATCTCCGAAAACGCGGCGCACCGCGCTGTCATCTCTTTCTCTCCGATGATCCGCTACGGGATTTTGCAGAATTTCCCACCGACGATGCGCGACCCGAGTTTGTTGTGATTGGTGATATGGGCAAGAATTGGGATTATGAGATGATGCAGCGAGCTTTCCATATGGTCATCGCCGGGGCCGAGATTGTAGCCCTACACAAGGGTCGCTACTGGCAGACCCAGGCCGGTTTGCAGATGGACATCGGCGCTTTTGTAGCCGGGCTCGAATACGTTACCGGCAAGACAGCGACTGTGATCGGCAAACCCTCGCCGGATTTCTTCGGGCTGGCGGTTCAGGACATGAATCTACCGGCCGGAGCCGTGGCGATGGTGGGTGACGACATCAACTCCGACATTGGCGGTGCCCAGGCGGCCGGGCTAAAGGGAATCCTGGTACGCACCGGCAAGTATCGGCCCGACCTGGCGGCATCCTCCACAATCGTCCCTGACCTCACAATTGACTCCATCGCCGATCTGGCCGGGCTTTTCTCCTAAATAGAAGATTTCCTCGCTCAACACGGAAACAGTCCTTGCCCTGCTGGTATTACAGTGTAATACTTGTGGCCGTAGGCTGTAATTTAAATCGAAGCCGGGAGCATTTGTGGCTACCAGATCCAAGTCTGAGATCCTGACATTCAAAGTCGACGAGTCCCTTCGCGATGCCATGCGGGGCATCCCTAATCGTTCCGATTTCATCCGGCGGGCGGTGATCGCGGCCCTTGACAACACATGTCCGGTGTGCCAGGGGACCGGTGTTTTGAGTGTCGATCAGCGGGGCCATTGGGATGAGTTCGCTCGCAACCACATCGTCCAGGAATGTGGCGACTGCCACGAGATGCACCTGGTGTGCCGCAGTCGGACTCGATCAGGGCGGTCGAAATGAGATCAGGAGTCGGTCAATTTTGTGCGGCGGCGCTGGCCGCTGCCACCATCGTAGTGGCTGCCGGTTGCGCCACGAGAGTCCCCGATTCGGCCCCGAGCCGCCTGTGCGTTTCGGTGGCGCCTTTGGCCGAAATGGTGGGGCGCATCGCCGGTGATCAGGTTGCGGTCGATATTCTGGTAGGCCCCGGTCAGTCGCCCGCTACCTACGAACCGACGCCGGGGCAGATGGCCGCTTTGGAGCAGACACAAATGCTCTTTAGTGTCGGCGTGCCCTTTGAAAGGGCGCTCCTGCCTCGTCTTCATGATCTGTATCCGAATCTAAAAGTCGTTGATTTGCAGCATGGACTGGATTTGCTGACGTTTGAGGGCGGGCACGACGATCACCTCGACCACGGCCACGATCATGGCAGCATAGACCCTCACGTGTGGCTCGATCCTCAGCTAATGAAAAAGATGTCGTCTACCGTGGCCGAGCAGCTGACATTGCCGGCTCCTCAGAAGGCGGCTGATATTCAACGGCGGTTGCAGTCCTACCAAGAGGGTCTTGACTCCCTGGACGCCCGCATGGCTGATATCCTGGCCGGATTGTCGGGCCAAAGCATGTATGTCTATCACCCCTCGTATGGTTACTTCGCTCGTCGCTATGGACTAAAACAGGTGGCGGTGGAGCTGGACGGCAAGGAACCGAGTGCGCAGCATTTGGTTCGGTTTACCGTCGAGGCCGAGGCGGATCGGGTGCAAGCCGTGTTTGTGCAACCGCAATTCCCGCTGAAATCGGCCCAGGCTCTGGCCGAGTCGGTGGGGGCCGAGGTGGTGGAGCTTGATCCGTTGGCCGAAGATTATCTGGACAACATGCTCCGCATGGCCCACGCCGTAGCTGCGGCTTTGGGCGACACCAAAAACGAGGCCGGGCGATGAGCACCGAACCGGTCGTGAGGCTATCCGACGTTTCGTTTGCCTATGGTGACAGGCTTACCCTGGATCATGTCAACCTCTCGATTGCCGAGCGCGAGTTTGTTTGGGTGGTGGGACCCAACGGCGGCGGGAAGACCACGCTGGTCAAACTGCTACTGGGTCTGTTGCGGCCGGACGAGGGTCAGGTGCACGTGTTCGGGAGCCCCCCCCGACAGGTCCTGACACGTATCGGATACATGCCGCAGCAAGTCAGTTTGGATCCGCACTTCCCGATCGATGTGCTCTCGGTTGTTCTGATGGGACGTCTGAGGAGCGGATTCCATCTGGGGCCGTTCAATCAAGCAGACAAAGATGCGGCCTATCGTGCCCTGAGCATGGTCGAACTTGACGGGATGGAAAAACGACCGTTTGCGCAGCTTTCCGGCGGGCAACAACGTCGGTTGCTGATCGCCCGAGCGCTGGCCGGCGGGCCGGATTTGCTGATCCTGGACGAACCCACAGCCAACGTCGATCCGGCCGTGCAGAAACGACTGTTGGAGCTGACACGCCGACTGTCCGAGCAGATGACTGTTGTCATGGTGTCGCATGATCCGGCTTTCGTCTTGTCCGGAGTGGAGCAAGTGGTGTGCGTCAAGCAGCAGGTCCATGTGCACCCGACCACGGAACTAACGGGAGATATGCTGGGAGAGCTGTACGGTGACACCGCCATGCGTATTGTGCGGCACGACCGTCACGTGGAGGGAGAGGGCCATGTTTGATTTTTTCGATGCTCTTTCCCGGCACACATTCTTGCAGCACGGAGTATTGGCCGTTGTTTTGTCGGGTGTGGCTTGCGGTCTGGTGGGCAGCTTTGTTGTTTCGCGCCGTATCACCAACATCGCCGCCGCCATTGCCCATTCTGTTCTGGGCGGCATGGGCATCGCCTACTATCTCAGCCGTGTCCACGGCTGGCATGTAACGCCGATGCAGGGCGCCATGATCGCGGCCGTGATGGCGGCCTTGACTATCGGCTGGGTTACATTGAAGGCGCGGCAGCGGGAGGATACGGTCATCAGCGTTGTTTGGGCGGTGGGGATGGCCATCGGCATTTTGGCCATCTCGCAAACTCCCGGCTACAATCAGGAACTCATGAGCTATCTGTTCGGCAATATCCTGATGGTGGCCACCGGCGACCTGTGGCTGATGGCCGGGCTGGACGTGATCCTGATAACCATTGTGTGGCTGTTTTACAACCGATTTGTGGCGGTTTGTTTTGATGAGGAGTTTGCCCGTGTGCGGGGGACCAACCTGACCGGGATCTATTCGCTGCTGCTGGTGTTGGTGGCTCTCAGCGTGGTGATCATGGTGACTGTCGTAGGGGTGGTTCTGGTGATCGCGCTGTTGACCATCCCGGCCGCCATCGCCGGTCACTATACCCGAACGCTGGCTTCAATGATCGCGCTGGCGGTGGCCATTACGATCACGCTGTCGCTGCTGGGGACCGCCTTGAGCTACGGTCCTGATCTGCCGGTGGGAGCTACGATTATCGTCCTGTCGGGTCTGACTTACATAGCTTTGGTGTTTGTGCCCCGGTTCTTCAGAAAGCGCCACAAATACGATGGGGGCGGTTCGTGACAAAACCCGTGACAGCCAATTCGGCCGGGTAGCATTCCGCTTGTTGATTTCACGATCGCCCTCGCCGCAAGACTCACATACGCCTGCCCGATTTCAGTTTTTGTTTGATGTTTGCCTGCCCGACAGCTATTTATCGCTGTGATGCGAATTATAGGTATAGATCCCGGTCTGCATATAACCGGCTATGGAGTTCTTGATTTTGATGGGGAAAACGTGCGGGTAGTCGAGGCCGGCGTCATCCGCACAAATCGCAATGACGCTATAGAGCTACGACTCAAAGAAATATCTGCAGAACTTAAAGTGATACTCGACCAGTTGAAACCGGATGCCATCGCCGTTGAAGATTTGTACTCGCACTATGGTCACCCCAAGACGGCTATCATAATGGGGCATGCGCGTGGGATGATCTTCCTCGAAGCGGCCGAAGCGGGACTGGAGGTCTACCCCTATGCTTCCACTCGCATCAAGAAATCCCTGACCGGCAACGGCCGGGCACCCAAACGTCAGATGCAACTTATGATCACCTCAACCCTCGGACTGAGCCAGGTACCGGAACCGCCCGATGTGGCTGACGCTCTGGCCGTTGCTCTTTGCCACTGCCGCGTTCAGACGCATGGCTATGCGGAGGCAATGTGATCAGCCGCATCCGGGGGAAACTCGTGCAGATCGAGGACAGCCACGCTCTGGTGGAAAACGGCGGCGTCTGCTACGAGATACTGTTGCCTTCGGCCTTGGCCGAGCGCTTGCGCACAAGTGGCAGTGTCGGCCATGAGATCGGCTTTGAAACCATCTACTATATTGAAGCCGGCGACAGAAAATCGGCCCACTACCCGCGACTGGTTGGGTTTAAGGATGCCGTCGATCGGGAGTTCTTTTCGCTCTATTTGCAGGTGCCGGGTCTGGGGGTCAAGAAGGCGCTCAAGTCGTTGGTGCTGCCCATAAACGAGATTGCCACGGCCATCGAGACCAAGGACAACGCCCGGCTGAATCGGTTGCCCGGAGTGGGAGCTCGTCTGGCCGGTAAGATCGTGGCCGAATTGCACGGCAAGACCACCAAGTTTGCCCTGATTCGACAGTCCGAACCATTGGCTCAGGACAAACCGGTCAGGGCGGCGCCGTTCCATGCGGAAGTTCTGGCGATATTGGAGCAGTTGCAGTATCGATCACACGAAGCCCAGCAGATGATTGAAGCGGCGCTCAAAGAGAACACCGACCTCTCCTCGACCGAAGAACTGCTAAATGCTATATTCAGAGGGCAACAATTAGCCGGAGCCGGTAAGTAATGGTCCGCGAGAGAATCATGTCCGGCGAAGAGTTGACGCCTGAGGAAGGCGCGGCCCATTCGTCCCTGCGACCGAGTACTTTGTCAGAGTATGTCGGTCAAAGCGAGCTTCGTGAGAAACTCAAAGTCGCCCTGCAGGCTGCCAGGGGTCGCCAGGAGGCCATAGAGCATATTCTGTTTTACGGTCCGCCGGGACTGGGCAAGACAACTTTGGCGCATATCATTGCCCAGGAGATGGGAACCAAGATTTTTGCCACCTCGGGCCCGGCGCTGCAGCGCACCGGCGATCTTATGGGCATCTTGACCAATCTCAAAGATGGCGACGTTCTTTTCATCGACGAGATCCATCGCCTGTCCTCTACGATCGAAGAATTCATGTATCCGGCCATGGAGGATTTCAAGGTTGACTTCGTGGTCGACAAGGGGGCTTTCGCCAAGGTGATCAACGTTCCCCTGAAGAACTTCACTTTGGTCGGAGCCACGACGCGGGCCGGGATGTTGACCGCGCCGCTACGCGACCGGTTCGGGCTTTATTACCATCTCGATTTTTACCCGGCCGACGAACTGGCCCGGATTGTCAATCGCTCGGCCGGTCTCTTGGAGGTGACGATTGAACCCGAAGCGACCCTGACTATCGCCGGACGGGCGCGCGGAACACCCCGCATTGCCAACCGGCTGCTAAGGCGCGTTCGTGACTATTCGGCTGTAAAGAGTGACGGTACCATATCGGTCGATATCGCCACTCAAGCGCTTGATGCCGAAGGCATCGACAACCTGGGTCTGGATAACCTGGATCGCAAGCTGCTTAAGATAGTTGTTGAGTACTACCAGGGTGGTCCGGTTGGAATCGAGGCCCTGGCGGCGACGCTAAACGAGGAAATCGACACGCTGGTCGACATGGTAGAACCGTACCTGCTTAAGATCGGTTTTGTGCAGCGCACCCGACGAGGTCGCGTAGTCAGCAGTGAGGCCATGAAACACATCGGAATCAAGCCTCCTCAAGGCGGTCAGCAGGCGCTATTCTGAAGGGCAAGTGGACCCGATGACATCGCTCAATCCGATAGACCATATGTTTTTGGGGCCGGTCTACCGTAGCAAGTCGGCCGAGGTCCGAGCAGCGGTCGACCGGCTGCTTGGTATCGAGCCGGGGCATCGCGATTCGAGTCAAATTGTTGTTGGCTACTGTCGGGCCGGCGGCGAAATTAGAGACCAGATAGACAATTTGCTACAGATCAGACCTCGCGATGGCGGCTACGAAATTCTATGAAGCCATGTGAGGGCGGGCAGGTACGATGAGCGACGATCTCGAAAAGCTTCTGGAGTCCCTGGGCGAATTGGACGACCGCACCGGCATGGTCGGTTGGCTGGTCGATGAAACGCTGGCTTACCGCGATGAACTCCACACGAAAGGAATCCGTCTGACGGTGGAGGATACTCGGCTGGCTCTGGACGAACTCGAGAACTATCTGAAAGATCGCCCGTCGGCAGTCACCATGTCCGAGGTTCAGGCGACGCTTCTGGACCGTTGGAAAAAGCAGGTCGACCTGATGCAGTAAGAGGCAGGATCTGCCTGACTTGACCGCCTCAGACCGGTGTGTCACATCGATCATTACTACGGGCCGCCAATACCATATGAACATTGACAAATTTGACTACCACCTGCCCCATGAGCTGATCGCTCAATTCCCATCTCGCCGACGCGACCAATCGCGTCTTTTGACCCTCGAGCGAAGCAGTGGTAGCCTTGGCCTCGGTCTGTTTCACGATGTCCTCCAGTATCTAAATCGAGGCGACGCCCTCGTCGTCAACACTACCAAGGTCTTCAAGGCCCGTCTGATCGGCCGTCGGGCCAGCGGCGGCAAAGTCGAGATCTTTCTGGTGCGCCGGGTCGAACCCGACTCTGAGCTGACCTGGCTGGCCTTGGTGCATCCATCACGTCGCGTGCGCCAGGGTGAGACGATAGACTTTGGCGGCCAACAGGTCGAGCTGTCGGCCGATGTCGGGGGAGGTCGCTGGCACGTATCATTTCGGTCACTCAGACAACGGCAGATCATTGTCTCCAACCACGGCCATGTCCCTCTGCCGCACTACATCAAACGCGACGACCAGCCGACCGACCTGCGCCGTTATCAAACCGTTTTTGCCGACAAAGACAAAGTTGGTGCGGTGGCCGCCCCGACCGCAGGGTTTCATTTTACACCATCGATCCTGAAGGCGCTCCGTGACCGGGGCGTGGCCATAATTGAGTTATGCCTCCACGTTGGTCCGGGAACCTTCAAGCCGGTCAAAGTCGACCGGATCGAAGATCATGTAGTGGACCCGGAAATGGCCGAACTGAGTCCGGCTGCCGCCGCCGCTCTTAACAGAGTGCGGGCCCATGGCGGCAAAGTCATCGCTGTCGGCACTACTTCCGTGCGAACGCTGGAGTCGGCTGAGATTGTCGACAGTCAGATCCAGCCGTTTTCAAAGATGGTCGATTTGTATATCCAGCCGGGTTACCAATTCCGGGTGGTCGATCATCTCATAACGAATTTCCACTTACCCAAATCATCGCTATTGATTTTAGTCAGCGCCTTCGCCGGACGAAGGATGATCCTTGATGCATATGCGCTAGCCATATCGCACAAATACCGCTTCTACTCCTACGGTGATGCGATGCTGATCCTCTAAGCCAAGCCGGCGCCCCCCAAGTTATTAGTTGCCTCGCGATGCCCAGTCCATGCAATTTGAACCTAAGGTGAGTGCGCAAGAATCATCAACCGCAATGGGGTTTCCGCTCAAGCAGCGGCTGGGTCTGATCGTGGGACCGGCGTTGGCGCTGGCTGTTCTGTTTCTGACCGATTTGGATCCCTCTAATCCGGCCGTCGGCCGCACGGCGGCAGTGGCGGTATTGATGGCCGTGTGGTGGATTACCGAAGCGATCCCGATCCCCGCCACGGCATTGTTACCGATTGCACTGTTTCCGGCTCTGGGCATCATGCCCGGCAAAACAGTCGCTGGCCTGTATTTCAACAACATCATCTTCTTGTTTATCGGTGGCTTCATTATGGCGCTGGCCATGCAGCGCTGGCAACTGCATAAGCGCATAGCCCTGAATATCATCAGGATAATCGGGGCCGGTCCGCGGCGATTGGTGCTCGGGTTCATGGTGGCGACGGCGTTTTTGTCGATGTGGATCTCCAACACCGCCACAACCATGATGATGCTGCCGATTGCTATGGCGGTGATTATCAAGCTCCGTGAATCAGAGGATGATATTGGTCGCTTTCCGGTCGGCCTGCTTTTGGGCATTGCCTACGCTGCCTCGGTTGGCGGGATGGCCACTCTCATCGGGACCCCGCCCAACCTATCGTTTTCGCGCATCTTTGCCATTTACTTTCCGGCCGCTCCGGAAATATCGTTTGCCCAGTGGTTTGGCTTTGGCCTGCCGTTGAGTGTGGTTCTCCTGGCAATTATCTGGGTCGTGCTGACAACGATCGGCGCCGACCGCAGCCTGAGATTTCGGACCGACCGGCACATGTTCCGTCGCGAGCTGACCCAACTGGGCCGCCCGTCAATTGAAGAGAAAGCGGTCCTGGTTTTATTTGTTTTGATGGCCCTGATGTGGCTGTTCCGGCGCGACATCGTCCTGGGTTCGTTGGTCATACCGGGCTGGTCGGCGCTGATGCCATCGCCGGATTTCATCGATGACGGGACGATTGCAATCGGCGTGGCTTTACTGCTGTTTGTGATTCCTTCGCGTTCCCGGCCGGGGAAGAGGCTGATGAGTTGGCGGGCGGCGGCCAAACTGCATTGGGGAATCGTGATTTTGTTTGGGGGCGGTTTCGCCCTGGCCGGCGGCTTCAAGGAATCCGGCCTCTCGGTCTGGGTGGCTCATCAGGTGTCGGGACTGAGTGACGTGCCCGCGCTGGGTCTGGTGGCTGGCATCTGTACCACGCTGACTTTCCTCACCGAGCTGACATCCAATACCGCCACGACCGAAATGGTGCTCCCGCTCCTGGGGTCATTAGCGGTAGCCATCAAGTGCAATCCGTTGCTTTTGATGATCCCGGCCACCTTGTCCGCTTCGTGTGCCTTCATGCTGCCGGTCGCGACACCACCCAACGCCATCATTTTCGGCAGCGGTGAGGTACGCATGGCCGATATGATTCGTGTCGGGATACTGCTCAACCTGATCGGAGTCGTTTTGATTACCCTGTTTGTATACCTGCTCGGGCCGCTCGTGTTTGAAATCGACCTGGGGCAAATGCCGGCCTGGGCAACCGAATTGGGCCGGTAACCTTCACCAGCGCAGACGCTCCGGCAGCGACTCCGACTCAAACAGCAGAACATTACCCAGCGAGGTTGTGCGCCGTAACTCCAGCCAGATGGCAAAGTCCTCTGATCCAAAGAAGTTCAGGTAGTCCTGAGCCGTCGGCCACTGCAGCAGGGCGACCAGTTCGAACTCAGGGAATTCCCCCTCAATGACGTCGTAATCAGGCTGCTGGGCGAGGAAGCGGCCGCCTGATGCCTCCACCAGTCTCAGATAGTTGTCGTAATACTTGTTGAACGACTCCTGGTCGGCGTATCTGTGGACCTCAGTCAGGACATAGGCAGGTTTGTTATACTCGGTACCGATGTTGAACAACGATAACTCTTCTCTCAAGTCCGCCCCTGAAAGGAGCGCGATCCGAATGTCGGCCGACTCAAGCAGAAGTTCATGCCAGGGCCGGAACTCATCGGAATTGTACCAGGCATGAAATGACGCCGTGTCCGGCCACTCCTGGATCATAAAGGCGTGACACGGGCGATGGCTGCCCTCCATCACCTGCGGCTCGCGGTTGATAACGACGTACTTGCCGCCCGCCTCTCGTAGTCCGGCCAGATGACCCTCGAAGTACTGCTGAAAGCTCTCATATTGGTTCATCCGAACAATCTCGATTAGAGCGTAGGTCGGCATGGTCGGCCTGATGGTCGCTTTGTGAGCGGATTTCTCTCCACAGCCAAGGCCGATGATCGCCACGGCGAGGATAAACAAGTGTTGCAAGATGGTCTTCAAAAGTTGCCTCCGGATGGTAGTCGTATTTGCTGTAGCAACAATCGGGCGGCCGATGAGTCTTGGCAAGTAATAAACGGCGCTGAGCCGGTGACGGTTGTTGATTGCGCGCCGGCCCGTATCGGCCATATATTGGACACCGTGAAAACAATCGGTCTCATAATAGTTACGGTCGATTCCCAGCGCCCCCCCGGTGCTGTCCCGCTACTATTTCGGGATGTGGCCGGGCGGCCGCTTTTGAGCTGGACAGTCAGTCGCTTCGAGCGGGCGGCTTCGGTTGATGAGGTCGTGATTGTGGCCGCTGAAGAGTTCCTTCTGCATGTGTCTCAAAAAGTCGTCCAGCCGTATCACTATGCCAAAGTGTCACGGGTGATTGTCGGCGGTGCCACGCGTTTTGAGTCGGTGCGAATCGGCCTGAAAGCGTTGCCCATCTCGACCGGATGGGTAGCCATCCATGACGGTGCGCGGCCGCTGGTGAACCCGGCCGACATTGACCGCACCGTAAAACAGGCCCGTGCCGATCGCGCCGCGACGCTGGCCGGCCCGGTTACCGACACGATCAAACGGGTTCAGGACGACCATGTGATCGCGACCCTGGACCACCACCGTTTGGTTCTGGCCCAAACGCCACAGGTGTTTCAATATGATCTGCTTATGGCGGCGCTGGTGGGTTGCGATGAACACAACCTGCCCTTTGATGATGCCGCCATGGTCGAACGGATGGGTTTCAAGGTCACGATTGTGCCGGCCGGCTCGCCCAATTTTGCCGTGCTGAGCGCGACCGATCTCATTTTGGCGGCGGCACTATTGAAAGGTGAGGATCAGCCTTGAGGCTAGGGCTGGAAACCGACCTATGAGTTACTCCCCCGAGCAGATACAGGCCTTTTTGGATTCCGTCTTCGCTTACGGCCCTTTCTGGGTTTACGCCGTAATCCTGATGGCTTGTTTTGTAGAAAATATATTCCCGCCATTTCCGGGGGATTCGTTTATCGTGGCTGCGGGAGCTTTGGTCGGCTGGCAGCGACTCAGTTGGCCCCTGGCCATGCTGGTTGTTGTTGTGGGTGGTCTGTCGTCGGTGATGCTCTTGTACCGACTGGGACAGCGCCACGGCCGAAATTACTTCCTCAAGCGAGACTTTAAGTATTTCTCGGCCGACGACATCAGACGTATGGAATCCAGCTTTGGCCGCTGGGGAGCGCTGATATTGGTAGTCTCTCGATTTGTGGTCGGGATGAGATCGGCGCTGGCCATCGTGGCCGGAATAAGTCGTTACGGGGCGTTATCGACATTGCTTTTGTCCGGCATTTCGTATCTGATCTTTGCCGGGCTGATTATGTATCTGTCGGCCCAGCTGGTGGCGAATCTGGAACTCGTCGGGGACTACTTCCGAACCTACAACACCATTGCTTGGCCGCTGGTGGGTTTGGTGCTGATAGGTTTGGTAATTGGCAAGATTGTTCGCATGCGTAAGGAAAAAACGACATGAAAGTTCTCTTGTTGGCCGGCGGAGATTCGTCGGAGCGCGAGGTCTCGTTTACGTCGGGCAGGGCCATATATGAGGCTCTTAGCGGTCTGGGGCACAGTGTTCACGCGATCGACCCGGCCAGTGGCCGGTCGCTTATTGCCGGTGACGGTACGTATGCCAAGGCTCTTCCGGCACCAGATCAAACGGGGGAAGAGGAGCCTGCCGGTCGAGCCTTGTCCCGACATCTGACGGAGTCGCTCGACAATATCGATGTTGTTTTCCTTGGCCTGCACGGAGGTGCCGGGGAAAATGGATCGATCCAGAATCTTTTGAGTCTTGGCGGCGTGGCGTATACCGGTTCGGACATGACCGCCTCGGCGGTGGCGATGGACAAGGCTCTGACCAAACGGGTTTGCCAATCGCTGGATATCGCGACACCCGAGTGGCGATTGTATCGAGTACCCGATGGTCGCATCACCCCTGACCTTTATGCGGCCATTTCCTCGAAATTCCAGCCGCCGTATATTGTCAAACCGAATGACGGTGGCTCGACCGTGGGTCTGACCAAGGTTGCAACACCCGATCAATTGACCCCGGCGCTGCTGGAGGTTATCGGGGAAACGAAGAACATTCTGGTCGAGGAGTACATCGCAGGGCGCGAACTGACCGTAGCGGTCCTCGACGGTCATGCCTTCCCGCCGGTCGAAATCAAGCCAAGGTCGGGGCTGTATGACTACCATGCCAAATACACTGCCGGCGCCTCCGAGTACATCTGTCCCGCCGAGGTGCCCGAGGCGGTAGCGACCCAGGCACAGGCTTCGGCGGTTCGGCTATATGAAGCAATCGGCGCCGCCGGACTGGCCCGCATCGATTTTCTGATGGATCGAAACGAGCGTCTGTTTTGTCTGGAGATCAACACTCTGCCCGGCATGACACCTCTGTCCCTGGCTCCGATGGCGGCCAAGGCCGAGGGGATCAATTTCGAGCAGCTGGTTAGTATGATTGTGAAAAGCGCGTTGAAACGCCGGACGGACTGAAATGGACAAACTGACACCACGGGCTGTTTTATTTGACCTGGGCGGTACGCTCATTGAGTACCCATCCACTATGTGGGATGAAATCAGTGAGCAGTCTATAGCAAACGCCCGCGAGTACGTCCTGGCGCAGGGTTTTGACCTGCCTGACGAGCCGACTTTTATCACGCTTTACCGAGAGGTGCGAGACGGATATCGAAAGACGGCAGCCGAGACGCTCATCGAGTGGTCGGTGGACCAGTTGGCTCGAAGGATGCTTGAGCGGTCCGGCCTCGAGCCGTCGCCGGAGCTGGTTGATGGTTTTTTTGACGCCTTTTATGAGCGGGTGGAACCTCACATCTTTGTTTTTGAGGATACGCGCGAGGTTCTCGGTCGTTTGAGGCAGCGTTATGAAACTATCGGTCTCATCTCGAATACGATTTTCCCGGAGCGAGTCCATCGTAGTGAACTAACGAAGTTCCGGCTCGCGGATTTCTTTGATTTCACCGTCTTCAGCTCGACCTTTGGTCTTCGTAAGCCTCATGCCGACATCTTCTGCCACGCGGCTAATCTGGCCGGCTGCGCACCGGCCGAGTGTATCTACATCGGCGATCGATATATCGAGGATATTGAGGGTCCGGCCCGCGTGGGCATGCCGGCCATCCTGAGATGGCATGAAGGCCGTGATTACCCTGATGACATGCCCGCGGCCCGGCGGCAGATAAAATCGCTGTCCGGCCTGGCTGAGCACTTAGTAATATAGCCGAGGCTGCAAGAATCTCCTCTGCCGGAGAAACTTCGGCACCTGAGGCACGTTTATTCTTCCTTAGCCGTCTTCCTGGCAAAAATGAGGTTTACGGCCGGCGAGCTTGTTTGTATACTGTCGAATTCTCGGGATTGATAACGAAGTTTCGATAAGACATATGTCAGAAAGTCAACGATGGACAAAACCGAACTGCTGCTACAAGAACTGACCAACGCCAACGGTGTCTCCGGCCACGAGCAAGATATCCGCAAGATCATGGTCCGCGAGCTGAAGGGCAAGGTCGATGAGATTCTCTATGACAAGCTGGGTTCAGTGGTCGGCCGCAAGGGCGGCACTGCTGAAGCGCCGCGCATCCTGGTCGAAGGTCACATGGACGAAATCGGCTTCATGGTCAAGGAGATCACCGACGAAGGATACATCAAATTTCTGCCGCTGGGTGGCTGGTGGGGGCATGTGACGCTGGGTCAGCGTATGCGCGTGTTGACCTCCAAGGGTACCGTCATCGGCGTCGTGGGTTCAAAGCCACCACACTTGCTGGAGCAGAAGGAGCGGGAGAAAGTCCTTGAGATCAAAGGCATGTTCCTGGATGTTGGCGTCCAGGAGAAATTTGATGTCCAGAAGAAGCTGGGTATCAAGCTCGGCGACCCGATCGTGCCGGATAGCCAGTTCACGATCATGTCGAATCCAAAAAACTACCTGGGTAAAGCCTTTGACAACCGAATGGGTTGCGCTGTGGCTCTGGACGTAATAAGCAATTTCCAAAAGGTGAAACACCCCAACACGATCTTTGGTGGCGGCTCGGCTCAGGAAGAAGTCGGTCTCCGCGGAGCACAGACCCTGGCTCATTTGGTAGATCCGGATATCTGTTTTTGTGTTGATGTCGGTGTAGCCCAGGATATTCCCCCGGACGGTTTCAAGAAGGCTGAAAAGCTAGGCGGTGGCCCGTCGATTCTGATATACGACGGTTGCATGCTGCCCAACAACGGTCTGCGCGACCTGGTCATCGAGACCGCTCGGCAGAAGAAGATTCCGTACCACCTGACCTATATGGAACGGGGCTGTGGCGACGGCGGACGAATCCACATAACCCGCACCGGAGTACCGACGATTTACATCGGCGCCCCGGTGAGATACATCCATGCCCATAATGGGATTATGAATCGTGCCGATTATGACAATACCGTTAAGTTGATATGTGAAGTTATCAAGAAGCTCGACAAGAAGACCGTGAAATCATTCACTCAGGCATGAGGCGCCCATGGCACTGCGATTCAAAAATAGTTTTACCCGCGTCAAAGAGGAATTTACGCCGCTCGAGGAAGGCCATGTCCGCATGTACACCTGCGGGCCGACCGTGTATGATTTTGCCCACATCGGGAACTTCCGGGCCTATGTCTTTGAGGACCTGCTTCGCCGCTACCTGAAGTACAAAGGCTATCGGGTCACGCAAGTGATGAACCTGACCGATATCGACGACAAGACCATCCGCGACTCGCAAGCCGAGGGCATTCCTCTCAAGCAGTATACCGACCGCTATACCAAGGCGTTCTTTGAGGACCTGGATAGCCTGGGCATTGAGCGGGCCGAACACTATCCCGCCGCGACCGATCACATCGAGGAGATGGTGCAGATCATCAAAATGTTGGCCGAAAAGGGAATTGCCTACGAAGTGGACGGCAACTGGTATTTTTCCATCGCCAAGTTCCCCGACTACGGCAAGCTGGCCCATATCGACCTGGAGGGTATGAAGGCCGGGGCAAGGGTTGCCGCCGACGAATACGAGAAAGATTCGGTCAGTGACTTTGCTCTTTGGAAAGCTTGGGATGAGGCCGATGGCGACGTTTTTTGGGAAACCGAGCTTGGCAAAGGTCGTCCCGGCTGGCATATCGAATGCTCGGCCATGTCGACCAAGTATCTGGGCAACCACTTCGATATCCACACCGGCGGCGTCGACAACATGTTCCCGCATCATGAAAACGAAATCGCGCAGACGGAAGGCGCGACCGGGGAGAAGTTCGTCAATTACTGGATGCACTGCGAGTACCTGATTGTCGAGGGTCGCAAGATGTCCAAATCGCTGGGGAATTTCTACACTCTCCGCGACCTAATGAACAAGGGGTATCCGGCTAAGGCCGTGCGCTTTTTGCTGTTGGCGACTCATTATCGCCAGCAACTGAATTTCACTTTCCAGGGCTTGGAAGCGGCCGGTCACGCGTTGGAGCGGTTCAACGACTTTGTGGCCAACCTGGCTGCTTTTGAGGGAGGAGAGTCCTCGGGCGAGGCCGATGAAGTTATCGCCAAGGCGGCTGATGGGTTTGAGCAATCCCTTGACGATGACCTCAATGTCTCCGGCGCTATGGGTTCGGTTTTTGACTTCATTCGCGATATCAATCGCCTTAAGGCCGATGGCCAGTTGTCGGCCGGGGAGCGCGATCGGGCGCTGGCGCTGGTCCGGCGTTTCGACGCCGTCCTGAACTTCATTGAGGTCGCCAACGGTGTTCTTGATGACGAGGTCGAGGCCCTGATCGAACAACGCACCGAGGCTCGGAAGAACAAGGACTTCGCGCTGTCGGATAAGATCCGTGACGATCTTCTGGCCAAAGGGATCGTCCTTGAGGACACCCCGCAAGGCGTGAGGTGGAAACGGCGCTCTTAACCCCACAGGCTATGAACGTGTCGGCCGCGATAATGGGATCTTGACATTGTGGGTCGCGGCCATTTGATTGACCATCCAAAGCGACTAGCCAGCGTAGCTCAGTTGGTAGAGCAGCTGATTTGTAATCAGCAGGTCCTCGGTTCGATCCCGGGCGCTGGCTTTTTTGTGTCTCTCAGTCCACCACGTTTGCCGCCACCAGCCCTTCACTCATGGGGGAGATCACCGGCCGCGATCTAGACGCATTACCACTCCTCATCATAGTCCGATCGGTCCGTACTCAGGTTTAATCTTGTTGACTTTCGTTCATCCAGACCTCTTTTCTTGGACGGGGCGAGAACCTCAACTGATGCGGTACGTACAACATCAGTGTAACTGGATATCTGGAGTGCTCCGACTTGATAGAGATACAAGACCTTACCAAGATTTTCCGCACCGGCCTGCGCAAGGGCGACGTGATTGCTCTGGACAATATCTCCCTGTCCATTAACATGGGGGAGATTCTGGGTTTGCTGGGCCCCAATGGCGCCGGTAAGACCACTCTGTTCAAGGTTCTTTTGGGGGTGACCCGAGCCACGTCGGGGATGGTGGCTATCAATGGACGGCCGCCGTCAGATCCGGGGTCGCGTCTGACGGTCGGATATTTGCCGGAAAATCATCGCTTTCCGAGTCACCTGACCGGTATCGGCCTTCTGAAACTCACCGGTCGCCTAAGCCGAATGTCAGGCTCCGATATTACTTCACGCTCGGACGAACTTCTTGATCTGGTAAGCATGGACAGATGGGCCGACACTAAGATACGCAATTATTCTAAAGGAATGCTTCAACGTATCGGGCTGGCTCAGGCGCTCATGAACGACCCCGAGATTCTGCTTTTGGACGAACCGACCGACGGTGTCGATCCGGTCGGACGAGTGGAGATCCGCGAGGCCCTCACCAAAATTCGCAATGCCGGCCGCCTGATTGTACTCAACAGCCATTTGCTGTCCGAGGTCGAATCGGTGGCCGATCGAGTGGCCATTTTGCAGAAGGGCCGCCTGCTTCGGGTCGCCTCGGTGGAACAACTGACTAATCGATTGAGTCAGTATGAGATCAAGGCTGAGATGGGCAGCCATGTTATTGAGCTGCCCGAGGAGGTCGGGAAAATTGTGGCAGTGACGGCCCAGGGGATACTGGTGGAATTGACCAGGCCGGAGTATATCAACGAAGTGATAGACCGCCTGCGAATGAAAAGAATTCCCATCAGCATTGTGCGACCGATGACCGTGTCGCTGGAACAGTCTTTTATCGAAACCGTGAGCGCCGCCGCCGAGGAGGACAAGCCATGAGGGGACTGCTGGCCGATACCCTGGCAGAAGCGCTTGAGCGCAAAATTGTCTGGGTTTTCCTGATCCTGACAGTGCTCGGGGTTTTAATGATCCTCGGGGCGAGGGTCACCGATATCAGTATTCAGGGGGAAAACCTCGATTTTTCGGATATGGAAGGGATGTTTGCCAACCCGGTTTTGCGCGTGCTCAACTTCTTTAATCATGTCCTGGTGTTTTTTGCGGTTTTGGCTACGGCTGGATTGGTGCCGAGCATGTTCATCAAGGGGCGGGCCGACTACTACCTGTCCAAGCCGATTTCGCGCTCCCGTCTTTTGGTCTCACGGGTCGCGGCTATCTGGGTGGTGTACGGTGCTATGATGGTCTTGGCGGTGTTGGCCTTGGTTGTAACCGTGTGGCTGGCCTTTGGTCATATGGAATTGGGGGTGGTATCCGTATTGGGAATTCATCTCCTGGCCTTTTTGATTTGGTTGAGTATTACCACCCTGGCCGGTATTGTGGGCGGCTCCAATTCTCTATCGCTGATCACAGTCTTCGTCGTCTGGCTGGCCCAGAAGCTGTTGAGCCTGCACGAATATGTCGAGGGATTAGTCAACTCCGAGTTCGTCGTCAATACCGTGAAGGTGTTCTACTATATTCTGCCCAAGTCTGACGACATTTACGACATGGTGGTGCCGGTGGCATCGGGCGGCATAGTGTCATGGATGCCGCTGTATACGTCCCTGCTATTCGCCGTCGTAGCGCTGGCGGCGGCCGCCCTTGTCTTTCGCGGCAAAGACTACTGATCTGTCGCAGGGTCACCGAGCTAGGTGAACCTAATCCAACGGAGTACTTTACACAGGCCGGGTGCCTCAGTATATTCACCCAGATTATTGCCTAAACACGAGGAGATCTGCGATATGAACGCTTTTCAGTATCTAAAGAAGACCGAGAAAAAACGACGTAGCGATTTGTTTAAGTTGCTCACTTTTCCATCCGTCTCGGCCAAGACCGAGCACAAGGCCGACCTTCGTGAATGCGCCGCCTGGTTGCAGGCGCATCTGGCGAAGATAGGTTTCAAAGCCAAGGTGATGCCGACTGGCGGCCATCCCGTGGTTTATGCCGAGTACCGGGTCGACAAGAAGGCGCCGACGGTGCTGTACTATGGTCACTACGACGTGCAGCCACCCGAGCCGCTCGGGCTCTGGACGAGTCCGCCGTTCAAACCGACAGTACGCAGCGGCTACATATATGCCCGCGGTGCGACCGACGACAAGGGGCAGACCTTTGCTCAGATAAAGGGCCTGGAGGCGGTTATGGCCAGCACGGGAACACTGCCGGTCAACGTCAAGATGCTCATCGAGGGTGAAGAAGAGACTCACTCAGCCAACCTGCCCAAGTTCCTCCGCAAGTACAAGAAGATGCTCAAGGCTGACGTGGTAGTGGTGTCTGATACGGCCCAGTTCAACAAGAGCCTGCCGGCGGTCACTTTTGGTTTGCGGGGTATCGCTTCAGTTGAAGTATTCGTCCATGGCCCCAGCCGGGATCTGCATTCCGGTTCTTTCGGAGGAGCGGTCATGAATCCGGTCACCGCTCTATGTGGTATCGTGGGCCGGCTGCACGACAAGGACGGCAAGGTGACCATTCCCGGTTTTTACAAGGGTGTCAAGCCGGTGGGTAAATTCGAGCGCCAACAGTTCAAACGTTTGCCGTATAGCGAGGCTGCCTATAAGCGCGCCGTGGGGGTGGCGGCCCTGGATGGTGAGAAGGGCTTCACTACCTACGAACGTACCTGGGCCAGGCCGACCCTCGATGTCAACGGTATCACAGGCGGCTACCAGGGGGAAGGGGCCAAGACGATCATTCCGTCCATGGCTTCGTGCAAAATCACTATGCGCCTGGTGCCGGGTCAGGATCCCAAGGACATCTGCGACAAGATCGCCCGGCACATCAAGAAGCTGGCTCCGAAGTCGGTTCGTGTCAAAGTTGACAAGCACGGCGGTGCCAAGGCTTGCGCTGTCTCCACCAAATCGCCCTGGCTCAAGGCGGCTCGCGAGGCGATCATTGAAGGGTTCGGCAAGGATCCGGTTTTCATGATGGAAGGTGGTTCGATTCCGATTGTGAATGACTTCAAGGCCGTCCTCGGCATCGACACCTTGCTGATCGGATTTGGTCAGAACGACGACAACATCCATGCCCCCAACGAACGCTTCCGGCTGCGCGATTTCGAAAACGGCTGCCGGACGGCCGCCGCGCTACCCGATGCGTTGGCCAGAATAGCGAGGTAGCTGTGGATCTGGGGCTAAAGGATAAGCGAGCGCTGGTCACGGGGGCCTCGGCCGGTCTGGGTTTTGCCGCCGCTGCGGCTCTGGCGGCCGAAGGAGTTCGGGTGACCATCAACGGTCGTGACCGCGACCGCCTCGAGAAGGCCGCCGAGCGCATACACGAGGCGACCAAGCAAACACCGGCGTGCATCGCCGGTGATGTGTCCAAGTCCGATGACTGTTCGCGCCTAGTCAGGGAGGCGGGGGATGTCGACATTCTGGTGTCGAATGCCGGCGGACCTCCGCCGGGTCAGTTTCTGGAGCATACCCCCGAGCGGTGGCAAGAAGCGCATGATCTGGTCTTGAGGTCAGCCGTCAACCTCACCTACGGTGTCTTGCAGGGCATGATCGACCGCGGCTGGGGACGGATCATTTACATCACTTCCATCGGAGTCCTGCAACCGGTTGATGCCTTAGTCCTTTCCAATGCCTACCGGGCCGGCGTGACCGGAATGTGCAAGACGCTGTCGGGCAACTACGCCCGGCACGGCATTACTTTCAATTGCGTTTGCCCCGGCTACACCGCCACGGAGCGCCTCAATAACCTGGCCCGCACCGTGGCCGAGCAGAGCGGGCAGACGCCCGAGCAAGTGATTGATGGGTTTGCGGGGCTCAGCCCGGCCGGACGAGTCGGGAAACCGGAAGAACTGGCGGCCCTGATAACTTTCCTGGCCGGTCGACCGGCGGCTTACATCAGTGGAGCCTCGATTCCATGCGACGGTGGCCTCTACCGGGGACTTGTGTGACGATTGACTGATCATCTGCCGGCAGCCGAGCCCGACCAGACCGGACGGGTGGCCGTGGCCTCGACCGGGACCCTGGTCTCGGTCATCGTGCTGCTGCAACTGGTGGCATCGTTTTGCTATCCGATTGCCAAGTACGGCCTGGACATTATCGAGCCGTTTACGTTTGCTTTCTATCGGTTCATGCTGGCCTCGGTCGCGCTCTTGATTGCAGCCGCTTTCACTTCCAAAGAGCGGCGGGTCGCACGCAAAGACTATCCCCGCATTGTTCTCTTGGGGATACTGATCATCCCCCTGAACCAGACACTTTTCCTGGTCGGTCAATCATTGACCGGGGCCGGACACGGGGCCTTCTTGTTTGCCACCACGCCGATCTGGATCTTTGCGCTGGCGCTGATCCATCTGAAGGAGAAATTCTTCTGGCGGCGAGCCATCGGCATCGCCATCGCTACCATCGGCGTTGTGGTTATCATGATTTCAGGGGGGCTTGAGGTCAGTCGCGACTACATCATCGGGGACTTGATCATTATCCTATCCGTGATCGCCTGGGCCTACTACACGATATTGGGCAAACCGCTGGTACAGAAATACGGCGCTATTCGTGTGACCGCCTACGCCCTGGCTACCGGATCGCTGTTTTATCTGCCGGTCGGCATTTGCTTCGCCACCCGGTATGACTATTCGCAAGCTACCCCAGCCGCCTGGTGGTCAGTGGTCTATATGGCCATCGGGTTGTCGCTGGTGGTGTACGTGCTGTGGTATTGGGTGCTGAAGCAAATGGACGCCTCCCGGCTGGCCGTGTACCACAATATCCAGCCCATCATTGCTTCGACCGTTGCCTATGTCTGGCTGGGGGAGAGCCTGTCGACCGCTTTTGTTGTCGGTGGGGCGATTGTTCTGGCGGGGGTAGTCATTACGGAAATCAAGCGCTGACCAAACGCAAAACACCGGCCGTTACGCAACAGCCGCTTTTTTGATAGCATGCTCGAAGTCTAGGTAGTAGTCGGAGACTAACGCCCTTCCCAGCTCATGAAATTCCGGTACTGAGCCGACTGGACAAAGGCCTGGGGATCGCTCATGAAGGAGATCATATTATCTATCAGATAAATATGGTCCTTCTCCTCGTCGGCGATAACATTCAGCAGTTCTTTCCTGGCCGCATCAACTTCCTTCTCGGCCGCCTCGCGGTACATAGCTTCGGACTTGCGCTCCACTTTGATAGCCTCTTCCCAGAGCGCCCGGGCCTGGTCGGCGTACAGGGTATCGACTCCGGACTCGCGAAGCTGTTGAAAGACGTTCTTGGCCAAAGCCGGCGTGTTGCTCTTCCGGCCCAGCGCCTGCCGGGCCTGATCTGTCTCACCGTCACGGAGGGCACGGAAAATTCGGTAGTGCTTTTCCTCTTCCTCAGCCAGCGTTGTCAGGATCTTCTTGAGCTCCGGGCTGTCCGATTCTTTCGCGCCCTTTTCATAAAAGGCCTTACCGTCCAACTCCATTTGCATGGCAAATTCAATAACATCCATATCGCGCTCCAAAGCCGTGTGGTTGTTTGTTGTCCCCGGTCGCTCAATCCAGCGAGGACGACCTTAGGTTGTCGGTAGAGAAAGCTGCTTCCAGAGCGGAATCGGTGAAGATGCCGTCCTTGCGAATCAACTTCCCATCAAAGTATATCTCGCCGCCGCCGTAGTCGGCCCGTTGAATCAGGACCAGATCCCAGTGTATGTTGGAATCGTTGCCGTTGGGTGCCTCGTCATAGCACTGACCAGGAGTGAGATGGATCGAACCGGCGATTTTCTCGTCAAAGAGAGTGTCCTTCATCGGATGCAGGATAAACGGGTTGACGCCAATGGCGAACTCGCCGATATAGCGTGATCCGTCATCGGTGTCCAGTATCTCATTGAGTTTTTTCTCATCCCCTTCGCAAGTCGCCTTGACGATCTTGCCGTCTTTGAAAGTAAACGAGATGGCGTTGTACAAGTTCCCCTGATAGAGGCTGGGCGTGTTATAGGTGATGGTGCCGTTGATCGAGTCACGGACCGGCGCCGTGTAGACTTCACCATCCGGGATGTTGCGTTCGCCGTCGCACTTGACGTTGGAAATGCCCTTGATCGAGAACGTCAGGTCGGTCCCGGGACCTTTGATCCGGACCTGATCGGTCGCGTTCAGGAGGCTGACCAGACCGTCCTGAGCCTTTGACATTTTGGCATAGTCGGCGCAACAGACCTCAAAGTAGAAATCCTCAAACGCCTCCTGCGAGGTTTCGGCCAGCTGGGCCATGGCGTTGTTTGGGTAGCGCAGAACCACCCAACGCGTCCGTTTGACCCGCTCTTCCAGATGGACCGGCTTGTAGAACAACTTGTTTTGCTTGTCGACCTGTTTCCGATCCAGGTCGGCCATGTCAAAAGGATTGTCCGAGCCACGCAATCCGATATAGGCGGCGGCCCGTGTCATCAGCTCCAGATGGAGCTCAGCCTGCTTCTTGAACTGATCCTCGGACGCCTTTCCGACCCACTGGCGCAGAAGCGATTCATCATTGTAGTACCAAAAAGGAACGGCGCCGATCTCGGTAGCGATGCGAATAATCTGTTTGCCGAGTTCCAGCGTCTCTTTGCCCTTGATCTCCAAATACAACACTTCGCCCGGTTGGATTTTGACTGAATACTCCAACAGCTGACGGGCCAGGATCTCGTTGCGCTTATCTTTCACTTTTGTGTCCTTTCCTAGTTTACACGAAAACCCAACATACGCAAATCGGGACTTCCTGGCAAGTCCGCAGGATCGGCGAAAGACCCAGAACTATGAATGGTCGGGCAGTGTTACTCAAGTGTGAAACCAAAACAAGACATCATGGTCGGTACTTCCGGATTCAGTTACAAGGACTGGCTGGGTAATTTCTATCCGCAGTTTTGCCCGCGGGCCGACTATTTACAGTTCTACTCCTCGAGATTCTCGACGGTCGAGATCGACTCCACCTTCTACAGGATTCCGGCCGAGACGGTTGTTCAGCGGTGGTATCGGGTCACCCCCGACAGATTCGTTTTTGCAGCCAAATTTCCTCGTAGCGTGACTCACGAAGGTGATCTGGCCACTCGCCTGGACGATATGCAGCGCTTCTTCGAGGTGATGCGTGCCCTCAAGGAGAAGCAGGGTCCGCTCTTGCTGCAATTCCCGTACAGCTTCACGCCCGACGAGGCCGATTTGCTGCAGAGTCTCCTGGAGGCTCTCCCGGCCGGAGTTAGGGTCGCCCTGGAGTTTCGTAACAAAAAGTGGCTGCAGGTGGCGGAAGTATTCGAAACGATGCGACAGAAGAACGTCGCTTTTTGCCTGATTGATCATCCCTGGATGCCGCGTCTTAAGATCTCCACGGCCGACTTTTCGTATATTCGGCTGCTCGGCGATCGTAAGAAGATTGAATGTGATTTTACATACCTCAGAGATGATCGCCAGGATGATCTGGAGTGGTGGCGCGATGCGGTCCGGGATCTTGGATCGGGTGGCCGTCAGTCGTTTATCTATATCAACAACCACTACACTGGTCATTCGCCAACCACGGCCGCCCGCATGATCGAGATGCTCCGTCAAATTTGATCTCTGAGCATTTCCTGTTCATTTTCCATACAGCACGTCTTGGTACCGCCCTTAGTACAGCGATCCGGGCGTCGTTATTCTCCCGCACAATAAAGTTTCGACCTCCAATACCGATAATGAAAAACAGGGCCCAGGGGTCGACGATTGGGTTCGAAGATCTCGAGACCGGGCGGGCCAACATGGTTTGGTGTCTGCGGCAAATGTGCCATGCACAGGGCACCGTCAAACCAAATTGAAAGGTGGAAAGAGTCTATGAAAACCAGCGCTCTGGAGAAGACCGAGAAGATCTCAAATGAGTCGGGCGGCGAATTGCTTCAATTGGTCTCGTTCAATATCGGCTCTGAGGAGTATGGGGTTGATATTCTGAAAGTCCAGGAAATCAATCG
>JBDRES010000081.1:0-37197 GCA_043819515.1 bacterium
GGATTATATCGCGCTTTTGGACGATCTGATCGCGCGGGCCTACCGGTGCTATTTGGACCCTAACGACGAGAATGTCAAACTGGGAGAATTGCTAAAGATGTTTGAGTTAAGACACAAGATCACTCCGCAAAACGCCGAGCAAAGGAAGTTCTGGTCTTCGATGGAAAAGATCCGCAAGCAGATACTATCCGGCAGCGGCGAGAGCGGCGATGACAAGCCGACCGGTACCGCGAGGCGGAAAGGCAAATGAGCGGACTCAAGCGCTGCTGGTGGTGGCTGCCGATGTGGGGGCTGGTCGCGACAACGGTCTACTCAGCCGTGGATACCCTCCGGGATACCAGCCAGGTTCAGGACGCCGTGATCTACTCCTGGGAATCCTGTAATCCCGAAGTCTACGGTGAGGACTGCAGACGGTATAACGGGGGTGGTTTGATCAACATGGGGGTAGGTAAGAGTGGCGGCATTGCCGAAATCCGGGCTCTCTTTGCGCTGCCGGGGTGGAACGATACCGTTCCTGACTCGGCCGAGCTGTTGGTGTATTGCCATGTTGAAAGCGATACCGTTGATCGCGAGCTATACCTCTATCCGGTCACGACTCAGTTTTATGAAGGGACCGAAAGTGCCTTTTGGCTGGGTAACTACCCCGACCCCGACAGCGGCGTTACCTGGCATCATGCCTGGCTTGATGATGGCGACCATGACTCGTTAAACTGGACCACCGCCGGCGGAGATTATACCACCGGTGTGGCCTGTACGACTTTGATCACCGGCACCGGGGCGTACTTCAGCTTTGGTCATTTCGAGCGGATTCTGAATTACTGGGATACCAGCGGCAACGATTTCGGATTCATCATCATCAATGCCAACGCCGTCCCCTCGTCGACCAGTAAGAAGGTGATCAAATCCTCCGAGGCAGGTTCGGGTTATGCCCCGCTGGTGATAATGTACCAAAGTGAGCCGGCAGGTCCCAGGGGGCGTCGCCGACTAATGCTACCGTCCGGAGGGAGCCTACAATGAGCAAAGGAGGATTTGTATGAGAGTGCCGTTAATGGCCGCAGCGCTGGCGCTGGCGATGGTATCGACCTGCGGATCGGCGTGGTCGGCGATTGTCAACAATTCTACCACCGGTGTCAGCCCGGAGGATTCTCTGGCCCAGCCGTTTGTGTCGCTGGACAGCCTGGGTAATCCGACCACGGCCGATTCGGTGTACTTGGTGATCAGCGGTCCTTCGGGAGCGGTGGTGTTTCGCGACTCCATGGCCGCCTCGGATTCACGGGTGGTATCGACTCAGGTGCGGGGCAAACAGTTTTACCATTTCAGGGCGCAGGTTTCCAATCTGGACGGCAGCGGCGATCCGGGCGGCTATGGCCTTCTGCTGCTGGCCAAGAACAATACCCTCGATCTGTTGACGCCGACAGTGGGAGGTTTCCAGATCATCAGCCGTGAGCTTTCGGATCAATTGGAGTTGATTGAGGATTCGGTACGGGTCAGGGGCGGCTGGATCGATACCAATCTGACCCAAGCCGCCTCGACCGACTCGACCCAACTGGCCCGCTGGGTCTGGAACACACCGCAGAGCGGCCATACGACCGTCGGTACCTTCGGTAAGTATCTCGACACCGAGGTGTCGGGTGTGGGTGGCAGCGGTGATTCATCGCAGATAGCCCGCTGGGTTTGGAACACGCCGCAGGCTAACCATGTCCTCAGCGGCAGTTTCGGAGACTATCTTGATGCCGAAATATCCGGTCTGTCGGCCGGCAGCGGCAGCTACGCCATAACGCTCTATGCCTTTGATTCGTCGATCGCCCAGGTGATCCCGGGGGTGGCTCTGGCGGTCCGCAACCTCGATCAAAGCGCGCTGCTGGCGTCGGTATATACTGACGTGTCGGGGCGGGCTGTGGTCAATCTGGATGCGGGTGACTATGTGGTGATTGCCCGGGCACCCGGCTATGCTTTTGAAGGAGCCGATACGTTAGTCATAGCGGCGGCGGCCGTTGATACCGCCCTGGGATATCAGTTTGATCCGGGGGTTCCATCAATTGCCGGTCAATGCCGGGTGTGGGGATATTTGTTTGATGCATCCGGCCGGCCTGAGGATGAAGTGACGGTGACGGCCTCGCTGCCGTCGGGAACCACCACCCACGGAAACCAAATCATTGTGCCGACGGTGCTGACTACCAATTCGGACACCGCCGGTTATTTCTATCTGGATTTGTTGCCGTCGGATTCTCTCGGCGAGGTTGGGACGCTGTACGAATTCACCATCTACCGCAGCAACGGGATGGTTTTGCGGCAGCGACTGACAGTGCCGGACTCGACTTCCTGGCGACTGACATGGTGAACCGCTGGACTGAGTGAGGAAGGGACTATGAATGAAATGATCGAGGTTCTGACGGCCTCTGATAACTGGCTGTCGACGGTGATGGTGCTCGTCGTCGCGTTGCTGGGACTGGTGGTGCGGCGCTATGTTCTGCCCTTGCTAAAAGTGGAACGTCAGCGGCGCTACGCTCGGTGGGTGGCGACCATTGCCGACGAGGTCACCGATGATTTGCGTGAGCGCTATCCGGAATCGGAATGGCTGAAGTATCTTGATGAGGCGGTGGATGCGCTGGTCGAGGTGTGCCGGGTCGACCAGACGATCGCTCGGCGAGCGATTCATGCCGCTTTGGCTCGCGGCCGCGATTGATCGGATGGTACCATGAAGAAAGGGACATGATGTCATGTCCCTTTTTTTTGTGCCGTCGGAAATGGTCTAGTAAGTCGGCGGCGCGGCGCCTCCAAAAAGATAATTCATGAAATAGACGACATCGGCGATGTTGACATAGCCATCACCGTTGGCATCGGCCCGGCTGTCGCCGCCCGCCGGCGAGTTGCCGTCGGAGGTGACGAACTCTACCAGGTAGGCCAGATCGAGAATGTTGGTAACGCTGTCATCGTTGTAGTCGCCGGCCAGATAGGTCGAGGCGCAGGTATAGCGCAGCAGAACCGCCGAGCTGCCGGCCAGTCCGCCGGCGTCGTAGCCGGTCGACCGGAAGAAATACAGGCTATCGTCCAAAACGGAGGAGTTCGGCTGCCATTGGTAAATCCAGCCGTCGGTGCCGTCAAAATCGGCCCCCATCAAGGATCGTGTGACGCTGTAGCCGTCGGGTTGCAGGGCGATCATCAAATCAATATCATGCCAACTGCCGCCGTACATGACCTGGTGGGAGAGGCCGTTATCGCGCAGGTCGAGGTGGAGGTATCCGCCGCTGGTGGGATCGGAAACAATCAGTGTCCAGTATTCACCTACGGCCGGCCAACCGGTGAAACCGTCGACAGCCAGCCAGGTGGCATTGGCGCCGGTCAGGCCGATGATCACACCCCGCTGTTCATCCTCGACCCACCGGCGAATCTGATAATAGTCGGGGTTGCGGTCATACTCAAAATCGACGAGGTGGCCATGATCGGCAAAGTAGTCCTGGAGGGCGGCGAAAAGGCGATCATCGAGGGCGCCGCCAAACGCCGAGATTTGAGCTCGCGCGGCCAGGCTGTCGGTAAGTTGGCCGGTGGTCAGGGTCGTTGCTCCGGACTGCATAAAGCTGTACCCGCGGTCGGCCCAGAGGTCGGCCAACAAGGCTGCGGCCGCAGGACCGGACAGGGTGGCCGGCTCGGTGATGGTGCCCAGTCCGGCGCTGTAAGTATATGCCGCCTGATGGCGGTGAATCTCCACGTGAGTCATGTTCTCGTCCGTGGCCGTCATGTAGAGCTTAAGGCTGTCACAGAAGTCGGCGCCGTCGTCTGGCGAGGTTATATGGGGGACAGGCGGTGTCGGTTCGAGATATACAAAAACACTTTCAGCATCGCTACGCCCCAGCGTATCGCGTACGGTAGCCTTGAGCCAGTAGCTGCCTTCGGCGATAGCGGAAAAATTCCACTGCAGGCTGTAACCGTAAGCAGCCGACGACGGCGAGCCGTTACGCAGGGTTGTCTGGCCGTCGAAGTCGGTGCCGATGTTGGTAACGCTGCCACCCTGGACACGATCAAAGCGGACATAATCAACCGCTTCGGAACCACTGAGTTCGGCCACCCACAATTCGGTCGTGGCCATGGCCCTGTCGCCGCCCCGGTGCGACAGCCAACGAATCTGCGGTTCGGGGGGCAGGGTGACACTGGAGACGTTTATATAATCGACCTGGTTGGCCTGATTGGTTCCGCACAAGCCGGTTGCGGTCAGCGTGACGGTGTAGTTGCCGTCGACAGCATATGTGTGGCTGGGGCCGGCCTGATCGGAGATGGCGCCGTCGCCAAATTGCCACAGATACGACGAAGCATTGCATGATTGGTTGGTGAAGTTGACTGTCAGTGGGGCGCTGCCGCTCAGCGGGGTGGCGCTGAAAGCGGCTGTGGGGGAGCTCCAGACATTAATGAAGGCGTTCTTAGTTTCGGTGTCGGTGCCGCCGGGACCGGTGACAGTCAAACTGACCGGCCAGGAACCGGAGGAGGTATAGGTATGACTGGGGTCGGCGACGGTCGAAGTGGCGCCATCACCGAAAGTCCAGTAGTAGGTGGATATGGTGCCGGTTGATTGGTTGGTGAAATTGACACTGGTGCCGGGGCAGGTCGAAGTCGGGCCGGCAGTGAAGGCGGCTACCGGGGCGGCCGTAGTACCGCCGGAGTAGCCGACGGCAAAGATGGCCAGTCGCCCGGGGAAGGCATAATACTCGTTGTTGGCCAGATCCACCCACCCGACCGTTTCGTCCCAGATGTTATAGGAATTGCACAGGGTCGGCGTGTCATCCGTGACAAGGGCCGGATTTGAATTGGGATCGATATCGGAGCCGAGATAAAAACCGGCAAAGAAAGGGCCGTTGACCACCACCGGCGGGTCGAACTCGACCCAGAAATCATAGATTTCACCCTCGGGCACCTGGTCCTGGTAGGTCGGCGAGAGCCCCAGGACAGTGTCCGGATAGGGACAGGAGGGGGTTGACCAGTCGACATCCTCGATATCGCCGGAGTAGGTTATCACAGTCGGCCCGCCAAAGCCGAGGATCATATGCACCTCGGTTACGGTAAATGGGTAGGGATTGGGGCAACTGGCGGCGGGATCGAGCAGGACTTTGTAGAGCTCATTGCCGACCAGCCAGCCGTCGATCAACCAGACCAGCGAGTCAATAGCGATCGGCATACAGGTATCGGCCGTGGCCAGGGTTGGGGTCGAGCGCAGAGCTGTCGGCTGCTGCGACGTTACCGGACTGATTTTGGTCACCTGACGTTCGGCTGCCGTGAGGCTGCCGGTCAGCCAGAGCAAGGTTATCAATAGAATTCCGGAAATCCGTCGAGGCATATAGTCACTCCTTAAATATAGTCCAAGCAGCTGGTTACTGTTGATTATCGGTCGTTCCCCATATATTTTGAGCGCCCGGGGCAAACAGCCCGGTGGTATGAGCGTTGAGCTTATAATGAATCGGTTAGAAACGGCGCTGCTGATATGACACAACCCGTTCAAAGGAAACCGTCCTGGCTGAAAGTGACCGCCTTTAGTGGTCATGGATATGATCGGATCAACCACCTGCTGTCCGATTTTGGACTGAACACGGTCTGCCAGGCGGCCAATTGTCCCAATCGGGGCGAGTGTTTCAATCGCGGCACGGCCACGTTTCTCATCATGGGTCCAATATGTACGCGCAATTGTACCTTTTGCGATATCGCCGCCGGCCAACCAGGTCCGCTCGATTCTCTGGAACCGCTTCGCCTGGCCCGGATGGCGGCGCAGCTAGCGCTCAAACACGTGGTGGTGACATCGGTCACTCGTGATGATTTGCCTGACGGCGGCGCACAGCATTTTGCCCTTACAGTCCGGCAGTTGCGGCAGATGCTGCCGACGGCGTCGGTGGAGCTGCTGACTCCGGACTTTCGGAAGGCACCCTCGGCGGCGGATATTATCATTGAGGCCCGGCCCGATGTCTTTAACCATAATGTCGAGACGGTGCCGCGACTTTATAGTACGGTTCGGCCTGGGGCTGATTATCAGCGATCGCTGGATCTATTGAAGTATGTCCATGAGCACTCAGATATAATGACCAAGTCCGGCTTGATGGTCGGCCTCGGCGAGACTACCGAGGAACTGACCCTGGTCTTCGAGGATCTGGCCGAGCACAAAGTCCAGGCCCTGACCATCGGGCAATACCTGGCCCCCAGCCGGGATCATCATCCGGTGGTGCGCTTTGTCCCTCCGGAGGAATTTGCTCACCTGGGTGATCTGGCTCGCCGAGCCGGGCTAAGAAAGGTGCAGTCGGGTCCCCTGGTACGTTCGTCGTACCGGGCCGAGGATCTCTATTAGGGATCTGTTGAAAAACCTGTCATTCATCGTGGCGTCACGCGATCTCGCGTGACTTCTGCTTGCTGACCTGACAGCCGCCAGGCGAGTCGCCTGACGGCACCACAGACGAGCCCCGCCCCTGCGCGACAGAAAGTCTGCTGAAGGTGCCGTTCCATAACCGCGTCGGGGGCGGCTTCATGTCCCCCCCGGTCTTGGGGCTGACAGTTGTTGAGTGGATCCTAGGGGGCTTTATGAACCGGCCCCGACCTATGGGGTGAATCCCCCGATCAATCTTTACACAGAAAGTATCACGGTGGTGTTGGTGGGGCATCAGCTTCCGATAGTATGACTGACGAAAGGAATAAACAGACCGTGAGTACAGAGCAAGCCCCCAAGATTCTGGTTGTCGACGATGAGAAGTACATTTGTAATATCATCGTCGAAGCCCTGGCTTCCGACGGCTGTCAGATAGTGTCGATGTCCGACGCCGCCGAGGCCCTGGAATATATTCATCACAATCCGGTCGACCTGGTCTTGTCGGATCTGGTTATGGGGGAGTACTCAGGGGTTCAGATTCTGGAAGCCACTCTGGCCGAACATGAGGACGCCATCGTTATTTTGATGACCGCTCACCCGACGGTGCAGACGGCCATCTCGGTGCTCAAGGCGGGTGCTTACGATTTTCTGGTGAAGCCGTTTAAGTTGGAATTGTTGCGGGCGACCATCAAGCGTGGCCTGGAACATCGCCGGGTCCTGGTGGACAACGTGCGTCTGCGGGCGCAGGTGGAGTTTCTAAAAGTGGCCAGCGCGGCCGGGACCAAGGTCGATCTGACTGAGTTTTTGGAGATGGTGGCCGGATCGTGTCAAAAAGAGACCGATGCTACTGCTGTCGGTATTCTTGAGATCGACCCGGACACTCATAGTGTTGTTCGAGAGGTCTTCTGTGGCGAGGTGGAAGACGATCGGGCCGAGGTCCTTGATGTGCGGACGGTCGAGAAGTTCTACTACACCAAAAGCGCCAAGCCCCATATCAAGTCGCAGCGCAGCAGTGACGACGAGCCACATTCGCGGATCTATATCTCACAGCCGGTCTTCAGTCGCCATCGTCTCCACGGTGTCATCAACCTGCTCATTCGGACTCGGTTTGATCACCTGACTTCGGGGCAGGTGAACGTGCTGACCATTCTGGCCAATTCGGCCGCTTCGGCGATTGCCAACCAGCGGCTCTTGAGTGATTTGGAGACCTCGTATATTCAGGCGATCCGAGCTCTGGCCAACGCTATTGAAGCCCGCGACGAATGCACCGCCGGTCACACCGACCGGGTCTGCGTCCTGGCTGAGTCTGTGGCCAGGAGACTGGGTTGGGATAAACAGCGTCTTGAGATGCTTGTCATGGGGTGTACTCTGCACGACATCGGCAAGATCGGCGTGCCCGACCGGATTCTCAACAAGCCGGAACGTCTGTCTGACGACGAACGGCAGAAGATGCAGGCTCACCCCGAGGTTGGTCTGATGATGATCGACGGCATCGATCTGTTCAAGCCGGCCGTGCCCTATGTCATCGCCCACCATGAGCGGTATGACGGCACCGGCTATCCCAACGGCCTGGCCGGCGAGGATATTCCGATCGAGGGTCGGCTGTTGTCGGTCGTCGATACTTTCGATGCCATCCTGTCCGACCGTCCCTATCGTCCGGGGGCCAATCTCAAGCGAGCCGTATCGGAGCTGATCAAGTACCGTTCCATTCAGTTTGATCCCGTGATCGTCGACGCCTTCCTGGAGCTAATCTCCTCCGGAGGGATCGATTTCGAGATGCTCTATGGCCGCGATGAGGATCTACAGCAGATCCGTGATCTGATGCCTACCGAAAAGGCACCGGCGTAAACGGAATCACCAAAATCACCAAGGCTATCCAACCCATCAGCCGTGCATTCTGACTCAGCGGACGAGCGTCGTCAAGCGTGGGGGGATGTTTCATCCCGAAAAACAGACCAAAGGCGGCGAAGAACCACCACATTGTCGACTGAATTCCAAACAGCAACAGCCCGCCGGTGGCAATCATGCCCATGATATGCTGGCGACGACGAAAAAGTCCGTAGAGCACATGGCCGCCGTCAAGCTGTCCGATCGGGAGCATGTTGATGGCCGTTACCAGCAGTCCGACCCAGCCGGCAAAGGCTGCTTCCGTCAGGCGATAGAAGTGGCCCGCCGGGGCCTGCCCAAGAATCGCGCCGGTGATAAGTCGCATCAGAAGCGACTCGCCCTCCATGGAAAAAGCCATCTCGACCGGTTCGAAGGCGGTCGCCGGGATGATCACGGAGTTTGACAAGCCGTAGACCAGCCAGCCGACCGCAACTATCCATCCGGCGATCGGTCCGGCGGCGCCGACCTCGATAAGATCACGACGATTCCAGAACGGGGACTTCGATTTTATGACGGCGCCGAAGGTCCCGATGATATTGGGTGCGGGAATAAAATAGGGCAGCGATGTGACGATATGGCGCCGCCGCCCGGCGATATAGTGACCCATCTCATGAACAAAAAGGATGGAGATCATAGCCAATGTGAATTCGAGCCCTTCGCCATCGGCCAGGGCTGCCAGAGTCTGGTCGAGGGCGTCGCCAAAACTGTCGGCAAAACCGAGCCGCTTGAGAAAGACCGGCACGAAGTAGACGGTGAACAGGGTGGTCGCAAAGAGGACAATGTTCAAAATCGGTATGCGCAGGCGCGGTTTGGGGTCGACCGTCAGAATAATGGTCGGGGGGCGTTCATCTATCTGGAAAGAGTAGCCGGCGGTTTTGAGTCGGTCCTTGAGCAGCTTGAGTGAGCGCCGGCGCTCAAAACGATAGCTCAGCGAAAAGGCGGCCGAGCTGATCCCCTGGCGGTAGTAGGCGTTGGTCGGCCAGCAGCGCCGATACAGTCTTGACATTTTGATCGTATGCGTCCATGCGGTCTCCGTAGTCGTCTAATATATTGAGACCGGGGTTGGTTCCCAAAGCGTTTTACACCGGCAATTGACGCTACGATCATGATGGCTACCAGCGTCTGGATTCGACAGCTAGCTGCCTGGTGACCAAAGGTGTCGGTCCAAGTCGATGCGATCCGATCTATCAAAAACCACTCCCTCGGCTTCGAGCTTGGCCTTCTGCAGTTCATATCCCTGTCCGCGCCCGAGCGAGATTTTGCCCTCTCGATTGATGACCCGATGCCAGGGGAGGTTTTCACGGTCGGAGTGGGTGTTTAGTATCCGCACCACCTGCCGGGCGCCGCGCGGATTACCGGCATAAGCGGCCAGAGCGCCGTAGGTGACGACTTTACCTCGCGGTACCCTTTTCAGGATTCTGACAACGTTTTGTGTAAATTCAGTGGGCATTGTCGGTCCATATTGTCAGGAGCGCAGGGGTCATGGCCTGCTGTTCTATCTATCGATCTTGTCCAAGAACCTTGAGGCTGTCGGGCCGAGACGCCCGACAGCACTAGTAATTCAGTGGGCATTGTCGGTTCACAATCTCAGGAGCGCAGGGGTCTTGCCTACCGATCTGGTTCAGGAACCTTGAGGCCGTCGGGCCGAGACGCCCGACAGCACTAGCAATTCAATCCTCGCCTTCTCTGCTGGCATTACTCCAGCCGCGGGGTGTCCATAGTGTCGTTGTCAAATGACTCGTCGGTCAGGTGCTCTTTCAGAAACGCCTGAATCTTCTCGGTTTGGGCAGTTATGATGACACTGCCGGAGTATTCGGTATAGTCAAGTAGGGTGGGGTCGGCGGCCAGGGTTGCTTTTAGCCAGTCGAAGTCGAGGGAACCCAGGACGAGATCAGGTTTGGTTTTGTCGACCCGGAGCAAAAAGTGCAGCGGCAGGATCATGTCTTTGTAAGTCTGGTTCATGTCTTCCGGCGGCTCACCGGGGCAGATGTCCATCATCAGCCAGTCTTTGACTTTGAACAGGCGGACTTCAAATTCGGCCGCGAGACCGTCATCAACGTGGATCAGTTTGTACGTCTTGTCGTCGTTGGCGATGAAGGTCATCTTGTTCTGGTCATCCTGGCCCCAGACACCGGCAAGAGTCGGCTCGGTTACCAGATCGTTGTCGGAGCACAATGGATGGATCGAATACGGGACGCAGCCGACGATGGTCATCGCGGCTATCAACACGGCGGCAAAAAGAAGCTTTCTCATCACCAATCTCCTCTTGTGAATGGCTCCATCGGTGCCGTTGAGTGTTCTGCCGGTTGTACGGCGAGGCGACCGCAAAGTTCGGCTTTTTACGCCAAGCGGTCCATTTCTGTTGTTCAAATACAACCGTAAGGCTCGCGACAGTAGCGACCTAACATAAGTTCTCGTGGCCAGAAGGCGTCAGGAGCGCAGGGGTCATGGCCTATCTACCGATCTTGTCCAGAACCTTGAGGCTGTCGGGCCGAGACGCCCGACAGCACTAGTAATTCAGCCGATTGTCGAAACCTCGGCGGGGTGTCGACCTACATGCAGTACTTAGCGCGGGCGCAGACCCCAACTACCGCACCGATCGCGCCACACCAAACTTCGACCGAATGCAATCCACCACGACAACGTAATCATCATAAAACGGCGCGTTCCCCAGAAGCTTCTCGTTGGCCAGCGACGGGTCCGGCCACTCGATATACATCATATCCGGCCGCTCGATGTGCACCTGACCAAAGATCATGGAAAACTGCGAGGGAGCGGTGTAGGTAGTGACATACTTCCCCCATGACGGCACGCTGTCGACGGCCACCTGCGGCGAATCAATCGCCAGCCCGGTCGCCCATTCCCAGTAGTCGAGCGGAAGGATCAGAGTCGCAATCGAAGCACCGCAGTCATATCGCACCGCCGGGATGGTGTCATCACCAAACGGCAGGCGCAGATAGAATTTATTGTAGGCGATCTCGGCATCGATGTAGGCCACATCGGTCGGTATCAGCGCTGCGACGGCGGCGGTGTCATCCAGGACGGCAAATCTCTGGTGCGGGAAATCCAGCACCAGAATCTTGTCGATCACCTGATCGAGGCCAATCGTCCCCACTATATTGTCTCCGGGCGCCGTCGAGGTAGTGTCGATCTCTCCGCCCATGGACCAGGTGAATATGAACGGATTCACCACCGGCCCCGATTCGTCCTGAGACCCGTACCATCGAAACGACAGCGAGGATACCTCCGTGGAGTCAAATGGCACACCATACCCACGCAGCTTGTAGCCGTAGAAGATGGTCACATCCGCTCCAGTGTCGAGCTGGGCATAGAGCTTTCTGGCGACACCCTCAATCTGGATCGGCACCAGCACCGCGACCTTCTCGTGAGTTTTGCCGCCCACCTCCCCCGACGACCAGACAAACGGCTCCCACTGCCGGGCGGCGGCCGGGAGCGGCAGCAGGCATGCCAGCAATACCGCTATGATGACGTTACGCATTGATAGAATCCCCTCGCTTGGTGGTTGGCGGACGTCCTCGTCCGCCAACATCTAATGACACGGCCATGCCGGCGCCCGTGAACATACGCCGGCCACCCAATCCAACAACTACGGGCAGATCACGTTCTCCAGCGTTCCATCCCAACAATGCCAAGAGCTGTTGCCGAACAGGTTGGGATCCTTGATACGTCCGTTCCCGACCGGGTGGTTCCACTCGATCTCGGTCAGGTTTTCCAGACCCTTGTTGTAAATGTCGTAGAAGCGATCATAAGTGCCGCCGGTGGTGCTGCCGTAAAAGATATACCCGCCGTTTTCGGCATCACCCGGAATGATATTGGTGTATTTCAAATCGCCGGTGTTGGTGGCTGGGTCGCGGTGCCACTCGATCGACAAAAACGGATTGGGCAGCTCCGGATCGCGATTGAGAATCCAGCTTCCTTCGGTCAGAGCCAGGTCGTGGCTCCCCGAATACCACGGGTAGTCTTCGAAAAAGCCGTCCTTGGTGAGATACATATGCCACTGGACTTCGCTGCCATTCACCTTGCCGTTCAAACGGCAGGTGTGCTGCACCCCGGATGTTATACTGTAGGTCCAGTCCCAGGAACTGTCCGCCTGCTGCACCGGCGTGTGCTGGAATGCCTCCACAAAGGCTGCCGACGGCACCGCCATACCGATACCGATAATCACGTCCCAAACGAGCACGCGAAAGGCCGCATGACCCCAGTAGGTGCCCGCCTGAGCCAACAGAGGCTGCTCCATACGAGCAATGCCTGCCGATACGTCGAAATCATCAAAGTCCATAATGAAGGTCGACTGCGGCGGCAGTTCCGGCGGCTGGGGACCGCTGATGGTCGGATTGTCGCTGCTCCCACCGCAACCCGGGCCAAACCCGCCCACTACTACTAACGTGATCACCAGCGGCAGACCTAATAGCATGCTCCAACGTCTCATAGTCTTACTCCTGTCAATGATCGATTACGTTTGAAGAACTCTGCTGAGCCCAAGTTATAAATGGATGCAATAGGAGTCAATCCAAAAAGGAGGCATGGTAGATGACAAGAGCACGGCAGTTAGAGTGTCCTAGCGAGTGCGCCCAAAGCGCTGATTGATCATCAACAATTTGTCATTCGAGGAGGTGCCAAAGGGAATATCATTGAGTATATTAGAACGTTTTGCAACCGGGAACGCTGCGCGTGCCGCACCCCTGTCATCCTCGCGCAGGCGGGGAGCCAGGCGACGGACCTTTGGATGAGATGCGTTGTCGATGGACGTGAAACACGCTGTGCGTGCCGCACCCCTGTCATCCTCGCGCAGGCAGGGAACCAGGCGGCGGACCGTTGGATGTGGTGCGTTGTCGATGGACGTAAGACACGCTGCGCATGCCGCACCCCTGTCATCCTCGCGCAGGCGGGGAGCCAGGCGACGGACCTTTGGTAGTGATGCGTTGTCGATGGACGTGAAACACGCTGTGCGTGCCGGGAGTGATGGCGTAAGGGATCAAGTTAGGTACGATAGCCATGCACTGGATTGATTACAGTTTGATTGTTGTATACCTGGTCCTTTTGATGGGTCTGGGTTTGCATCACCGTTTGAAACGAAGTCACACGAGTGTGGATCTGATCGTCGGTGGTCGTACGCTGACACTGCCGGCCTTCGTGGCCTCTTTAGTCTCAACCTGGTACGGTGGCATTTTGGGGGTGGGGGAGTATAGCTACAGCTATGGCATTTCCAACTGGCTGGTTTTTGGTTTGCCGTACTATCTGGCCGCCTTTCTCTTTGCGATGTTTCTGGCGCGGCGGGCGCGCCGCTCTCGGGTATTGACTATCCCGGAGCGTCTGGCCCAAACGTATGACAGACGAACGGCGCTGGCCGGGAGTATCATCATCTACTTGATGACCGTACCGGGCGCCTACATCCTGATGCTGGGCGTTCTGGGCGAGCAGCTTTTTGGGTGGCCGTTGGCGATCGGTATTCTGGCCGGCACCTTGTTTAGTATCGTGTATGTCTACACCGGTGGGTTCCGCGCCGTGGTGCGAACCGATCTGTTTCAGTTCGCTCTGATGTTCGCCGGATTTGCTGTCCTGCTGGGAATTCTGGTGACCCAGTACGGCGGCTGGCAATACCTTCGTTCGGGCTTGCCAAGCGATCACTTGACCTGGCACGGGGGCAATTCCGGGTGGTATGTGGCGGTTTGGTATGTCATAGCCCTGGCCACGATAATTGAGCCGGCTTTTCACCAACGTTGTTATGCGGCCCGCTCGGAAGAGGTCGCTCGCAACGGTATTTTCATCTCCATCGCCTGCTGGGCGGTTTTCGATTTTATGACAACCTCGTGCGGTCTGTACGCCCGAGTTCTTATGCCCGAGTTGGCCGATCCGGTCGCATCGTATCCGGCCCTGGCACTGCAGGTCCTTCCGGTGGGGCTGTTGGGACTCTTTGCGCTGGCCTTGCTGGCCACGGTGATGTCGACAATCGACTCCTACTCATTCCTGGCAGCGACCACTTTTGGTTATGACATCATGCCAGCCCTCAAAAACTCCAGCCGTGACCACGTCACATTCTGGACCCGGATCGGCCTGCTGTTGTCCACTATCATAGCTGTTGTGGTGGCGCTGTATTTTCGCTCGGTAGTGGATATCTGGCATGCTTTTGGTTCGATCGGTACGCCGGCGCTGCTGATCCCGGTGTTCACTTCGTTCGTCGGCCGACGTCGGATGCCGCCAACCGTGGCACTAGTTTCTATCGTCGTTAGCGGCCTGACTGCGGCGATCTGGTACGGCTCACAATACTGGACCGGCAGCGGCTCTTATTGGTTGGAGTTGGAGCCGGTTTTCCCAGGGTTGGTGATGTCCCTGGCGCTGTATCTGATCGGCTCCAGAAGGGTTCTGGCGAGAGTGGGTTGGCCTCGGTAGTGAGTGTGGCCGATGACGAAACCAGAAGATGATGCGGTCTTAGGCGGCTCTCGGTCGCCTACAAGACACACTGTGCGCGTGAGCAGACTCGGAGCGTTACGCCCCAATGTTGTTGAATCATCCCTGCCGGCTTTATAAATCCGCCAACTGCGTCCGCAACTGTTTGATGTTGGTCGCCGGCAAACCGCAGACATTGTTTTTGCAGATATAGGTCGTGGTCGAGCCGGACGAGCTTTGGCGCCCCTCAAACAGCGGCCACGATGACTCGCCGTCGGCGCTGCCGGCAATAACTCGATTGGGCAAATAGCGTCCGTAAACCTCGGACAACATGGCCTCACGAAGTCGGCCATGGCCGACAATGATGATCTCGACCTTCTCCGACAGATGATAGTCGTTGGCCATCACGGCCGAAGAGAAACTCGACGGGCGCTGGTTAATTTGTCCCGAAAGGGCACCCAGGGCCAACTCCGCCTTTTCCTGATAACGTGGCTCCCCCGTAAGGCGTCCCAGCCGAAACAGGGCGCTGATCAAATAGGAACCCGGCGCCGGGAGAGCGCCGTCCTGTTCATCGACCGGTCGCATGATCAGATCGTCGTGTCCTTGCGGCCGGAGAAACAACCGTCCGCTGTCATCCTGAAAGAGATCAAGGGCGGTGTCGGCCAGTTCGATTGCAAAACGTAACCAGCTGTCGTTAGTCGGACTGGAATCGGATTCGTAAAGATCAATCAAGCCTTGCAGATAGAAGGCGTAGTCCTCAAGGAATTGACCGTCGGAATGAACTCCCTCGCGCCAGGCGTGGGTCAGGCGGCCGTCGTGGCAAAGAGTGCTTTGTGCAAATGATGCGTTTTTGAGGGCGGCGTCCAGATAACGCTGCTCACCGGTAATCTGAAACCCCCTGGCCAGAGCGCTGACGGCCAGACCATTCCAGGAAGTGAGGACTTTGTCGTCGGTTAGCGGTCGGACACGAGCGGACCGCGCCTTGAAAACCTTCTCCCGGCATTCGCGATGGAGTCGTTCAAACACGTCGGGGTCCATTTGTTGTGCCTGACGGTCCGACTCCGTCGTAAGGCGGAGGATATTCTGATGCTCCCAATTGCCGCCGCTGGAGATGTCGTAGTGGCGGCAGTAGAAAGCTGCGGCCTCAGGGCCGAGGATCCGATCAATCTCGCTTTTTTGCCAAACATAAAATTTCCCTTCCTCGCCCTCGCTGTCGGCATCGAGAGCACTGTAAAAACCACCTTCGGCACCGGCCATCTCACGCAGCATCCAGTCCAGCGTTTCCCGGACCACTCGCAAATAGAGAGAATCGCCGGTGATTTGATAGCCTTCAACATATAGTGGAATCAACAAACCGTTGTCGTAAAGCATTTTTTCAAAATGGGGCGCCAGCCATTCGCGATCGGTGGCATAACGCGCAAAGCCGCCACCAAGCTGATCATAAATGCCCCCCCGGGCCATGGCGGTCAGGGCCTTATTGGCAGCGCTCAGAAAAGTGAGATCACCACTCTGTCGATAGTGCCGCAAAAACAGCCGCAATTCAGTGGCGTGGGGAAACTTGGGTGCCTGTCCAAAACCACCATAAGTATTGTCGAAGCCGGCCATCAATTCGCTTGCCGCCCGGCTTAACAGGCCGCTGGTCAAAACTGTCGGCGGCATCTGGTCGGTCAGGCGAGAAGTGACCCCGGCGAAGATCCCCTCGGCCGATTCGATTATGTTTGCCTTGTCTTGCCGGTAGGTCCGTTCGATCTCGGAAACAACCCGTTTGAACGACGGTCGACCGTAGCTCTCAACGGCAGGGAAATAGGTCCCGGCAAAAAACGGCTTGAGGTCGGGTGTGAGAAAGACCGACATCGGCCAGCCGCCACTGCCGGTCATAGCGGTGGTGAACGACATGTAGATCTGATCCAGATCGGGGCGTTGCTCGCGGTCAACTTTGATAGCCACGAAGCCCCGGTTCAGGATGTCGGCGATCTCCTGGTTTTCGAACGACTCTCGTTCCATAACATGGCACCAATGACAGGCGGCGTAACCGATGGAGAGGAAAATCGGCTTGTCTTGGGTCCTGGCTTTGGCCAACGCCGCCTCCCCCCAGGGATACCAGTCGACCGGATTATGAGCGTGCGACAGAAGGTAGGGAGAATTTTCGTCTATCAGGTGGTTGGTGTGACTGTGTTCGGGATCGACGGTCTGCATGTGGGAGTCCTCCTGGGCGGTGCAGGCAACAGAATTGATCAAGAAAATAAGAGTCAAGCACGTTCCCAGAGCACGTTGGTTTGTCATTCGCACTCAGGCCTGATCCGAATCGTTCGGTAGCCACGAAATCGGATCGACTCTCTCCATTTTTTGTTAGAACTGCGAAAAACCGACCTGGTTCCTGACAAGAGGAATTCAGGTGCCTGCAGGAGAGGCTATATGGTTAGTCAGTGAGCGCCGTCGGACTTAAGAACGGCCGGGATGGTACGAGCCATGATCCGGGCATCGAGCCAGAGCGACCAGTTATCGATATATTCCAGATCGAGCTTCATCCAGCGTTCAAAATCGACGTTACTGCGTCCGCCAATTTGCCACAGGCAGGTTAAACCCGGCTTGACCGACAGCTTACGATGCTGCCAGGGTTCGTACTTGAGCACTTCCCTGGGCAACGGCGGCCGTGGTCCCACCAAAGACATCTCCCCCTTGAGGACATTATAGAATTGTGGAATCTCATCGATCGAGTACCGCCGCAGGATACGACCGCACCTGGTCACACGCGGATCGTGCTTCATCTTGAAGGCCGGACCCGATATGTCGTTGTGCGGCATGAGCGACTTCTTTTTACGCTCGGCATCGGAGCTCATGGTGCGGAACTTGTACATCACAAACGGCTTGCCGTTGACACCGCAGCGGGTCTGCCCGAATAGGACCGGGCCCCTGGTATCTATTTTGATCCAAATGGCGGCGGCCAGCGAAAGAGGCATCGTCACCAACAGACCAAACAAAGCGCCTAGGCGGTCGATAAGAGCTTTTGCCAGCAGGGCCAACTGATTCTCGGGAACGGCCCGATAAATCAGGGCCGGCAGACCGCTGATGTAACCGGGGCGAACACCGGCCAGACGAGGTTGGAACAGCGCCGACATCAAGCAGACCGTAACCCCCATCCGCTCGGCCGTCTCAAACAGCGGCTGCGTCAGGGGCAGATCGTCCGGCTCGACGGCAATAATAAGGGCGTCCACCTGGCCGTTGGAAATAATCTCCGTCAGCCTATCGGGACCTCCCAACAGCGGCATGTCGCGATAGCGCCACAGACCCCGACGGTGGAAATCCAGAAAGCCAAGCAGAAATGTGTCCAGTTCGGGCGAATCGACTATAGCATCCGCCACCCGGCGGGCCTGTGGGCCGGTACCAACAATAATCGTCTGCTTGGCCTGGCGGTGACGGCCGCGACCTCGGTGCTGACCGGCCAGACCCCGCAACGTCATCCTGACCGCCGGCAATAGAGCCAGCTGCAAAACCAGATTGACCAATAGGAAAAGGGCCACCTCCGAGAGTTCCAGAAACCAGTTCAGCGCAAAGGCCGATGCTAAGAAAAAGACCGAGACATAAACTTCATCATGGATAACGCGCCAGACCCGTTTGCGAATCGAGCTGTCGGTCAGGACCGGCTTCGGTCGTCGCGATACCGAGTAAAGCAAACGCCCGACGGTGACCAGCAAGGCCATCTCCCAAAGCGGCCCGGAGATCTCGGTGGCAAACGAGAAGGCCAACCACAAAGCCAGCACCGTTGTAGCACACACGCCAAGATGGCCGGAAAGGGCCAGCAGGATTCTCTTGCTGCCACGGCTCATCGCCGGTGGTTCCTCGTCAAGATGTCCGATTGCAATCTGACAGCCGACTGATCGGCGCGGCTGCAATTGTCACTACCGCCATGCATCGGGAACGGTTTGAGTTCTGCTGGTGACATCGCTGAAATTTCCGAATAGCGCACTTACGGCATTTCAGTTTTTTCGCGCGTGATTGACACGCGCTGCAGCCGTGTCAGCCAGTCCTCCTCAGCCAGCGACTTCGTGAGAGTGGCCTCGGGCGGACGAGCCGCCCCTTGAATTAGACGGGTCGCGGAGCGATCAGGCCGGGATGGATATAGATGCTCCGGCGGCATTGTCTTGAAAGCCCTCACCAGGCGATCATTGGAAAGCGGCGATTGCAGCCGATAACGCAGATACCCTCTCATCTGCGGATAACCGTCGAGATTGTCGACCCTGATTTTTTCGGCAGCCAGGTGATTGCCGGCCGAAGCCGGGTCACCAACTTGAATCAGCAAGAAATCAGTGGCACAGATCCGACTGGGGATGCGCAGACGGCCGAGCGCCGTAGTCACCCGCAAGGATTCGTCGTGAACTTCCTTGAGCCGGTTGGATGTCGCCTCTTCGTTGGTCAGGCTGGCCAGTACCAGCTTGCGCTGCGTGAGCGTGAAGCGCTGCGGTCCAAGGGCGGCCGCGAGACTGGCGATAGTGGTCGAATGGGCCATGAGGTAGCCGGAATCCGACGAGGCTATCGAGAACGGCGCCGTGAAGGAACGAATGACGATAACGTTGGTGAGAATATCCAGAAGCGACGCACCGGTGATTCCAAAAAAGTCGTGATAGTGCTCATCAATCAACAGCATACCGCGCGGTACCGCCCGGGCCAGCCCCTCAAGCTCGCTCAGAGAAAAGTGGGCGCCGGTGACACGGTTGGGATTGGCCACATAGACCAAATCCCGGGCCGACATGATACCCTTGAGCGTGGCGCGGTATTCGGAAGCAAAAGGGGAGGAACCAAGACGCTCAACCAGATCTATCTCCGCCCGATGAGCTGCCTGGGTAATGTCGGTTGTGACCGCTCCGGCCGTGATAAGCTTGATCCCCGGCTGGTAAGAGAGACTGAGAATATCCGAAATTGTCTCCACGCCGTCCACAAACGGCAGGATCATGGCCTTGGTAACCATGTTCTTGCGCGCCACCATCGACGACAAATCATCCACTCGAATGTTGGTGACGGTACTAAGATTGTTCATAGCGGACTTCCTTTTCCGTTTTGATGCGACTTGTCACCAATCGGTTATTGCAAGCCGTATGCCGAACGCGAAGGCCCTCGATGACGTTGTGTAAGCGACTATGCAACAGCGCCTTGCGACGGTCGGCGGGCAGGCCTGCGACACTATGATCGGGGATTGTGGTAACTTGATTCCGGCCAGGTGAGTATCGTTTTCCCCCAATCACAACGGCCCGAAGCGCTGTTGCACCCCGGGCCGTGTCAGGAAGGAAAGAATACGGAACGTGTTTACAGTCTGCTTACGATATAGATCGACGTCAACAGGCCGGTAACGGCGCTCACGGCGGTGGTGATCGTTCTGCCCCAATCGCGATCGCGTTCGATTCTTGTCGGGACAATGATTATGTCACCCAAAAGGGCCTGTTTGCCTAAAACACTGCCGCCGCTGAACACCTCGCCATCGGCTCGGATAAGCCTGGTTTGCTTTTTGTCGGCCTGGCGCGTGAAATTGCCGGCGCGCTGGATGTACCGTTTGACTTTCTGGCCTTCTACAAAACTGAGCGTGCCGTTGGAACCGACGGCACCCATGACCGGCACCCCGGTCGGTACCGAGGGTACTATGATGTGGTCGCCCGGCTGCAAAACAACATCGCCCTGCGCTCCCGACGTTGCCAGTATATTGTCGACATCGAGAATAATCCGATTCATCGAACCCAGGTCATATTCGAATATTTCGCCTTTGGTAACATTGCCCAGCGAATCGGTGGCCAGCGGCTTGGAACGTTCCAGCATATCCGACACCCCGCGATGCCGCAAAGCACCTTCTATAGAAGATCGCTCGAGAATTATCCCCAGAGGAAAGGCGTTGGACGTGAAACCGCCGGTACGACTCAGCAACTCATAGAGCGTCTCGCGATCGGAGGCCAATACGTATTCGCCCGGATAGCGAACCTGGCCTTCAATAGTCACTGCCCGTTCGGACTGCCATCCCGGTATCGAGCGCACAAAGAGGTGGTCGTCCTCGGCCAGGTGGATCTGTCCGGCCGTCTGGTCCGAGGGGGACACATAGCGCAAGCTCACCTCGCCGTCGTCGCTGATACTGGCCAGCTCGGCTTGACCAAGGTCCGCCTGGCGTTCGAATGACCCGGCCAGAAAAACCAGATCCGCGACGGTCATCCCTGTATAAAGCGGATACCAGCCGGGATTCTTAACGGCTCCTTCGACATAAACGCGGCGCTGGCGACGAAGCTGATCGATAGGATAAATATGGATAGAGTCGCGGTCGGCCACAACCATGTCCGCCTCGCCGTTGATAATAGCCCTGAGATTCAATGGAATAATCTCAACCCGAGAGTCGGGATGATGTCGAAACAAATCGGCCCGATCGTAATAAACATTGTGCGCCTGCAATTGCGCTTGAGCCAGCAAGTGGCTGATGTGGGTGGTGTCGGTCCGCTCATAATAGCCGGGGTGTTTCACCTGCCCAAACAAACCGACCAGGTTGCGCTTGGCCTCGTAGATGGTGAAGACCGTCAGACGGTCGCCGTCGACCAGGCTGATATTATCAATCCCGTCACCCGAACCTGGGTCCAGATCGAGGTCAACCACTTCCCACTCGTCACGACCGGCGATTCGTTCCAGCATCACTCGCTTGAGGTACGCTTCGGCGGTCGGATTTCCGGCCAGAGCCAAAACATCGAGGGCCGTCTCATCCCCCATCAACTCGTAAAGAGCCGACCGCTTGACCTGGCCGCGCACCGCCACCTGGGCGGACGCGACCGGCACAAAAATGACATCGCCGCTTAACAGCCGTGAGTCGATAGTGTTGTCGCCGGCCAATAGCAACTGATACAAATCAACCTGAGTCCTGCACTCTCCCGCCCGCATGAGTTTTATTCGGCGCATCGATCCCTGCTCACTGGGACCGCCGGCCAGGGTCAGGGCATTAAACAGTGATGTCAGCGACGTCACCGTATAGGCCCCGGGATTTTTCACCTCGCCGGTAATATAGATGCGGATCGAGCGTATTTTCCCCAGCGAGCAGGTCAAATCGAAATCGGAGTATACGCGACCGAAGGCCTTCCGGGCCTGATGCGTGAAATCTTCCAGCGACACCCCCCAGGCAGTCAACTGGCCAACCGTCGGAATAAATAGTTTGCCTTCGCGATCAATAGTCAGATCGTACTGCTTCTCAACCCGGCCCCAGAGGGAGATTATCAATTGATCCCCCGGTCCGAGTACGTAATCATCGGTGGCGGCTACATCCCGACCGATATCGGCATTCGCCCGAACCGCAAAAAACTCCGCCCCGAACGGCTTGAGCTCATCAAACTCGGGCAGCTCGGTCAGCGATCCGAGCTCGCTCACAGCCGAACCACTATTGCCAGGAGCCGTGACATCCAAATCGGCGCCATCACTGTCGGGCGCCTTGGAAAAGGTCGCGTCGCACTCACGCTCGGCCGCGTCAAACATCGACGGCGTCTGATAATACGGAGAACCTGTCTGGGGCCTGGCGGTCTGCTCGCACTTTAGACGCAGTTGCTCCTTTTGCCTGGACGACAGTGAACCCAAGTCCTGAGCCACAAGCACCTTGAACCAATTGAGGGAAACCAGGACGATCACCAAGATGGCGATGATAATAATTTTGCGTTGCATTGTTTCTTTCCTTCCACAGCCATGTGTCTGCCGGCGGCCTTCCTGTACCGCCTGCCTACAGGTCTATGCAGCTTCCGTGCCGAATATGCGGTGGCATTGTTAATATGTTGTTATCCCGATAGTTACGGGGTCGCCAAGGGAGCTTCGAGGGGTCACCACCGGCTCCTGACAATACTGCCGCTTCCCTTGCACCCGGAATTGTTTTCCATATATCATATATAGAGACTAGGCCCTGGCGTTGCATGCCGGCCATGCCCGAGGGCTTGTTGAAAAAGCCAAAATCGCCCGGTGGTGTCACGCGAGTTGCCAAAGGCCTGTTCCGTAACCAGATGGCTGTCGGGCCGAGACGCCCGACAGCACGTGCGCAAGATCGCCCGGTGTTGTCACGCGAGTTGCCAGAGGCCTGTTTCGTAACCAAGATGGCTGTCGGGCCGAGACGCCCGACAGCACCTGCGCCATGAAGCCCGCATCGACCCCGATGTAAATGATCTTTGGACATCTGTCCCCCCCTTCTGAGTGCTTGTTGAAAAGGCACTCGATCTTGTTGCGGCAGGTCTTGCGAATCCGCGCTAGCGGATGAGTGTGACCTGCCGCCGTTGCCTGACATGACCTTAGGTGTCGGGTCACAATTCGCCCGGGGCGAATCAAGGCCCGACACAACGGAATGGCGTGTTCAGTATCGAAGTAGAGTGTTTCTTCAACACTTCCCCGAGGGGAGTCTCCGGTCGCGGCTATTTGCTCAGACCATACAAGTCCCTTCAACACCGACGGGTGGAAATACGTCATTAACTTGGTGTGGTGATCAGACCATCGATAAACAGTAGGGCCGGTCCGGCCGACCCAAAAAGCCGGGTTAGGCGCTTGACAAGCCGCAGGGGTTATAGTACCTTGACCGATCATTTTGCGCAGGTGCGAACTACTGATGCGATAAAGGGTTTGCCGTGCGGAAGTTGTGTGAAAGGGCCTCCCTCAAGACCTGCGGTTGGGGCCGGACGGATGCCGGCCGGAGGCGTGAGAAAGCGAAGGTAACGTTTGGATTTCTTAAGATATGGAGACGCAAATGCGAATGGTTAGGGCTTCAGTCGCCGCCATGATGCTGTGCCTGATTCTTTCGGCTGGTCTTGCTGCCAGCGGGTTTGAGGGACTCGGCGTGGGTGCCCGGGCGATCGGCATGGGTGGCGCCTTCCGCGCCATAGCCGACGACTGGACGGCAGCGTATTATAATCCGGCCGGATACGGCGACATTTTCGACGCGCAGTTGGGCGGCAATCTAGCTTTGGTGCATTACCGCAACGAAATCACTCCCGACTATCGATGGGACGGTGGCTACGAGACGGGGGTCGTCAATGACATCCCGCTGTTCAACCACCACGAGATCCTGTCCAATCCCTCCGTTGGATTTATGGTCAGGCTCCCGGTCTGGGGAGAAACCGTGTTCGGACTGTCGGCCTATCAGCCCTTTGACTACAACGTCGAGTGGCAGTTGTTTGGGGGCCTGACAGGTTATAACAACTCCCTAAAGCCCGGCGCCCGGCAATACGCAAACAACTTCGATGTAGTTGCCTTCCAGCTAACCGCCGGGCGTGAGTTCATTGAGAACAAACTCAATCTCGGTGTCGGACTGGCTCTGCTTCGCGCCGACCTGAATTACAGCAATATCTACCTGAGAGATAATCCATACCTGCTGGTTGATCCGGAATGGCCTTTCGCCGACCGCCCCTTTGACAAAATCGTCCAATGGAATCGCGAGGACGGTTACGGCTTCGGCTTTGGCGTACGTCTGGGGGCTTTGTGGCATCAGAGTGATAAGCTCGACTTAGGCGTCACTGCCTTCTACCCCTTTGACATTACCATCAGCGGCGACGGCTACCATGATTTTTACATGCCCAGAATCACCGGAGCTGAAGATCTCGAAGGTGTCGCCGGTCTTTTGCAGAGCGGCAGCCTGGTAATAGATTCTAGTGAGTTTGAGACCACTATCACCTTGCCCCCGTCGTTTGGGGCCGGCTTGGCCTATCAGGTCAGCGAAAAGCTGCTGGCTTCACTGGACTTTGAATTTACCCTCTGGTCACAGTTTGAAGGCTTCGCTTTCGACTATGCGTCGCATCATATATACGCCCAGGGCGTTTTTCGCACAGCGGTTGAGACGGAGTTGATGCAGAATTTCTTCAACCAGGATCTCACGCGCCCGGTGCAGTGGGACAACGCTTTCAAGGTCGCGGCGGGCGCTCAATATGTCTACAACGAAAGCCTGACGCTCCTCGGCGGTGTCAATTACGATCAATCCCCCGCCAAAGGGAACGAGCTGCAGACACCGCAGATCGTCGATTTGGGCAATAAGCTCGGCCTCAGCGGCGGCCTGGTGGTCCACATTCAGGAGTGGGATCTGAGCCTGGCTACTAATTACATTCACCATCCCGACGGCAGCTCCCCGGGCCTGACCGATCTGGATGGCGACGGCAACTACGACAATTTCACCGGTGCGTATGGCGCTGATACCTACCAGACGGTGCTATCGGTCAATTATCGGTTTTGAGAGGTGACTGGATCATGAAGCAAATCACATTGACCATACTGATCTTTCTGGTGGCATTGCTGGCTCTCGGCTGCACTGAGAGATCGTCAGACTTTACCTATCTGGACGTAGACCCTGGTGGTTTGACGCCGGGCAAACATGTCTTTTTTGACCAACTCCTTCTGCAAATCCTGAATGATCGTCATCAGTTGCTCAAATTTGATTATTACAGTCCGGAAGGCTATTTCACCGACATCAACAAGCGAGCTCCCTATCTCATCCTGTTGGCGCCGGAAGGCGAGGACGAGAAGTTCTATTTTCAGCACGGTCTCAAGCAGCTGGCCGACGAATTGATCGCTACCGGCGAGATTGAGCCGATGGTGATTTTCTGCGTTCAGAACAACCCGGTCTTTGGCGGTTATTTTTATGCCGGATCCAGCTATCCGGCCGGTCTCTATGATGATCTGCTGGGCCAGGCCATGGTTCAGTGGATTGACGACGTTCTCGGCGGGACGCTGGTCTTGGCTGATTCTGCCAAGTGGCGTGGCATCGGCGGTTTCGGCACCGGCGCTTACGGCGCCTATCGTGCCGCCATGCTTAGCGGCAAGTATGGCTCTGTGTCAGGCGCTGACGGTCCCATGGATTTTGACGGCGCCGACGGCAGCAGCGGCCTGATCGACCTGATGGACAGCGTCTTTGTCGAACAGCCGCAGTTGACGGCTGCCAACCTCCGCACGGCGTATGACAGCTCCGCTACCAACCCGATCTCGCGCATGTTCATAGGCGGCTCGTTGGCTTTCTCTCCCCATGACCTTGACCTGGACACCCTGATCACCATTACTGTCCTGACCCAGAATGGTGTGCAGTTTAATCACATCACGATCGACTCGACTCTGCGCGGTTCGTCATATCACATAATCATGGACTCGACCACTCTAGTTCAGAATGTCATCAACCAGGATGCCCGCAATTTCGATTTCCATGTACCGTTCAGCTTCACCGAGCGGCCGTATCAGGGTCCGGACACCATCTGGGGACGCTGGCTGGATGAGAACCTTGAGAATCTCTTGCCGGGTCACAGCCTGAGCGGTATTGATCTCTGGCTGGGTACCAATGCTGATTCCAGATGGGGTTATCATGAGATGACCACATCCTGGGCACAGACACTGCAAAACTCCGGCTTGAATCCGACCCTCGAGACATTCCAGGGTTATGGCAGTCACCCGACCACCAACAGCCAGTATGTCTACGACATAATGAAGCGGATGCTGATTTTCCATTCGCAAAGCTTCAATAAGTAAGTGAAATACTGAACAACAGAACCCGGAGGTTGGCCTCCGGGTTTTTTGGTTTATGAATGATATGAACAATACCTACGATGTTCTTTCGATCGGCGCCCATCCGGACGATGTCGAGGTCGGCACCGGCGGGGTGCTGATCGACCTGGCCCGGCGAGGTTATCGCTGCGGTCTGGTCATCATGACCCAGGGCGAAATGGGCACCGGCGGCTCGGCCGAAATCAGGGTGCGTGAGATTGACGCAGCGGCGGCTATTTTGAAAGCCGATATTGTCAAGGTCTTCGACTGGGGTGATACCCGCCTTCAGGACAGCTACGACAAACGCCTGGCGCTGGCCCAGATCATACGCGACTGTCGCCCTAAGCTGATCCTGGCCCCGTACCCCCATGTCGGCCACGGCCGACGGCAGTCACACCCCGACCATGTCGCCTCAGGCATCATCACTGTCAACGCCGCCAACCTGGCCGCACTCCGGAAAGCTGATCTGGGCGGTGAACCCCACTTGGTAAGACGCATTTTTCACTACTTCCTCCCACCGCGGGTGTCCCCCAATTTCGTGGCCGACATCACTCCCCATTTCGATTTGTGGATCACGGCCTTGCAGGCCCACCAGTCGCAGTTTATGAATCCGGACAAATCCAAGGACTACATCGAGACGATTTCATCGATGGCCCGGTCGTTTGGTCTCGGGGCCGGTTGTAAGTATGGTCAGGGATTTTACGCCGTCGAACCGATCCTGGTTGGCAATATCATGACCCTGGTCGAAGGTGATGACGACTAAATCATCAAGACGCCGTCGCGACTATAGGAAATCGTGAGTCTTGGGCCGACACTCATTTGTCTGCAATGAGTGAAGACGAAGCAGGCTTGCGGCACACACATATCAAAACTCTGCGACCATGCCCCCTAGGCGCCTGCTGACAAACCCCGCATGCGACTATATCCGGCCCTAGACACACCCCCTAACCGCCTCTCGAGAGGGGGAACCGACATAGTACAGGTACCGTCGGGCGTCTCGGCCCGACGGCTCAGGTGGTGCTTCAAAGTCATCCGGCGAGTCGCGTGACGCCACCGGACGATCTTGGCTTTTTCAACGTACCCCCAGGGCCGGGTTACCCCCCACCATCCAAAAAACGCGGACCCAGCCAAGCCCGCGTTTTGAATAGCCATTCTTGATTGAACTCAACGAGATATCTTGAGAATCTCATATGTCAGCGTGCCGGCCGGGACCGGGATCTGGACCACCTCGCCCACCGCCTTGCCCAGCATAGCCTTAGCTACCGGTGAGTCGATCGATATGATATCGTTGTCGACATCAGCCTCGTCAGGCGGCGTAATCGTATACTCAATTTCTTCGTCATGGAGTTGGTCCTTGACCAACACCTTGGCATACAAGTAGACCTTGTCGGTGGGAATGGCGTCGGTATCGACCATCTGTACCCTGGCCAACCTCTCCTGCATCTCTACTATCTTGCGCTCCAGATGCCCCTGGGCCTCCTTGGCGGCATGGTACTCGGCATTCTCGGACAAATCGCCCAACTGGCGGGCGCGGTCTATCTCGGCGACAATCTTGGGGCGTTCTTCAAACTTAAGGCGCCTCAGTTCCGCCTCAAGTTTGGCCAAACCTTCTTTGGACATACGTATCGTTTCACTCATAGAAAGCCAATATAGGCCTCCGCCGGCTCTTTTGCAAGACGACAATGACACACACGGCGTGGGTTTTATGCGCCACCGAAGGTTAGCAAGTTATGTCTGGTGGCCGGTTCCATCGTTCGCGGTGCTCACTCCGGAATCCGACCCGCAACGCCTGAACCGAATCTGCCTCGGTAGTGCCGTCAATCCCGATTCATTGGGTCGCTACCCCTATACTTGACTTTCGTCAGCCCGGCCATACATACTGTTGAAAAAGCCAAGTGCGCTCGGTGGTGTCACGCGACTTGCGTGACACCTGTCCGGCAATCAGACGGCTGTCAGGCGAGTCGCCCGACAGCACCTGCACTTCAATGTTGTTCACCCGGGAAGTACAGAGTTTTTTCAAAAAGCGCCGAAGCAGGGATCTGCATTTCCACCCCCTTTGAAGGCCTATATCCTCCACCTGCGCGGGATGATGATTTGGCTTCTGTCCTTGTCTCCAAACCACAAACGGGCAGGTCATCGGACTCTGCCCGTTGGTCTGGTACTAGTGGCAGTTACTTTAATAAGGCCTTCTTAACACCCTCGGCGTATGCCTTGTCAGCTTTGGCAAAGTGGGCCAACTGCCGCTTGACAATCTCCTGCGGCACGCCTGACATAGCCCCGGAGATAGCGTGATGAAAGCGATTTTTCTCATCATCCGGCATCAACCGATAAAGATTCCCGGCTTGAGTGTAATCGTCGTTTCCTTCGCGATGATCATAACGATCGGCGTCACCATCGATCTTCAGAGGTGGCTCTTTGAACTTAGGATTCTCGACGGGGCCGCCCATACTATTTGGTTCGTAATTGACATCGCCTCCGTGGTTGCCGTCAAAGCGCATCGGTCCGTCATGGTGGTAGGTGTTGACCGCGCATTTGGGACTGTTGATCGGCAGGCTCTCGTAGTTGACACCCAGACGATAACGGTGGGCATCGGCATATGAGAAGATGCGGAATTGCAGCATCTTGTCGGGACTGTGACTGATGCCGGGAACTACGTTGGCAGGCGAGAAGGCCGCCTGTTCGACTTCGGCGAAATAGTTCTCCGGGTTGCGATTGAGCTCCATGACACCGACGTCAATCAACGGGAAATCGCGGTGCGGCCAAACCTTCGTCAGATCGAACGGGTTGTACGACGTTTTCTCGGACTGCTTCTGGGTCATCACCTGTACTTTGAGGTTCCATTTGGGGAGTCTGCCTTTTTCGATCGCCTCAAACAGATCGCGCTGATGGCTCTCGCGGTCTTTAGCTATGATCGCTTCCGATTCTTCACCGGTGAGACATTGAATTCCTTGCGCAGTCTTGAAGTGGAATTTCACCCAGAAGCGCTCGTTGTTCTTGTTGATGAAACTGTATGTGTGACTGCCGTAGCCGTTCATATGGCGGTAACTGCGCGGTAGTCCCCGGTTGGAGAAGAGGATCGTGATTTGATGCAGGCTCTCAGGGGAAAGCGACCAGAAATCCCATTGAGAAGTGTTACTTCTCAAATTGGTTTTCGGATCTCGTTTCTGGGTGTGGATGAAGTCTGGGAACTTATAGGGGTCCCGAATGAAGAACACCGGCGTGTTGTTACCGACCAGGTCCCAGTTGCCCTCATCGGTATAGAACTTCATGGCAAAGCCCCTGACATCGCGTTCAGCATCGGCCGCACCTCGTTCACCCGCCACCGTCGAAAACCTTACAAAGCAATCGGTCTTTTTCCCTATCTTGGAGAAGATGTTCGCCTTGGTGAACTTAGTGATGTCGTGGGTGATCCTCAGGGTGCCATAAGCGCCGGACCCTTTGGCATGAACGACCCGTTCGGGAATGCGTTCACGATTGAAATGGGCGTGCTTTTCGAATAACTGCCAGTCCTGAACCAATAGCGGTCCGCGCGGCCCGGCCGTCATGGCGTTTTGGTTGTCACCGACCGGGATTCCAGCCGATGTCGTCAACTGCGACTTCTTTTTCATTACATCCTCCAGAGTTTATGTTCAAGTATCGCACTAATGGCAACTGATCACGAACCGACGCAGAATACGTCTAATATTAGACATGGTCTTAGCACTAGACAAAAAAAGAGTCACTTCTTTTTACTCCGTCTGCCGCGCATTATCACCTGGTATTCAAGAATTTCAAAACCTCGGAGCTTCTCCCTCCCCTTCACCTCCAACTGCTCCCAGGGAACATCATATATATCACCTGTGTCCTCGTCAATGAAGTGGTGGTGTCGATTCAGGTTGGGATCAAAAACCACCGTTGCTTCTCTGATCTGCTGCGTTCTCAGAAGTCCTTTCGCCACCAGCAAGTTCAGAGTGTTGTATACGGTCGCCCGCGAAACCGTGGGACACTTCTTGCGTGCGTAACGAAGAACATCGTCTGCAGAAGGATGAGTCGTGCTCTTGAGCACATATTCGACCACCGCGATTCTCTGAGGCGTGGGTTGAATATCGCATTGGCGCAAAATCGTGATGGCGTCGTTCATCTATTTAGAATAGTTATTGTATTAGACAGAGTCAAGAACAATATCCCGGCTCGAGCAAATAGGCAACCCCAAGCGAAACTCTGGATGTCCCGGCTTTTAAGCAGTGACAACACAGCAGGCGAGAACATTCCCCTTGCCTTCGGCGCTTTTTCGACTAGACTGAGTCACCATGTACAACGCTACAGTCCTGAATCACTTTGAGAATCCGCGCCACACCGGCCAGATCGACAATCCCGATGGCGTCGCCTCGGTCGGTAATCCCGCCTGCGGCGACATGATGAAGCTGTTCATACGGATCGAAGACGGTCGCATTGCTGAAATCAAATACAAGACCTTCGGATGTGCGGCGGCCATAGCCACATCTTCTGCGGCCGCGGAGCTGGTCCTCGGCAAGACGATCGAAGAGGCCCTGGGCCTGACCAAAGAGGATATTGTGGCCTATCTTGATGGCCTCCCGGCCGAGAAAATCGAATGCTCCACGTTGGCTCCTCAGGCGATACGCCGGGCGATTGCTGACTATCGTGCGCGGCAGTCGTAGGCTCAAGCTGTCAGCCCTACAAAGGTCCTGACCCACCTGAGCCTCGCAACTTCGATATATGCCGAGCTCCATGTGGACACTATTCTGCGGGCGTCGAACAAACCAAAAAGCAAGACCGCAGGCAGGTCGGGGCCGCGATAAACCAATCCAACCTCACTTATCTGACCGGTCTCGCCAACCCACCCCAACCAACTACAACGATCAAAAGAAGAAGGGATCAAGATCACCCCGATGGCAGGCAAACAGGACCGCGTCCTTTTCAAAATGAGATCTCTGTGGACCGTTGTCCCGTATCTCTGCCGGCCTGCGCACAACTCCATTGCCCCAATAGTTAAACTGGTCAAAACCGAAGCAAGAATCATTATTGGTTTGGTACGCTGCCGGACCATAGGCTAATATGGTAACGGCAGACCGAGCACGTAACCTGTAACCGCCCAGAAGCGTCATTAATGCGGATGAAAACGGATAAGGCTCTTTTTTGGGAGCTGATCGAACCCGAGTACGAGAGAGCGGCTATGTTTTGCCGTAAGTTGACTGGCAGCCGTGATTTAGGAGACGATTTGTTACAGGACGGCCTCTTGGCGGCGCACAACAAATTTCATACTCTCCGTGATCATCTCGCCTTTCGTGCCTGGCTGTATCGAATTCTGGTCAATCGCTTCACCAGCCAGACACGGCGACCGTGGTGGAAACGGCGCGTGTCGCTGACGCCGGCCTTGGCTGACTCGCTGGGGACCGAAGATCCTCAGGATGTCCTGACAGCCCGGCGTTGGCTTCAGAAAGCCTTTGTCGTCCTGTCGCCGGCCGAGCAGGCCCTGGTAACCCTTCATGAGCTTGAGGGTTGGTCGGTAACGGACCTGGCCGAACTGAACGGCAAAACCGAAGGTGCCACCAAGGCCGCGCTGTTTCGCGCCCGTCGCAAAATGCAGCGAGCCTTGCTCGATCTGCAAATCGCCGGCACGGAGCAGGTAACCGGAGCTGTATCGGAAACATGACAGTGAACGGCGTTTCGAAAATGCAGCAAGCCTTGTCCGATTTGCAAATCGTAGACAGTGTCGTGCTGTCGGGCGCAAAACCGGAGGTCGGGTCATGAAATGTCGAGATGTCCAAGCACAACTGGATGTACTACTTCATCTGGGCCGCCAGGCTGAGACCGATTCGGCCCTCAATGAGCATCTTGCCGCCTGTCGGCAGTGCCGCCGTCTATATGAGGCTTCAACCAGCCTGCGGGCGATCTATCAATCGGCCGGGACAGATGACCGGGAGGGCCTGGTGCCGTTACAGGTGCAACGACAACGAATCGAAGCCCGCGCCCGGCGCGGTGACAAAGTCCGTATAGAACGCCGCGGCCGCCTGCCGATCGCTGCAGCCGCAGTGGCGGCGGTGGTCCTGGTGGTGGCGGCGCTGGTGCCGTTCAACTATGACAGAATCATGGGTTACAGTGTCGCTTTTGCCGGCGTCAATTACGAGTGCGGGGCTGACGACGGAGTCTTCTGCGAAATGCTCTACAACCTGGGACTTGATGACGCTGATGTCGACCATCTGGGTTGCGATTCTACCTGCCACTTGCTGGTGGTCGATCTGAAGACTCAGGGCGAGGTCGATATGGTTGTCGGCGCCTTTGCCGATCTGTGTCGTGATCAGGTCGATACTAGCGTCATACCGATATTTCACCGCGGCTCCAGCACCCTCCTTGATCGGGCTCATCGACGGATAACTACCGCCAACGACGGCTGACCGGCATAGTCCCGGATCTCAATAGGACGACATCAGGCCCGCCAGGGTTTATGGCCTTCTGTCAGCCCGCTCCCTGTCCGTCATCCCCGCGCAGGGCGAGGATACAGACAGTGAGCGTAGCGCAGTCGCTCTCAAACTAAGAAGTCAGGAGCGTAAGGGGGCCTGACCTACATGGGACCTGATGCTGCCGAGCACGCCGGTGATGAGTAGATGCTGTCGGGCGACTCTTGTGAGGGATAGATGCTGTCGGGCAGAGACGCCCGACAGCACGATTGAGGTCAGACTCGTGCCGTCAGATTGCGGCGGACAGCCTCGTGCCGTCAGAGTGTGCCGTCAGGTCTTGCGCCTGACGGCGTCCGGGCGATATCACTACCGCTCCTTCCATGTCATCGCTGCAAAGTGGTCTGTGGAGAAAGCCTGTATTCCTTTGTGTCAGGACTTGATTGCCACAGGCGGATTGTGACCTGCAACCTAGGGCGGTGAGGAGCGACAGCGGCAGGTCACACGACGTCGGTACCGCGACCTCGCAAGACCCGTCACAAAAGGAATCAGTCCCGGTAGGTCGGGTTCCGACCGGAGGGAAAAACCCGACACCGTACGACTGCCGCCCTTTGATAGTCCATAGACCACGCCATGCGTGTCGGGTATCTGCGTTCGCTTCGCTCACTGTGGAGCTCGACCTACGGTCCCCTGTCACACGACTCGCGTGACAGCTTCGGCGTATCAAGATTCCGCCAGGCGAGTCGCCTGGCGGCACCTGCAGTCTTCTCACGCCGCATTCGAATCTGACCCCACAGCAAGCTGTGGGGCACCCCGGCTCACTGGGGAACCCGACCATTCCCACATTTGTCCGCCTACTTCAAAACAACTTGCCCATCATCCAAAGGACAGCTATGGCTATAGAAATGATACCCATCGGAATTCCCAGATACTTGGATCTCGGCGGCATGTCTGGAAATTGTCTGCCTGAAAGACTGAGGTAAGAACCTCGAATCAGGAACAGCCCCAAGAGAATGAAGCCAACTTGGATCACAAGTATAAGTGCGCTCTTCATTTCCTACTTTTCCGTCATCCCTGCGGAAGCAGGGATCCATTCTTCATCTTCCGTCTCAAGAATAGATTCCCGCTTTCGCGGGAATGACGATTCGACATGTCCTTTGCCCTGTCACCCTTCGACTCCGCTCAGGGTGACACCCGTGGTGTGTCTTATGTGCTATCAAAGGGCCGTAGTCGTAGGTCGACACCCCGAAGGGGTTTCGACAACTTCAACGTTTGTACGTGCCGGATATTTGCACGTGCCGCCAGGCGAGTCGCCTGGCGGCACTTCATTATAGAACATACTTCCATAAACCACACCGCAAACCACACCGCGTCTGCTACGCGAACTGTGGGCCGGGGGGTGGGTCGTCCGGCGCCACCGGGGGTGCCGGCGGTGCAACAGGCATCTTCCGGCCGGGAGCCGGCTGCTTAGCACCACCGCCGTCGTTGCCTTTGATCCCTTCCACCATCGCCGCCAAGGATGAAATTATCCCCGAGGCTTCGATCGGCATGAAGATCTTAGTAGCTTCGCCGTCAGCCAGCTTGGGCAGCATATCGAGATATTTCAGCGTGATCAGCTTTTCATCCGGCTTGGCCTCGTGAATGGCCCCAAAGACCGACGTAATCGCCTGAGCCTCACCCAGCGCCACGGTCAACTGGCGGAACTTTTCAGCTTCGGCTCGGGTGCGGACAGCCTGAGCCTCACCCTCGGCCTCGAGGATTTTCGACTGGCGGTAACCCTCAGCCTTGGTAATCTCGGCCTGTTTGACCGCCTCGGCCGAGAGAATGGTCGCCCGCTTATCGCGTTCGGCCTTCATCTGGCGGCTCATGGCTTCGGTGATATCGCGCGGCGGATCGATCCGCTGCAACTCGACGCGGTTGACACGGACACCCCACTTGTCGGTGGCTTCGTCGAGCACATCACGCAACTGGGAGTTGATCGAATCGCGCGAGCCCAGGCAAGCGTCGAGATCCATCTCGCCGATAACATTACGCAGGTTGGTTTGCGCCAGCTTGGTCGAGGCCATGATGTAGTTGGAAATCTCATACTTGGACCGGGCCGGGTCGGTGACCTGCTCATAGATGACGGCATCAACCTCGACACTGACGTTGTCGGCGGTGATCACCAACTGCGGCGGGACATCCAGCACCACCTCGCGCATGTCGACCTTGATGACGGTGTCGAAAAACGGCACAATCATATTCAAGCCCGGGTCCAGTATACGCTGGAATTTGCCCAAACGCTCGACCAGCCCGCGCTCGAACGGCCGAACCACTCGGACGGCCATCATGGCCACGATAAAGGCCATGGCGCCAAACGCTATCAGGAATATCATTACCGGGTTCATGGTCATTTCCTTTCCCCTTTATTCGTTTTTGGGCTCAACATGCAAATGAGCCCCTTCTATTCTCATGACTACCACTTTGGTTCCTTCGCCAATCGACTTGGTCGCCCAGGCGCGCCAGGTTTCGCCCTGGATCTTGATCTGGCCACCCAGATCAGGATCGATCGCTTTGGTAACCAGGGCGACCTGCCCGACCAGCGCGTCGACATTTGATTTTTGTGGCGACTCTTTGGTTATCTTTTTGGCCAAGGCGCGAGTCGCCGGAAGCAGCACTAGCGACACTACGATGAAGATTCCAATTTGCCAGTAGTAGGCCTCCGGCGCGAACCAGGCGTAAACACCGGCCGCCAGTGAGGCCGCCGTGAAGCAGCCAAACACCAGGGTCGGCGTCATTAGCTCCAGTATCAAAAAGACTACAACCGCTGCCGCCCAGAGCCAGAACATGGTTGACATCGGCACTCCTTTCGTCAAAATTCGTCAATAAATGGTCACAGGGAATACTCCACCTGTCCTGCGGAAATTCGACAAAATCGGCGGTCTTTGATGCGATTCCGCAGCCGGGTGTTAACCGAATGAAAGGCTTGAGAATAGAGCTAAGTCAACTACAAGAAGGGGGGCAAGAGCGATCCCCGCAAGACGCAGGAAGGCCATAGATCTGGGCGCACGAGGTTCAAAATGGAGGAGGTTGGCTATGAGAAGGAAAATCCACTACGATGAGCAATGTGATGAAGTCGTTTTCCAAGCCACAATTGCCAGACTGCAAGAAGGCAAATACGAGGAGAGTACGAATTGGGATTATGGTGAGGAAGAATCGATCGTCTTGGAAGCATTGAACCACGAATTGCCACACGACCTACGTGAACTGTTCGGTCTTGAGGTCAATGTGAGAATAAAGGGTACTCGCGAGGGCAGCCTTGTTGTATTCTTTAGTGTCATAATCTCGACATATGTGTTGATTTCTCGATACAAGAATTTCCATGAGAGTGTCAAGCTGATCCGTGATCAAGCAAACCGTATACTTGGTCGCCGCCTTAGGTCGCACGGGCGGTACAACATTTCAGTCGGACCGGCTTATCCGAGCATCTTGGATGAGGACAACTGTCGCTGTCGGATTCATGACGGTCGATCGCGCCGCGTTCGCGGAGAACTGCCCATTATTGATGAGGATACCGGGAGCGAACCGGGGGGCTACAGGTCGGTATCTGACCGTGGATTGCTCACGATTGTGCTGGTGTTCGCTCTGGTCGAATTCGTGCTGCTCGTGGCGCTTGTATCTGGGGCCGTTGTACATACCTACTTCAGGTGAGTCAGTGCCGCCTGCCGGCTCAAACTTGTTTATGTTGTCGAAACCCCAAAGGGGTGTCGACCTACACTGTGCTCACTTGTCGCCCTGGGCCGAGGCGAAGGGTGACAATGGCCGCACGTTGTCGTATACTCTCGATGCAAGAGTGAATCAACCGGAGAAACATATGACCACCCAACAATTCCTTTTAGATCTGCATGAGCGTACGCACCGGACATTCGAAGGGCTGCTCAAGCACTGCCGGGAGCTGAGCGAAGAGGAGTTGCATCGCGAAGTTGATGGTTTTGGATACGCCTCTGTTCAGCTACAGCTCCATCATATGATCGGTGCGGAGAAGTACTGGCTGGGGGTGCTCCAGGGGCGCATGGATATCGACGACGACGCCCCCGACTACCCTACCGTCGAATCCCTGGAGTCATACCGCGAACAAGTCTCTGCCGCCACCCAGGTTTATCTGAAGGGGGCTTCGGAGACCGAGCTGGACACTGCCCGCACGATGTTAACCTGGGGCAACAAAGAACATGTGTTGAAGCCTGTTCACGTGATCACCCGAACGCAAACGCACATCTATCAGCATCAGGGACAGGTTCTGGCCATGTGTCGCCTCTTCGGCAAGCCCTGCAACGGCCTCGATTATCCGTTGAAGGCACAGTGATTCCGGTAGCCCACTCGTCGCGTCGCTCTGGGTGAGGTATACGTCGGGTTCAGGAATGAGCGGAGCGAACAAAGAAACCCGACACATGATGGGAGCCGCTGTCGGGCAGAGACGCCCGACAGCACCCAGTGGTCTCACGTCGGGCAGAGACGCCCGACAGCACCCTGTAGTATCACGTCGGGCAGAGACGCCCGACAGCACCCAGTAGTATCACGTCGGGCAGAGACGCCCGACAGCACCCAGTGGTCCCACGTCGGGCAGAGACGCCCGACAGCACCCAGTGGTCCCACGTCGGGCAGAGACGCCCGACAGCACCCAGTGGTCCCACG